>NZ_CP046883.1:315522-631044 GCF_014262665.1 Corynebacterium anserum
GCACAGGGGATCTCGTGAGCCGCTCGACAGACGACGTGGCTGAGGTCTCTAGTGCCGTGACGGACACGTTGCCAATTCTCGCGACCAGTGTGTTTACCATTGCCGCCACGGCTGTGGCGCTTGTGACGGTGGATCCCCGCATGTTGGTTATTATGCTGGTCTCTGCTCCGGTTTATTGGCTGGGAGCGCGTAGATACCTTGCTGTTGCACCGGACAGGTACGCAGAGGAACGTGCGGCGATGGCTGAGCGAGCGCGCCGGTTTTTAGAAGCTATCCGCGGCCGTGCAACTGTTCGTGCGTTTTCTATGGAGGACAGGATGCACCGTAGCATTTACGATTCCTCGTTCTCCGTCGTAATCAAGGGGATGAAAGCTCGCCAGTCCATGTTTAACCTGCAACTATGGATTTCTCTGGGAGAGTTCATCAATGTCGGTGGTACTGTCCTTGTGGGGTTTTATATGGTGCAGGCTGGGGTGGTTTCTGTGGGTGCCGTCACTGGTGCAGCGCTGATGATGATCCGTATTCGTGGTCCGATCATGCAGCTGATGCGTGTGATGGATACCGTTCAGTCGGCGTATGCATCTCTTGCTCGCATCGTGGGGGTGACATTGAAACCGCCACTGCCAGTGCCAGATTCCGGGGCGGGGCCGGTGCGCGGCGAGGTAGTGCTGCAGGATGTGTGTTTCAGCTACGGGGAAGGGCACGCTGCGGTTCAGAACGTCAGTTTTTCCATCAAACCCGGTGAGACCGTGGCGTTGGTGGGTGCGTCGGGAGCCGGGAAGTCTACGGTGGCTGCTGTGCTGATGGGGTTGCGCATACCAGAATCCGGCACGGTCACTCTGGATGGGATGCCTGTACACAAGCTATCCGATAGGGAACGTGCGCGGCGTTTAGCGATGGTATCGCAGGAGGTGCATACATTTTCGGGTTCTTTGCGCGATGATCTCACGCTGGCCAACGAGGATGCCAGCGATGAAGAATTGATCGAGGTGTTGAAGCGGGTCGGAGCAGACTGGTTTGTTCATTTACCGCGTGGATTGGATACTGAAGTGGGGGCAATGGGTATCAGGCTAGATCCGGTGGAATCACAGCAACTAGCGTTGGCGCGTGTACTGCTGATGGATCCGGCCGTGGTGGTGATGGATGAGGCTACTGCGGAGGCCGGCAGTGTGCATGCTGATGTTTTGGAAAGGGCTGCGGATGAGGTATCTGCAGGTAGAAGCGTTCTCATGGTGGCTCATCGGTTGGATCAAGCGGCCAAGGCAGACCGGGTGATGGTCATGGAAAACGGGCGCATTGTCGAGAGTGGGGCGCACCAAGATCTCGTGGATCGAGGCGGAATTTATACGCATTTGTGGGAGGCGTGGATACGAGGGCGTT
This sequence comes from Corynebacterium anserum, assembly GCF_014262665.1. Classification (NCBI taxonomy): domain Bacteria; kingdom Bacillati; phylum Actinomycetota; class Actinomycetes; order Mycobacteriales; family Corynebacteriaceae; genus Corynebacterium; species Corynebacterium anserum. The sequence continues at coordinate 316,903 of NZ_CP046883.1, forward strand.
GAGGGGCTCGCTGCTGATTTCTCTGTGAGGGTTGCCGAAAATGAACCGATTGGTCTAGTCTTTGGGGGAGCGATTATAGACCGATCGGTCTAAATTACTGTGCAACGAGGAGATGAACCCCATGGAACTGGGACAATCTGCCGGTTTTCTTGGCGGAGGCTCGGGTGACTACCGAGACCCAGCAATCAGCCCAGACGGCGCTCCTACCACCACCGCCCAGCTGAGCGACGAACAGCGTGCCCAGCACAGGGCACTGGTGGCGGAATGGAATGACAAGTTGGAAGGAACGTCAGCCGAAGGGATCATGGACTGGGCGGCAACCCACGTCAGTGGAAAAATCGCCGTCACAATGTCCATGCAGGACACCATCCTCGCCGAATTGGCAGAGGGGCGGCTCCTTAACGCAGAACTCGTATTCTTGGATACCGGTTACCACTTTGACGAGACCATAGAAACGCGTGACAAGGTCGCCGAGCGCTACCACCTTCCGCTGACCAACGTGCGCCCAGTGCTGAGCCGTGAGGAACAGGACGAGACCTACGGGCCGCGCCTGTATTCCCGTAACCCGTCCGCGTGCTGCCGAATGCGCAAGGTCGAGCCGTTGGCTCGCATGCTCAATCCCTACGAGGCGTGGGTGACGGGAATACGCCGCGTCGATAACCCTCTCCGAGCCACGACACCAATCCTCGACGTGGATCGCACCGGGCGCCTCAAGATCAACCCGATCGCGGCATGGAGTGACGAGGACGTAGAGAACTACATCACGGATCACAAACTCATCATTAACCCCCTCACCGCCCAGGGCTACCCATCCATCGGCTGCGCCACGTGCACATTGCCCGTCGCAGAAGGTGATGACCCTCGCTCCGGCCGCTGGGCCGGAACCAACAAGACAGAATGCGGACTTCATACATGAGCAATACACCCCTATCCCCGCACCTTGCTGCACTGGAAGCAGAATCCATCGAGATCCTGCGCGAAGTAGCAGGTCAATTCGACCGTCCTGCGCTGTTATTCTCAGGCGGGAAAGATTCCGTCGTGGTGCTGGAACTCGCCAAGCGAGCTTTCGCACCGGCTGCTGTGCCCTTCGAACTGCTCCATGTGGATACCGGCCACAATTTTCCGGAAGTGATCCAGTTTCGAGACGAAGTAGCAGCTGACCCACGAGTCACGTTGCACGTGGCACATGTTCAGGATTGGATCGATTCCGGCGCAGTGCAAGAACGCCCCGATGGTACCCGCAATCCCCTACAGACCGTGCCCTTGGTCGAAACTATCCGCAACCGTGGCTACGATGCCGTCCTCGGGGGAGCACGTCGTGACGAAGAAAAAGCCCGGGCCAAAGAACGTGTGTTTTCCGTGCGTGATTCTTTTGGCGGATGGAACCCGCGACGCCAACGGCCAGAGTTGTGGGGACTGTACAACGGACGCCATCAAGCGGGGGAGAACATTCGCGTGTTCCCGATTTCAAACTGGACAGAGGCTGATGTCTGGGATTACATCCGCGACCGTGATGTGACAGTGCCAGAGATCTACTACGCCCACGAGCGGGAAGTTTTTGAACGCAGTGGTATGTGGCTGACCGCCGGTGAATGGGGAGGCCCGAGGGAGGGAGAACAGACCGTCACACAGACCGTGCGCTATCGCACCGTAGGGGATATGTCCTGTACCGGCGCGGTGCTTTCTCAGGCACGCAGCATCGACGAGGTCATTGAGGAAATACGCCAATCCACGACTACCGAGCGGGGCGCCACCCGCGCTGATGACAAACTGTCCGAATCCTCCATGGAAGACCGCAAGAAAGAAGGTTACTTCTGATGTCTACTGCAGCCCCAACATTACCTACGCTGCGTCTATGCACCGCGGGCTCCGTGGATGATGGAAAGTCCACCTTCGTGGGTCGCTTGCTCTATGACACGAAGTCCATACTCGTAGATCAGTATGAGTCCGTGGAGCGTGTGTCCAGTGCGAAAGGGCTAGAAAACCCGGACCTGTCCCTCTTGGTTGACGGATTGCGCGCCGAGCGCGAACAGGGAATCACCATCGACGTGGCGTATAGATACTTCGCCACGGACAAACGCAGCTTCATTCTCGCGGATTGTCCGGGGCACGTGCAGTACACCCGCAATACGGTCACTGGCCTGTCCACCTCCGAATTAGTGATCGTTTTGGTCGATGCGCGTAACGGGGTCATCGAACAGACGCGACGCCACCTTACCGTCGCCGCCATGATGAAGATCAGTCATGTCATCGTGGCGGTCAATAAGATCGACGCAGTGGACTTCTCTGAGGAAGTTTTCAATAAGGTCACTCGGGACATTAACCTCCTCGCTTCTGAACTGGGGCTGAATCACGTGGATATTGTCCCCACCTCCGCTTTGCTCGGAGATAACGTGGTGGAGAGCTCTCGGAATACCCCGTGGTATCACGGCCCCTCTGTACTGGACATCCTGGAAAGTGCTACTCCTGGTATGGAGAATGCCAGTGTGAGCCGTGGTTTGCGTTTGCCTATCCAGTATGTGATCCGCGAGCATGCGTCGGACTATCGCGGTTATGCCGGGCGTCTCACCGCTGGACAAGTTGCGGTGGGGGATACCGTCAAGGCTGGCGGTTATGAGGCGGTCGTCGCCGGCATTGATTCCCCGGACGGTGAGGTGGAGCAGGCGCGCCGTGGGGAGTCCGTGGTGCTGCGCCTAGACCGCGATATCGATATGGCGCGTGGAGATCTCATCGCAGATGTGGACGTCCCTGCGCAATCTCAGCAGGTATCCGCCACCGTGTTCCATCTGGCCGAGACTCCAGTGAAGCGTGGTTCTGCTGTGCTGTTGCGCTACGGAACCTCCTTGGTGCGTGCGCGCGTTGATGAGATTGTTCGTCGCGTGGATATCTCTGGCAAGGAGCGAGAGCAGGAAGATATTGCCCACGGCAGTGCGGATGAGCTGGCGCTCAACGATATTGCTGAGGTGCGCGTGACGGTTGCGGAGCCGCTGAATTTCGAACCATACCGACGCGGTGGGCGCGTGGGGAGTTTCCTTTTGATCCATCCCGGATCGGGCGACACGCTGACAGCAGGTCTTGTATCTGAGTGACAAAGGAGGGAATGCTGTGGTGAGTCAGGAGTGCCTTCAGACTGAGAGAACCGTGGCTCCAACGAGGAAAAGCATGCCGATTATCGTGCTCGCTCACGGATCCCGGCATCCGCAGGCAGATCGTGCGGTCGCTTCGATTGCCACTGAAACAGCGAGGTTGACCGGCCGTGCTGTGTATGCGGCCTACCTTGACTTTTCACCCTTGACGCTGCAGAACGTGGCCAGCTTGATCGCTGTGCAGGGATATAGGTGTGCCGTGGTGGTGCCGTTGCTTTTCACCCGTGCCTTCCACATGCGCTATGACGTGCCGGAGGCGTTGGCGGCCGCCGAGCGAAACACCGGACTGAAATTACACCTGACCGAGGGGTTGGGCACGGGCGAGGACATGGCGGATGTCGTGGCAGAGATGAATCGCGCTGCGTTCAGAGACAGTGGGGCGGACACGTTTGTTCTTTACTCGGTGGGTTCGACTGTCCCGGGTGCTAATGGGGCCATCGAGGAGTTGGCTCGTGGCGTCGCCAAAAGATTGGGGTTGAAGGAGGCGGTGGCGGCGCATGCGACTGGTAAGGGCGGGGGTGCAAAGGCTGCGCTGGATCTAGCGGGATCGCGCGGTTTTGTGGCGCCGTTGTTTGTCTGTCCTGGAACCTTGTGGGATGCACTGGTCGATACTGCCGAAACGGAAGCGGGGGAGGTAGGGCTGGGCGCTCCTTTAGTCGACGCAGTGGCTCCTCTGGTGGCGGATCAGGCCGGTGCTCTAGAGGTGCTACACGGAGGTTAAGAGGTTCTACAGCGGAGGGTGGGGACCTCTTAAAATGACGCCGAGGGATGCCAGGGGGTTCTAAATAGATAAGGAAGTAGAAGCAACTTTTGCTTACCTTTCCTTCGTTTCAGTGAGTGTGAGGGGGCTCCATATCCCTCCTTTTCTGTGATCTCAAACACGTCACCTGCAGTTTTTCCAGTTCATGGAGAATAACTGGGGGGAGTGGCGTGCATAACAACCTGGTCTGGATTGTGTTTCGGAGGGCACAATGAAGGTGAAGAATTGCTTCAAAAACCGATGGAGGTTCCTCAGTGTCCCATACCGCGTCCGTGAAGGCCGTTATCAGCCCGAAGGCCGGCGCTGTTGCTCACCGCAGCGAGATTATCAGCGCTCTACAGGCCGACGACATTTTCGACCACATCCGCCCATCCGCACCTGATTTTGCGGATGCACTGAACGCGGCGTACGACACGCAGGCAGCTGTGATCGTTGGTACTGGCGAAGCCACTTTCGACTCCCGCCTCGCCGCCGCTACCGGTGCGGCCCACTACCTTGTCGCCGGCGTGGATGATGACGCAGTCAATGTTCAACTCGCAGCTGGGCAACTGGTGCGCGATGGGCGCGTGCCGGCGGGTATCTGCATCTTGAAGCACAGCGGAGCCCCCACCAGTGCGCTCACAGCCGAGGGGGAAGCAATCCCATATGTTTCCCTGGACGAGATCTCTAAGGCTGAGCGCCGTGAACCAGTGATTGGTCCAGAGTTATTCGAGCGTAACCTTATTCATCAGGCTCGGGCTAAGAAGGCTCACATCGTGTTGCCAGAGGGCGATGATGATCGCATCCTTATCGCGGCCGATCAACTCCTCCGCGAAAAGGTGTGCCGCCTCACCATCCTGGGCGACCCTTCCGCAATGGCGGCGCGCGCTAAGGAACTCAAGCTGGATCTATCTGGTGCTAACCTCACTGATCCCACATCCGGAACTCAGCTCGAGGAGTTCGCAGAGGACTTCGCGGAGCTGCGTAAGCATAAGGGCGTGACGCTAGAAGAAGCACGCGAAACTATGAAGGACATCAGCTATTACGCCACGATGATGATCCACAAGGGTCTGGCAGATGGCATGGTTTCCGGTGCAGCGCACACCACCGCGCACACAATCAAGCCATCCTTCCAGATCATTAAAACCGCGCCGGGATCCTCGGTTGTGAGCTCCATATTCTTGATGGTGATGGACGGCGTTCTGTGGGCTTTCGGCGACTGTGCCGTGAACCCTAACCCAACGTCAGAGCAGTTGGCGGAGATCGCCGCTGTTTCCGCTCAGACCGCCGCACAGTTTGGCATCGAGCCGAAAGTAGCCATGCTGTCCTACTCCACGGGAACATCCGGAGCTGGTGAGGACGTAGAAGTTGTGGCCGCCGCCGTAGAGAAGGCTAAGGCCGATAACCCCGAGCTGCAGCTCGACGGGCCGCTTCAGTTCGACGCCGCCGTTGTCGAATCCGTCGGTCAGAAGAAGATGCCAGGATCCGATGTGGCAGGCAAGGCGACGGTGTTCGTCTTCCCGGACCTCAACAGTGGAAACATCACCTACAAGGCAGTGCAGCGTACCGCCGATGCATTGGCAGTGGGACCGATTTTGCAGGGGCTGAACAAGCCAGTCAATGACTTGTCCCGCGGCGCTACTGTTCCGGACATCGTCAACACAGTGGCCATCACCGCCATTCAAGCGGGTTAGGCTCTGGCGGGATCGCTCACCTATTGCGATCCGCCTTCTCAGCGCATACATGCGCCGTGAAAAACGACAGCACACGTATACGCCTAGAAAACATCGGCACACGTATACGCCAGGAAATATCTGCATCCAAGAACACGTCACGTAGTCACTCACCAAAAGGAATCCCCAATGTCTAACAAGTACGCACTGGTTCTCAATTCAGGATCCAGTTCCATTAAATTCCAGGTTCTAGACCCCAATGCAGACTCCACCCAGGAGCCTTTCGTCTCCGGTCTGGTCGAGCGCATCGGTGAAAAATCCGGTCACATTAAAATCCAAACAGAGACCACGAAGATGGAGGATACCCGCCCTATCTTGTCCCACTCCGTGGGTCTGGAACGCGCATTCGGCATGATGACCCTGCTGGGTGTGGGACCGCAGGATCTGGATCTGTGCGCTGTGGGGCACCGCGTGGTTCACGGTGGTGATGAATTCCATGCACCCGAGTTGATTGAGGGTGACGTCCTCGATCGCCTACGTGCATTAATCCCGCTGGCTCCGCTGCACAACCCGGCTAACATCGACGGAATCGAAAACGCCCAAGCATTGCTGCCAGATGTGCCGCATGTCGCTGTTTTTGATACATCTTTCTTCTCCACCATGCCAGAGCGCGCATCGAACTACGCTCTGAACTTCGAGGTGGCACGCAAGTACCACATCAAGCGCTATGGATTCCACGGCACTAGTCACGAATACGTCTCTCGCCAAGTCCCTGATCTGCTGGGTAAACCAGCCGAGGAAGTCAATCAGATCACCCTTCACCTGGGCAACGGTGCTTCTGCTGCGGCTATTCGCGGAGGTAAAGCTGAGGACACCACAATGGGTCTCACTCCGCTGGCCGGCCTCGTCATGGGTACCCGTACTGGTGACATTGACCCGGGCATTATCTTCCACCTGGAACGCTCTGCCAACATGAAGGTGGATGAGATTGACAATCTTCTTAACCGACAGTCGGGTCTGAAGGGTATGGCGGGGGTCAATGACTTCCGCGAGCTCCAGGAGCTTATCGATGAGGGCAATGAGGATGCCAAATTGGCATACGACGTGTACATTCACGCCCTGCGCCGCTTCATCGGCGCTTATATCTTCAACCTCGGCGGTGTAGACGCGATTACTTTTACCGCCGGTGTGGGCGAAAATGCGGTGGGTGTGCGTCGAGATGCCCTGGCTGACCTCGAGGCCTTCGGTATCGAAATCGACGACCAGCGCAATCAGAATGAAGAAGGTATCGAGGGGCCGCGCCTCATCTCCAGTGATAGCTCGAAGGTGAAGGTCTTTGTGGTACCGACCAATGAGGAGCTAGCGATCGCTCGCTACGCCTACGAACTCGCGGGGCATAAGTAGTGTGAAGCGGACGAGTGTGCCTCGCTCTGTGGTGCTATTTCCTTCGTGAGCCTGTGTTCTTCCGCCCCTAGAACCTGTAGTTTTCCGCCCTTAGAGCCACGTCTCGGGGCGGATTTTATTTGCCATATCCACGAGGCTATAGCGGTGGCGGGCGAAGGGGGATTGGCGGGCAAGCATACGCAACCCGTTTTCCAGGCCAGTGCGCAAACCGGGCTCGGTAAATTCCACATCAAAAAGATTAGAGCTGCTCACAGGCTGATATCCGTTTTTAACGCGCTCGCGTAGCCACTGCAGCGCGGCGGACATGACCGCCAGACGAACCTGCTGAAGACGAGGCTCATTGGTGGGGAGAAGTTCTAGACGCCGCGCAGCGCGGCGGATACGGGACTCCGTGAGTGTCGAGTGATCATTCACGAGTAAAAGGATGGTGGTCAGCCGAGCGAGTCGCTGATGCCTGGAATTCTGCGGTACACGGTCGAGCGCTGAGACGGCGGGATCCGTCATTGCTTCTGCTTGAAGCTGACGTGCTAACCCGAAAGCGCTGGAGACGATAGTTGGGTTCGTCGCCCAGACCAGGCCATAGAGGCGCATGGCGTGGAAACGTAAGGCCACGGGATCCTGAGTTAGGTGTTCCCAATCTGGAACTCCCGAGTAGTCGTCGACTGGTACGCGTTGCGCAAATGCCAAGGCAGATGCGGCGCGGGAAACTTCCTGGTTCAGTAGCCGAGTGTTGTGCATCCCCTGTTGCTGGAGAAGAAGCTCGTCAGTAGCAGCGAGAGCAAGCTTCGGCGCTGGTTCACCGGGAAGGATATATAGCACGCGGTTGAAGTAGCGCTGGGCGCTGATGTAATCACCAGATAGCAAGGAGGCGATGCCCGAGTGCCAGTGGTAGCGCCAGTCGTTCTTCATATACGTAGACATGTTTTCGAGCTGCTCACGTGCATCTGATGTCATGCCAAGATCCAGTTTGGCACGTACCATCGTCAGCGGAATCTCTGCGGAATTCGACATTTCCGGCTGTTGTAATGCCCGTTCCAGCGTATCCAGGAGTTCATTGGCCTCGGTATAGGAGGCCGCAGATAGGAGGCTTGCACCTGGGTCTTCGGGGTCAGTCAGCGGGGTCGGTAGCGCAGCTACTATTTCCGGGGCAGTGATCTCCACGGACCGGCGTATACCGTCCAGGAGCTGGTCGGTGCGGAACACGATGTGCTTAGTGCCGAAGGTGGAACGCTGGTCGGTGAAGCGCGTATGCATGTGGGGGAAGTGGCGCCCATCGCGGATGGCGAGGATCTCTCTGAGCACCCCCATCAGCTGATTGGACATCGCCGTAGCGGAGCTAAAACGCACATCGGGGTCTGGGTCGGTGGCACGCAGCAGCAGGCGGTACAGGGACAGGTATTCGCGGAACAATGGCTCCTCGTCGGGGGTTGGAAGCCCCTCCACATAGACACCATCCTTCACCGGGAGTTCCACAACCAAGCTCGCCAGAGTGCGGCCCACCGTATAAATATCGCTGGCCACTGTGGGACCAGTCTTAGCAACCTCCGGAGCTTGGAAACCCTTGGTGCCGAAGATATGCCCGAACGCTCCGATACCCGTTACGGCACCGAGGTCGATCAGCTTCACCTGATCCTCAGTGATGATGATGTTGTCTGGTTTCAGATCGTTGTAGACCACCCCTCGGGCATGCAAGTAGTCCAGTGCGGGCAAGATCTCTAGGATGTAGCCGATGGCCGTATCAACCTTGAGAGTTCCTCCCTGCTGTCGACGTTGAGAACGCAGGGACGGGCCGCCCACATATTCCATGACAATGAAACCGCCGTCGGCACGAGGATCATCGATGAAGTTAAAAATCTTGACGATTCCGGGGTGCGTGATGTCCGCCAGGAATGCCCGTTCGGATTCGGCAACGGCCCTTTCGTGCTCATTTTCGGTGGCCATCATGCCTTTGAGAACAACGTAGCGATCCGCCACGTAGTGATCCACCGCAATGTAGATCCATCCCATGCCACCGTGAGCGATAGGGCCCAATACCTCGTACTGACCGGCGATGATGTCGCCTTCGTGGAGTGTGGGGGCTTTCACACCTTTACTGATGGCTTCTCGCGGGTCGATAACCGCCTGGTGTGGATCCGTGGGTCTGACAAATGGCAGGTGAACCATGCCACCGGCCACCAACGCGCCCTTGCGGTTGATACTACGGCGTTCGCGAAAAGTAGACAGTGCCTCGCGCCGGGAGCGTTCTCCGGAGTCGATCTGCAGAGGGTTCGTGGTGTGAGTAGGGGAGGTGTCTTCATCGTCATCGGCAAACGGATCGAAGGCAGTGGCAGCAGTAGATTCCGAATCCTCGGTTGCCGCGTCGTGGGTGCGTTCCTCCTCGGTTGCCGCGTCGTGGGTGCGCTCCTCCTCGGTTGTTGCGTCGTAGGTGGGTTCGTCTTCGGATCCGGCGGCGTGGCCGTGGCCGTTGCCTTGGCTGTGATCGCCCGCACGGTTGTGTTCAGGGGCGTGGCTAGTGCCGAGCCCTTGCGGATGAGCGTCTGCCGGGCAGTTATCCTTATCTGTCATCGAAAGCCTCCCTCGGAACTTCTCCGGCACGTTTGGCTGCTGAAGTTAAGTGTTGAGTCTTGGCGTACTCTTTGCGTTCCTTATCGATCTCTGCTTGTTCAGCATCAGTGCGGTACTCTGCGGGAAGATTTTCGGGAGCGCCTAGGTATTCCTGCATCCACTCGTTATAGAGGCGGTTCCACGTACCGTCTGAACGAATACGGCGGATCGTGTCATTGACCTGCATGACTAATCCCTCGGCTTCGTTATTTTTCGTCGGTGTGGTCATTCCTACGGCGTAGTAGCTCAGTTCACCGCTGCCACCGACCAACTCCGTGTGTGGATCTTGTGCCTGTAAGCCGGAGAGGATTGCGTCGTCGGAAAAAATCGCATCGACCTGACTACGCTGCATGGCCATGAGGCAGTCCGTCCAGGTGCGGGTGAGCATGAGGGAGCCGATGTGGTACTGCGTGATGGACTGGGCAGGGGCTGAGTCGCGGGTTGCACACACCGTGGAATTACTTAAGTCCTGAAAACCTGTGATTTCGGAACCGCGCATAACCAGCAGCTGAGGAGTGATTGCCAGATACGGTAGGGAAAACTCAGTCTGATACTGGCGGTCGCGGCGAACTGTCCAGGTGCGGATCACCATATCTACGTCACCGTTGCGCAGAGCAGCCTCTCGGCGGCGGTTTTCTACATAACGGAACTCCACTTTTTTCGGATCCCCAAAAATGTCCCGGGCTATCTCGCGGGCCAAATCTACCTCGAATCCGCTGAGCTCCCCACTCAAGGGGTCGCGGAAACCCAGCCGGTTCAAATACTGCCCCACGCCCACGATGAGCCGTCCGCGTTTCCTGATCTTCGGTATGCGTTGATCAGCCGTGCGGTTATCGGGACGGATTGTGGGCCACGGTTGTTGCGCAGTGCTGGGTGTGGCGGGATTCGCGTCTACAACAGATTTCGGATTGACTATTTCTGCACCGACAGGCAGGTCTGATTCGAGCTCCGATGGGCTCATTGTTGGCCAATCTGCCTGCGAGTTCGTTGAGGTATCCGTTGCGCAGCCCGACGTCAGCCCTATCACCAACAGACATGCCCCGATAGTTTTCGCGCGGTGACGGGCGAGGATGCGGCGCGGGGACCCGAAGGTGGACTCTAGGAACATCACAGGTACTCCCTCAGACGAGGACGTGTGCCGGCGAGTACACAGATGGCAGCGATGACAGTGAGAATAGTCACCACCAGGGTAACGCGTGTGGCGACTTTCTGGCTGCTCATGAGGGTGTCGCGGAGATTTTCGCGGAGTTCCGAGATGAGTTCCTGCAGTTGCGAATCGAGCGTGCTGTAGCTCGGCTCGGAGTACTCCGGGTTATCGCCGCTAGCCGGTGTGCTGTCAGTGGAACTGCCAGATTCTCCATTTTGCATGTGATACAGCAACGTGGCATGGGACTTGTCCCAGAGACGGAGAGCCTCACGCGCTTTATCTGAGCGACCGGGAGAGTCCACCTCATCTCGAGTCTTCTCCAGGATCTGGTTGATCTCGGTCATGCGGTTGGAGAAGTTTTGCTGACGGCTCACGCTGTAGTCACGCTGAACCAGTCCCAGTGCCTCATCCGTGCGTGCTTGTTGTGCACTGATACGGGCCTGAGTTAGTTGGCCGAGGGGTTGCGCGCCGCCGTCTACCTCCTGGTTGCCTGTTGTCCAGGTGTATCCCGCGGAGCCCGACGCCCACAGCAGCGCAATGAGCATGAGTCCGGTGGCAGCCACGTATCCCACATTGATGCGGCGGTGTGAGCGTGCTGCTAGCCAGAATTGCATGATGAGCAGAATAATCACTGCGGCGACGAGGCCAGACAGGGGGAACCACATCGGTGTACGCAGTTCGCGCTGTCCGGTGGACACTTGCCCGCTGGTCAGGCTGTAGAGTTCTTGAGCCTTGGGCAGCAAACTGTTTTGCATCAGGCTGGAGGCTTCTGTCAGATAACTGGCTCCAACGGGATTGCGTACGCGGTCATTGGTCTGTGCTTGTGCAACGAGGGTGATGTATTTGGGCAGTTGCTCCTGGATGATGAGGACGATTTCCATTTCGCGGCTGCTGACATCCTCAATGCCGTGACTGGCGCGCAGGATGGCATTGGTCGCGTCTTGTACCGCCTTGGTGTACTCCGCTTCTGATTCGCTGACTGAAGAGCCTTGTTTCAAAAAGCCGGTAGTTGCTAGAGAGTCCGCTGTAGACAGCGAGCTGAAAAGTTCTTGAGAGGAGTTAGCCAGTGGTTCGGTTTGGTTGATGAGGGTGTTGATCTCGTTTTGACGAATGCTGGAGGAATAGACCATCGCTCCACCGGCGGCCAAGATTGCCGTCACGACGAGGCCAGCGATGAGCGTCATTAGTCCCGGGGCGGTGAAAATAAAGCGGTAGAGGCGCTTTGGTACCCGCCCTGCGGCCACGGCGACACCGAGCAACGACTTCGGTTGGGTGGACCGCGTAGTCTCACGATCCATCCACCGATCAGCATCGAGCGCCGGGTGATGAGGCATGTCAAGAATTATATAGGAGTTCTGTGGCACACTTGTCTCCATGATCGAAGTCAGTGCACTGACCAAGCAATATGATGGAAACGTCGTCGTGGATTCCCTGGACTTCACCGTGAAGCCGGGAATCGTCACCGGTTTTTTGGGCCCCAACGGTGCAGGAAAATCCACTACCATGCGGATGATTGTGGGGCTCGATAATCCAACATCTGGCTCCGCGACAATTGATGGCAAACGCTATGCAGAATACGAGAAACCTCTGCACAAGGTGGGCACATTGCTCGATGCGCAGTGGCTTCACCCTCACCGCAGCGCTGCTAATCACCTGAGGATGATTGCCACGGCTAACGGCATGAGCAGGAAGCGGGTGGATGAGGTCCTCGGAATCGTCGGGCTGTCAGAGGTAGCTGGCCGCAAAGCGGGCACATTCTCTCTGGGCATGGGACAGCGTTTAGGGTTGGCAGCTGCGCTGTTGGGTGACCCTGAGGTCCTTATCCTGGATGAGCCTGTCAACGGCTTGGATCCAGAAGGCATTCGTTGGGTGCGTGGTTTTGTGCGCCATCTCGCCTCGGAAGGGCGCACTGTTCTCATAAGTTCCCACTTGCTGTCCGAAATGGCTCAAACAGCAGACCACTTGGTGGTCATCGGTAAAGGGAAGCTTATTGCAGATAGGTCGACGCAGGATTTCATCGCCTCTGCGTCGGAAACTCAGACGGTGGTGCGAACAGCAAACCCGAGCGAGTTAGCGGAGGCTTTCACCCAAGAAAGCGTCAGCTTCCGGACAGAGGCGGATACGCGGGGGCGCCGCACCTTCCTCGTGGACAATGTCAGTTCCGAACAGGTAGGCGCTATCGCACATTCCCATGGTGTATTACTCCATGAACTCACTGAACGCCATGCCAGCCTGGAAGAAGCTTTTATGAATATCACCGGGCAATCCGTGGAGTACACGGGAAATACCGCAGCGAGCGGCGGCACCCCAATCGCAGCTCATGAATCAGCCGGAACCGCAGAGCTTAACACGGATGCTACGGCAGTGACAGTTACGACGGGAGACAAGTAAATGAACCTTGTGAAATCTGAATGGATCAAACTTTCTTCCACCAAGGGACTGTGGATAACCAGCATTCTCACGCTGATTGTCAGCATCGGCATGGCCATCCTCATGGGTTTTACTGCGGGCCTGAGCCTGGCGGACAGTGACATCCAGAAGGATCCGGAAGCAATGGTCGCCATACAGGGGCTGGCAAATCCGGAAAACGCCTTTGCCGGGTTCATCACTTTCGGACTCATGGTTATCGTTATCCAGGCTGTGATGATGGTGACCAACGAATATAGCAACGGCGTGGCGAAAACCACGCTGCTGGGCACGCCCAAGCGGTGGCCGGTTCCTTTAGCGAAGTTGACAGTCTACGGTGTGGTGGCAGCACTACTTTCTTTCGTGTCGGCGGTGGTCAGCGTTCCCGCAATGCGGTGGGCAATGAGCTGGAATTCAGACGATCGCGCACTATTAGAGAACATTTCCCTCGGAGCTGACGGGATATGGAAAACTGTGGGGCTCCTGACTCTCTACGGTGTGCTATGCGTGATGATCTCCATTGGTGTGGGCTACCTGATCCGAAATACGGCGGGAGCCATTGCAGCACTGCTGTTGTGGAAATTGGTGGTGGAAGGTCTCGTTGTCACCCAAATCCCGAAGGTTAAGGAGTGGCTGCCTTCGTATATGCCTTTTCTCAACATGGATAGGGCGGTCACCGGCACGGAAGTTGCTGACGCCCCATGGGGTCCTACCGGTTCCGTTCTTTATTTTGGGCTGTGGTGCGTTGTGATTTTCGTGGTGGGTGTGATTATTCTAAGGAAACGTGACGCATAAACTACCTCATACTCCGCAGATAAAGCCCTCTCAGGGAATCGCCACCATCATGCTGGTTGGTCTGGCTCTTCTATCGATGGGAGGGCCGCTGGGTACGGACATGTACCTGCCGTCGCTGCCTATCATCACAGAGGATCTGCACACCGTCGATTCCTCGACGCAGCTGACTCTCTCCACCTACATGATTGGTATGGGGCTGGGGCAGCTGATCTTCGGTCCGATCTCTGACATGTTGGGGCGCAAGAAGCTGCTCGTTGTGGGTATGGCGCTGGGGATACTCTCCTCAGCTATTTGCGCTATGACTCCGACAATCAATGTGCTCATAGTGGCCCGCCTTGCCCAAGGCACTGCTGGTGGCATGGGTGTGGTGCTTGCTCGCGCCATCATTGCTGATCGGGTGAAAGGCGCAGCAGCCGCAAAAGCTTTTTCGGTGATGATGCTCATCATGGGAGTGGCGCCCGTGGTGGCACCGCTCATCGGTGGTGTCATCGAAGAGGTAGCGAATTGGCGCACGGTGTTTTGGGTACTCGTGGTCATCGCAGTGGTACAAACCATCGTGGCGGTGTCCATGCCGGAGTCCTTGCCTAAGGAACATCGCCAGAGCGAGGGTCCCATGCGCACCTACCGCAATATGGTGTCCCTGTTAAAGATGCCGAGCTTTTTAGGATACACACTGGCTTATGCCCTGGGATTCGGCACAATGTTCGCATTTATCTCTGGTTCCTCGGTGATGATGCAGGAGCAGCTGGGGCTCAGCCCGCTGCACTATTCCTGGGCCTTCGCCCTCAATGCGGCGTTTGTCATTGTGGCCAATACACTCAACGTCCGTGTGGTGAGTCGTTTCGGGTCTCATCGTTTGCAGGGCATTGGGATGGGAATGATCCTCGGCGGATCTGTGGCTCTGTTGCTGGTGGGCTTGTTCGTTTCGAAGGAATGGGGCGGCATTCTGCCTCTCGTGTTGTTATGCACTATCACTTCTACGGCTGGTTGTGGTTTGAACTTGGCAAACAGCACGGCTTTGGCTCAACGTTTGGCCGAGGGACAGGCTGGTGCGGGTTCAGCGGCGCTGGGCGCGATGCAATTTGTTGTAGCGGGGATAGTCAGTCCACTGGCGGCATTCGGAGACAACCACGTATTGACCCTCGGCATACTCATGTCCACCTGCGCGGTAATTGCCACAGGCGGCACTCTTATGGCCCATAAGGCCGAAAGGTCTGAAACACGCTAGACCGAGAGTTCCAATAAAAATTCACAGGGGGGTGAGAGCTTACAAAGGAGGTAAGCGGTCGCTGAAGACAATCGGCGGTTCCCAAGGGCAACCGGCAAGGAAAACCGGCCGGATCCCTCCGTTTTTTAAGAGGGGCAGGCCGACGAGGGGAGAGGTGAGGGGTAGTTACAGGGTTTCCTGCTGGCGCTGCATGTCCTCAATGAGCGTTTCCGCGGCGATGGACATATTGCGCAGCGCGGGAACACCACGGCGTAGCTTTGCGATGTCGCGGGCATCCATACGCCGAGTGGCTCCGGCGATAAGTAGTGCCCACTCGTCGGTGATTGAGTTCATCATTTCGATGCCCTCGTCCGATAGATATAGATCCTGGGCGCGCTTGTCATGGTCATTAGCCTGACGAACGACGAGTCCGGAGTTGATGAGACGGCGCACTGTCGCAGACACATTAGACGCGCGCAAGAAGCGCAAACGTGCGATGTCAGAAACACCACAGCCCGGGTGCTGAGAAACGAATTGCAGGACTTCAATCTCAGATTGAGAGATATCTAGCTTTTGGTTGGGACGCTCCATTAACCGGCGCGTTGCAGAGAGAAAGTCGTAAACGCTTGAGGCGATCTCCGTGACATCAATATCTGGGAGAACGTCAGGGGCGCGGTGACCGCGGATGGAATGCGCTGAAGTGTTGCGTTCCGTCATCTCGTCGTCGACCTTCCTAGTCTATTGTGCTGCTGTTGTGCGCTTTTATTGGTTCGGTGTAGAACCTGGCCAAGTTGAGATAGAAGCAACAACTTAGCTTTATAAAAGTGTTTTCCGTATATCTTACGCCAGGCGAGGTTTAATTCCGCGCTCAGACTCTGCAATTGTGTTCCTATTCTAAACAAAGGCATAGGGTGCACGTGTCGGAACGGGTTGAACTCTCGTCAGAAGTATCGGTTTGAGATAGCAGATGTGTTACTGCAATGCGCTCGTGAGCCGTGCAACATTATCGACGTACTTGCGGGTCCACGGCCGACGTTCCCATTCTTCCTCCGTGAGAAGCTTGCTTTTATCTTTGTATTCTGCGGCCAACTCAACGAGAGCGTCCATGAGCTCGCCCTCGCCCGTCATCATGGTGATCTCATAGTTAAGCCCGAAAGAGCGCATATCCATGTTGGAGCTGCCCATTACCGCTACTTCGCGGTCAGCTATTGCGAATTTTGAATGCAATACGGCCGGTGCCTCGTATTGATAAATTTCTACGCCCGCGCCGAGCAACTCGCTGTAGTAGCTGGATTGAGCGTGGCCTACCAAGAACTGGTCGGATTTCTCTGAAACGTAAAGCTCTACCTTCACGCCTCTGTAGGCAGCAGTGGTGATGGCCTCCATGAGGGATTCATCTGGAATGAAATAAGGGCTGACGATTTTCAGACGATCCTTGGCGTGGTGAGCGATGGAGGAGAATAGCCGAAGATTTGGCTCAGTGGTGAAGCCGGGACCGGAGGGAACGAGTTGCATGAGTTCTTGGCCTTTGTCCCAGTCGTGTTCCTCGATGTAGCGGTTAAATTTATCCACCGGCATGAGCCCTAGCTTTTCTCCGGACTCGGTATACCAATCCACAGCAAACACGGAGTTGATGGAGTTCACGATCGGGCCGGTTAATTCCGCCATAAAGTCCACCCAATGACGCCCCTCCTTGATGTTCTTCTTCATTAGGTAGGAGGAATCAATCATGTTTTGAGAACCCATGAAGGCGCGGGCCCCGTCGATAACCATGAGCTTGCGGTGATTACGCAGATCGGGGCGTCGGAAGCGCCACTGCAGGGGTTTGAGTGGAAGCATCAGATGCCACTGGAACCCTGCCTCGGTAAAACGCTTGCCCAGTTTGTGGCTCTTGGGATACTTCATACTTCCCACGTGATCGTAGAGCAGGCGAACCGTCACTCCGCGTTGTACTGCCCGCTGCAGTGCCTGGAAAAAGGGATCAGTGGTCTCATCCCAGGCCATGATGTAGATCTCGCAATTGACGTAGTGCTGTGCTTCATCGACAGCACGAGCCATGGCCATAATGGATTCTTCGTAGTTGCCGTGCATCTTCACCAAGGTGCCATGTAAGGCAGGAAGTCCAGTGAGCTCGCGGTTTAAATGCGTCAAACTGGTGAGCTCATCTGATAGCTCTGTTCCCTGTGGGATGTCGGGTTCCTCCCTACCTAACAACCGAAGTTGTTCATTTGCTTCCTTTTGGATGCGGTGGCGTCGACGATTCACATACGGCGAGCCCATCATCAGAAATAGGATGATTCCCACGTAAGGAATGAGGAAAATGGCGAGCAGCCAGGCCATTGCAGACGAGGGGCGACGGTCAGCAGGAACCCACCCCAAAGCAATGATGCGGAGACAGAAGTCGATGATAACGAGGGTGAGCTGCCACCACTCCAGGTTGTCTATGCCTGTGGTGATCACGCCGCCTAAGCCCTGAAAAGGAACTGCGAGCCAATCCATGCGTTACTCCGTGTTGTCCTTGATCTTGCTGTCCTCTAGAACACTGTTACCTTGAGACTGCTGTTGTGTTCTCATAGTTGTGTGTCTTCACACAAGATAGGGGTATGTCTTTTAAAACAAGGTAGGGGTATCTAGGGTGTAATCCACGATGACCGGTGCGTGGTCAGACGCTCCCTTACCTTTGCGTTCATCTCGGTCAACGCGTGCAGATGTCGGCGTGATGCCACGAGCATAGTGCAGATCGATTCGCATACCTTCGTTCTTCTGGAAGCGTAGAGCTTGATAGTCCCAATAGGTGTACTCATCCTGAATGAGTTCAGTAGCTTGGGAGAGTCCGGATGCTTCGAGGGCAGAAAGAGCTGCTCGTTCATGTGGGGTGACGTGTGTTTTCCCATCAAAATAGCTGCGATCCCACACATCTTCATCGCGCGGTGCAATATTAAAATCTCCAACAAGGCAGAGCTTTGTGGGGCCCGTTGTGGCATATTCCGCTAGCTTGCTGAGCCATGCGAGTTTGTATGTGTAGTGGGGGTCTGAGATTTCGCGCCCGTTGGGCACGTAGAGACTCCAAACGGTTACACCGCCGCACTCTGCGCCAATGGCGCGGGCTTCTAGGGTTTGTTCGGCGGAAAGGTCTTTATTAAAACCTGGTTGGCCGAAGTCTGTGGATACATTGTCGAGTCCCACTCGTGAGAGTATCGCCACGCCATTAAAGGAATGTAGACCGAAGTGTGCTTGTTCGTACCCGGTATCTGTAAAGTCCGGGAATTGTTTATCTGTGCACTTGGTTTCCTGCAGACACAGCACGTCTACGTCTGAGCGATCGAGAAAATCGCGAACTCGTTGTTCGCGGGTGCGGACTGAATTGATGTTCCACGTGGCGATGCGCATGCTCTTCACCATAGCCGGTTGGAGTGGGAGAGTTTTTAGGAAGGACTATGTAAAATCTTCGCGCCGGGTTGTGTGATCCCCACTGCTTTTACTCTGCATTGGGAATCTACTCTTTCGCAGGGCGCGACCCTGGGCTTTTGCTACAACCCTGTGTGCTATCCGGGCTATCCTTCCGCGGGACCAGTGACCTTTAAGCTGCGGTGGCGGTGATGTTCGCTAAAACCGAGACGGTGATACAGTGCCCGTCCCGCGGCATTGCTTTCGATTACCTCCAAATAGGCATGGTCGGCTCCTTGCCGTACGCCCCATTCGAGCATGCGGGCGCCTAGGTAGGTGCCAAGTCCTTGGCGTCGGTATTCGCTGGCGACCTCCACGGCGGAGTAGCCGAGCCATCGGCGGCGCCCTCCGTCGGTAACGGTGCCCCGCGTTATCGCGGCGAGTTCCCCATTGACCATCAGCCGAGCGAAGCCCAAGTGGCCGTCGATTCGTGTACACAGAAGCTCCAACGCATGGCGTGGCAGTGGTTTCCCCCGGAAGTGGTACATGCTCAACCACTCGTCGTCCGGTTCTTCATCTACGTGGAACTCGAGACGACCATCAATCTGGGGTTCTGTTGGTTGCGGTAGTTTTTGAGCCGACGCCGGTAGCTCCCGAGTCATAACGATGATTTCCGGCCCGCGTATGCCGTCGAGGGATTCGGCGGCGCGGCCGATACGATCTGGAATGAGTAGTTGGGTGGGGAGATTGTGCTCGGTGTAGAAGGCGCGGATTTCTTCGAGGGGTACTGGTTGGATACTAGCATTCGGGCCGAGGGGAACGGCAGAGTTGGAACGTTCAGTGATTCCATCGCCTGCGCGAGCAAGCCATCCCCGGATGGCGCGGTGCTCGAGCCCGGGAAAAGCGTGAGCGATAGCTTCTTCTACCGCGCGAATATCAGAGTTGCGGACGGGCTTGGCGGAGAGGGTTTTTAGTACAACTACGCGATCTGCCGGGATGGTGATTGAGGTGCTGGTAGCAGGATTGCCGTTGTGGGGTGTGGCTGCGGTGTGACGAGCTTGTGGTCGGACGCGGAGGGGGGAGATGGATTCCAGAATGCCGATGACGTCGGTGACGCGTGGGCCAAAACAACCGGGTTCGGTGAGGGCGTAGCGCACGATGACGCGGGTGCCGAGCACCACGCTGACCGGATCGGTATGGCGGGATAGAGGAAAGTTGAATCCTTCCACGCGCCGGGCGCCGGCAGCTGCTGCGGTGAAGTCGGTTTTTTGGTGTGTCATGGGCAGTCTTCTGCGGTGGGTGGCATGGCTAGTCATCATGTCCGAATGGGTCTTTGTCTACTCCCGGAATCCAGGTATTACCCGGTTGATTCCAACCTTCTGCCTTTAGCGCTTTCTTAGCAGCACGTTTGTAGCGGCCAATGAGCATATCGGTGTAGAGAAACCCGTCGAGATGCCCGACTTCATGCTGAAGACAGCGGGCGAAGAACCCGTAGCCTTCGATGGACACGGGTTCGCCGTTTTCATCGACGCCGGTGACTCGCGCCCAATCCGCGCGACCTGTGGGGTAGCTATAGCCGGGAACGGAGAGGCAGCCCTCATCGTCGGCGTCTTCGCGCGGCATAGTCTCCGGTATCTCAGAGGTTTCTAATACGGGGTTGATCACGCATCCACGGCGTATGAGCCCACCATTGGCTGCGATCTGATCTTCGCTGAGGTGTTGCCCGCTGGGGCCTTCGATATCGGGGCAGTTGTAGACGAAGAGCCGCTTGTTCACTCCCACTTGGTTTGCTGCGAGGCCTACGCCGTGGGCGCGATCCATGGTGACATACATGTTGGCGATGAGTTCGCGTAGTTCATCACTGACTTGTCCGGCGGAAAGCTCTACGGGTTCTGTTGGATTGTGAAGAACGGGATCGCCGGCGATGACGATTGGCATGATGGTGGGCTGCTCGGTCATATGTCCAGTCTAGGCTGCGCAGGGTGCAGGGTTATGGATGGTAGGGGCAAAGTGACTGGAAGGATGGCGCGGTGATGGTTGGGGATAGGAGGTTTTAGAATGTGTGACCATGATATCTTCCAGTTCTGCTTCTTCCGCACCGGGTGCCTCTTTGAGTGAGAGGGAACGTGCGATGCTTGATTTTGAGCGTCGGTGGTGGCGGAATCCCAGCCGTAAGCAGGAGGAGATCCGTAGAACTTTTGACGTGCCTCCGGTGCGCTATTTCCAGCAATTGAACAATCTTATTAACAAGCCAGAGGCATTGGACTACGACCCAGTGACGGTGAGAATGCTACTGCGGCGTCGAGGAGACGAGGCGTGAGAGCATCCAGAGTTCCATCCAGAGCTGTGAAGTCATCCGTTGACGTTCTCTGTCGTCTGTTGACGCTCTCTGTATGGCGTGAGCGAAATTTTCCCAGAGTGCGTGTCATGTCACTGTGACTGATGTGGCTGTAGTTAGTGTTGTGGCGTGACTGAATCTAAGCGCCCACGCCATTCCCTTGAGGACGACGGCTACGACGAGGCCTTCGCTCTTGACGACGAGCAGGAGTACACGGAAGATTTCCGCGATTCCGAATACGAGCCTGAGCTAGGGGTAGAAGACGGAAGCTACGCTGCCTCACGAGGCAATGAGCGCCGCGACTACGGTAGTTACCACAGGCCGTCTCATGACGATGACTACCAGGCTCGTCACGCCGCACCTGCCGCGAACTCAGGAGGAGGATCAGGATTACCGCTGCGCGGACTGGCCATGATTCTGCTTGCCGTGGCTATCGTTCTCATAGCCTGGGGTGGCTTCAGCCTCTTCAGCGGCGATGAGGACAATGGTTCCCACTCCGCCCAAGAGCAGTCTTCTGGCAATGAAAGTTCCGCTCAAGGGGGACAGTCTGCCGGGCAGGCAACTCCATCATCCTCGGCGCCTACTCAGGCTAGTGAGGAGGGCAAGCCTGGCGTTAACGGTGAACAGGGGGGCCAACACGGTTCCTCCGCGGCGCAGCCGAATAGCGGTAACTCGGGTGGGGCTCAAGGTCAAAGCACGGTGAATAAGGACGACACTCAGGTGACGATCCTTAATAACAGCCCAGTCCAGGGGCTCGCTAACCAGACTGCCGACAAACTTAAGGCGCAGCAATGGCGTAAGACTAACTACGGCAACCTGCCTGATACTAGTGGAGCCTTTTCCGAATCCGTTGTGCTTTACCCAGCGAATGACAAGAATTCCAAGGCTGCAGCTGAGGAAATCGCCAAGGAACTGGGCATTAAGGCCAAAGAGCGCGACGTAGAAACCGATAAATTGCTCGCCGATGCTCACGTATCGGACGGCTCTCAGCCAGGCAAGGTTATCGTCGTAACGACGAACAGCATGCCGCGTTAAAAAACAATCCCACCGCTTATCGGCTGCGGCGCTGACAGTTAGTTCGCGCCGAAAGTCGGCCCACTCCATCAGACGGATATACTTCTATGAGCAGTTATCCGTCTTTTGTTTTAGGACACACCGCCATGGATTTTCCTGGATCGGCACCCACGGTCGGCATCGAGTGGGAAGTGGCTCTCATCGATCCTGAGACTCGCGACTTGACCCCGCGCGCTGCAGAGCTGTTGGAATTGATGGACCGCAAGTTCCCAGGCCATCGTGTTACGCGCGAGTTCCTGGCAAACACCGTAGAGATGGTGACTGGTGTCCACGAAACTATTCCGCAGGCGACCGCAGAGTTGCGGGAACAAATTACGCAGCTGATGGAATGTGCGGATGAACTAGGTCTGCAGATATTTTCCGCTGGATCACATCCCTTTGCGGACTGGGGTGACCAGCTTCTCAGCGAGAAAGACAGCTACAAGGAGATCATCCAGCGCACACAGTACTGGGGGCGCCAGATGATCATCTGGGGGATCCATGTCCACGTGGGGGTGGGATCCAAGGAGAAGGTCTGGCCCATCATCAACGCGGTCATGACACACTATCCACATGTGCTGGCGATGTCCGCCAGCTCGCCAGCGTGGGAGGGGCTGGATACGGGTTACGCCTCCAACCGCACCTTGCTCTACCAGCAATTGCCAACCGCTGGCACTCCTTATCAGTTCAAAAACTGGGAGGAATGGGAAGCTTTTAGTGAAGACACGGACAAGTCCGGTGTGATTAATCACACCGGTTCATGGCACTTCGATGTGCGCCCGTCGAAGTACGGGACGGTGGAACTTCGTTTCGCTGACGCCATGATGACTCTCTGGGAACTCGCCGCAATTAGCGCATACATGCACTGCCTGGTTGTGCATTTTGAGCGGATGTACGACCGGGGGGAGGAACTGCCCATTCTGCAGCAATGGCATGTGGCGGAAAACAAGTGGCGGGCGGCTCGGTATGGGCTCGATGCTCTGATTATTACTGACCGCGACACCACAGAGCGCTGGGTTAAGGACGAGTTGCGCGATTGGGTGGAGATGCTGCTGCCTGTGGCCGAAGAGCTCAACTGCGTACAGGAACTCCGCGATGTGGAGCGCATTATGGAACGTGGTGGTGACTACGAACTGCAACGCGCCGCCGCGAGGGAAGCCGGAGCTGCTCTTGAGCCCGGTGTGCGCACCCGTGGCGACGCAGGTGCCGAAGAGGGCTTTACTCAGCCGAAGGCATGGATTGCGGCGGTGGACCTCACGGTAAAGACCCTGCGCGAGAGTATCGAGTAGCTCTCAAGCACAGGGTCTCACGGGGCGGGCCCACTCCAACGGGGAGTGAGCAATGTGTGAAGTTTTCTTACAGCGGGATCTGGGTGGGTGCCGCGAAGCTCAGAGATTCTTTTAGATCAGGTACAAGCGAGAAGCCGCGGAGCACAAAGCGTTGGCAATAGACATGTCACGGTCAGCACCGAAACCAACAGCCCACACAGACTTAGAATTGTGAGTGGCGTAGATAAAGGTGACCGTCGCCTCGAAAATCTTGTACTGATGGAACTCCCTGATCTCTACATTGAAGCCGTGATCGGCTAAAACCTCCGTCATGGCCGAGGAAGCGCCCATGGCGGTGATAGAAACGCGGGTGCCTTGACCATGCGCTGCCAGACCATTCATGGCGATCTCAAAGTGATGGCGACCGGCGCGTAGACGTTGGGACTTCAGCTGCTCGACGCGGATGTTAGTGGGGGCATAGGTGGAGATGAAGCTCTTCCAGTCCATGCCGCGA
This sequence comes from Corynebacterium anserum, assembly GCF_014262665.1. NCBI lineage: Bacteria > Bacillati > Actinomycetota > Actinomycetes > Mycobacteriales > Corynebacteriaceae > Corynebacterium > Corynebacterium anserum. The sequence goes on from NZ_CP046883.1 coordinate 340,584, forward strand.
GCCTCTTGGCGCATACCGGTAGGGAGCCGCTGGCCGAAGCGAGCGCGGAAGGGATCTTCGGCAAAAGTGCGCGTGCGCTTGCGGCGCTTCTCGATGCGTGTGGTGTGGGTGGGGGTAAAAGTTTTCGCGGTGGAGCGGCGACCGTGGCTAGGCTGCACGGTGTAGGTAGGGCGCTCCCAGTCCGTCTCTGGGCGAGCGAAACGGATCAGTGTGCTGGCGTTCATAGTGCCTTCGCTGTCTTCGAACATCATGGTTACTCGGTCCTTGAAGGAATGGTTGGTGTTGTCCTCTGTATCAAGTGGACCGACGCTTATGCGGTGTAACGCTAACCCCGGAAGTGGAGGGGTCAGTCCTCGCCTCCACCCGGGTTGGGTACTCGCATAAGAATGTTGCTCATGTCATAACAATGTAATGCGCATCACGCGCTATGACAAGTGCGTCGAAAACAGGGGGTGTGCCTAGGTGTGCTCTTGCGCTGTACGAACCAGGAACAGCAATTCGGCGGCGCCGATATGTGACAGTTCCTCCGGATGTACGGACTCATCCGCACTATGAATCCGGCACAGTGGCTCTTCGATTCCGTAGAGCGCTAACTCGGCATCGGGATAAGCGCTCAGAAGTTCGTTGGTCAAAGGAATAGAACCTCCCGACGCCACTTCGACAGTCTCCCTGCCGTAAACGTCGCTGAGCGCGCTCGCGAGACGCTGTAGCGCAGGTCCGGAAGTATCCGCGCTAAACGGCTTTGCCAGTGCCTCACGGTGGATCTCCATCTGCGCGTTGGGCTTGTTCTTTTCCATGTGCGCGATCAGTAGATCTTGGCATTCCTGTGGATCCATTCCGGGTGGAACGCGTAGGCTGACCACCGCGGAAGCGGTACCGGGTACAGCATTGATCGCGTCCGCGACGCTGAGAGAATCCAGACCAGTGATTGTGATCGAGGGCCGCATGACGGTGAGGTCGTTGGGTGCTATGTCATCGTTAGCGCCAATGACCTTGACCCCTTCGAGGACCCCTGCATTCTTGGCAAAAGTCCCAGTAGAGGGGCCAATTCCGTCCCATGTGGCAGCGGTATTGAGACCCTCAACTGCTACGTAGCCCTGTTCATCATGCAGGGTGCTAAGCAGCTTGATCAGTTCCAACAGAGCGTCAGGAGCTGCGCCGCCGTACTGGCCGGAGTGCATCGGCTGCGCAATGGTCTTGAGGGTGACGGTGATAGGGGCTGATCCGCGCAGGGCTGTGCAAATAGAAGGCACGCCGATTTCGTCATTACCGGAGTCTGCGATGAGGAACGTATCCGCTTGGAATAGCTCTGGTCGTTCATGGAGGAGATCCTCTAAGCCGTAACCTCCGCGCTCTTCTGAGCCTTCAACCACGATACGAATACCGAGGTTATCGAGCTCGGAGCAGCCGGCGTCGATAAGCTGACGCAGTGCCCGTAGAACGGCAAGGTGCATGACGACGTGGCCTTTGCAGTCGGCGGCGCCACGGCCATACCAACGGCCATCGCGTTCCGTGAGAGTCCACGGATCCGACGTCCACTCATCCACATCGCCGGCGGGTTGGACGTCGAAATGCGAGTAGAGCAGGAGAGTGGGGTAGCCCTCAGCTGGTTTTTTCAGACCAATGATCGCCTCAGAGCCATCGGAGGTGGTGATGGATTCAACGGGAATGCCGGCGTGAGTGAATTGCTCGACACACCAAGCGGCAGCTCCAGAATTGTGCTCTTCCAAGCCAGGAGTGGAGTGGACAGACTGGAAAGCAACGAGTTCCTTGAGAGCTTCCCATAAGAAATCGAGCTGGGAGTTGAGGAGGGCGTTGGCTACATGTCCATTGATCTCATGAGTAGTGGACGGCAGTTGCGGTGGTTCTTTTTCGTTCATGGCACCTAAATTACCCAGACTCGACCGTTGCGCAACGCCCCGGCAACGCTATGAGCGAACATTGCTCCTTCTTACTCTCCAAAATCTTGCACTCGTCCTAGGAGAGTGCTAAACAAGGGCTAGCACTCGATGTAGATGAGTGCCAATAAAAGCACCATCAGATGCAGTGAGAATGGACGTCGCGACATTCGTCCATTCATGCCGTCGCGGGCGCTGGGTCTGAACCGAACGTGTCGCAAAACTCAAACGGAGGATCACAGCCTAATGGCTAAGATGATTGCATTCGACGAAGAAGCACGTCGCGGACTAGAAAAGGGTCTCAACACCCTGGCAGACGCCGTGAAGGTAACTCTCGGACCAAAGGGACGCAACGTTGTCCTCGAACGTAAGTGGGGCGCGCCAACCATCACCAACGACGGTGTGACCATTGCTCGTGAGGTGGAGCTCGAGGATCCATACGAGAAGATCGGCGCAGAGCTCGTTAAGGAAGTAGCAAAAAAGACCGACGATGTAGCTGGCGACGGCACCACCACCGCAACAGTTCTTGCTCAGGCTTTGGTACGCGAGGGATTGCGCAACGTTGCAGCAGGCTCCAACCCAATGGGTATCAAGCGCGGTATCCAGGCTGGTGTGGAGAAGGTCACCCAGCAGCTTCTGTCTTCCGCTAAGGAGATCGAGACTCAGGAGCAGATCGCTTCTACTGCCGGTATCTCCGCTGCTGATCCAAAGATCGGTGAACTCATCGCCGAGGCTATGTACAAGGTTGGCGATGGCAAGCTGAACAAGGACGGTGTGATCACCGTCGAGGAGTCCAACGCATTCGGTGTGACCCTGGATGTCACCGAAGGTATGCGTTTTGATAAGGGCTACATCTCCGGATACTTCGCTACCGACATCGAGCGCGGCGAAGCTGTTTTGGAGGATCCTTACATTCTGCTGGTTTCCTCCAAGATCTCCAACGTAAAAGATCTTCTTCCACTGCTGGAGAAGGTTATGCAGTCCGGCAAGCCACTGCTGATCGTTGCTGAGGACATCGAGGGTGAGGCGCTGTCCACCCTGGTTGTTAACAAGATCCGCGGTACCTTCAAGTCCGTTGCTGTGAAGGCTCCGGGCTTCGGTGACCGCCGCAAGGCTCAGCTACAGGACATCGCTATCCTCACCGGCGGCCAGGTTATTGCTGAAGAGGTTGGCCTGTCTCTGGAGACCGCAGATCTGCCACTTCTGGGCACTGCTCGTAAGGTTGTTGTCACCAAGGATGACACCACCATCGTTGATGGTGCTGGTTCTTCCGAGCAGCTGGCCGGCCGCATTAAGCAGATCCGTCAGGAGATCGAGAACGCCGATTCTGACTACGACCGTGAGAAGCTCCAGGAGCGTCTGGCGAAGCTGTCTGGAGGCGTGGCTGTTCTGCAGGTCGGTGCCGCTACTGAGGTTGAGCTGAAGGAGCGTAAGCACCGCATCGAGGACGCCGTGCGCAACGCTAAGGCTGCTGCCGATGAGGGCATTGTTGCCGGCGGTGGAGCTGCATTGCTGCAGGCTTCCCACGTGCTGGATGACAATCTCGGTCTCGAGGGTGATGAAGCTACCGGTGTTCAGATCGTCAAGGCAGCCCTGTCCGCTCCTCTCAAGCAGATTGCGCTGAATGCGGGTCTGGAGCCAGGAGTTGTTGTGGATAAGGTGGCTAACCTGAGCGACGGCGAGGGACTCAACGCTGCAACCGGAGAGTACGTTGATCTGCTGGAGGCTGGCATTTCTGACCCAGTGAAGGTGACTCGTTCTGCTCTGCAAAACGCTGCGTCTATTGCGGCATTGTTCCTGACCACTGAGGCTGTTGTGGCTGACAAGCCAGAGCCAGAGGCACCTGCAATGCCAGGGGGCGACGAGATGGGAACCATGGGCGGCTTCTAAGCCGTTGATCTCGTCTTCGTATCTTTCATTAGTCCCCGTGTCGGAGGTATGTGCTTCCGACACGGGGACTTTTGGGCTATGGGCGACTGACTCGTGTGGGGTGGGAGTTGGTGTGCGACGCCACGGATCGGGGTGGGAGTTGGTATGCGACGCCACGGATCGGGTGCCGAATGGGCCTTAATGGGGGTAATTTTCTTCGTTATTTTCCTGCCTGCACCCTATAGAAAATGCGAATTTTCCGGGTGAAAAGCTCGCGTTCCCACCTGCAGATATGGATAATTTTGCATATTCTTACACAAAGCGTGTGGGGTGGTCCTAGCGGGGAATGATCCCGTACAAACTTCCGCTTCAGGTCTTGTGCCCATGTGAAAACTCAATACAGTGAACTCCGATGCTTCCCATTGTGAGCATCGCACTAATGACACAGTCTGTTGGCACCGCGCAACGTCATGATGTGCCAACGGTATTTCAAGGGAGAATAAACGTGGAAATCAGCGCATTCAATGACCTGATCGAGAACTTGGGTACCCTGTTCGAGGGTGTAGGCGACTTCTTCGCAGCATTCAAGGATGTCTTCGCGGGCATCGGCAAGGCTTTTGATGCTGCGTTCAACATCGATGAGGCTGTTGGCGGCTCCTCTGATCTGCTGGTTCCGGACGCTGAGACTCCAGATACCGACGCCGCAGCTGGTGCTACTGACGGCGCTGCTGGTGCCGCTGAGGGTGCTGCAGATGCTGCTGAAGGGGCGACTCAGGGCGGTTCCGAGGGTGCTGCAGATGCTACCGAAGCTGCTGCCGAACAGGTGAAGAAGTAATTCTACGGTAGTCTTCGCCTCCCTATAACTCTGACGTCTCGGCGCTGATGAGGTGAGGAGTAATCCTGTATTCAGGGTTTTGTCCGCACCGGTGCTGAGGCTCGATGAGGAGCTGGGGGAGACGTTGAGCACCAAGAGATCCCGTCTGGGTGGGCAATGATGCTGTGCCAGGCGGGGTCTTTGCCATATACGCTCTGTGCTGTATTCCTACCGAGCATCGCCTCACGAATGACGCAAACGGGGGCGAAACCGGAAATGTAACGGTGTGGCGAGTCCGCTGGAAAGGATAGAATCAAAGCGTGCAAAGGTCATGATTTTGATGGCCACGATGCGCACTTTATAAAGTCGCATAGCTAAAAGGAGTACGGCGTTATGGCCGAAGACAATCAGGACGAATTCCACGTTGTTGACCTGGCAGCCACCGAGGGCTACCTCGTCGATGATTCTGACGAAGACGATCCAGTACTGATCACTCCGGATGGGCACCGCGTGGATACCTGGCGCGACCAGTACCCATACGACGAGCGCATGAGCCGCGAAGAATATGAGACCACGAAGCGCGCTCTGCAGATCGAGCTGCTGAAGTGGCAGAACTGGACGAAGGAAACCGGCCAGAAGCACATCATCATCTTCGAGGGGCGTGATGCCGCTGGTAAGGGTGGCACCATCAAACGCTTCAATGAGCACCTGAATCCTCGTGGCGCTCGTACTGTGGCTTTGGAAAAGCCGTCACCGCGTGAGTCCACTTCCTGGTACTTCCAGCGTTACATTCAACACTTCCCTTGTGGCGGTGAAATCGTCTTCTTTGACCGTTCTTGGTACAACCGTTCCGGCGTGGAGCGAGTCATGGGTTTCTGCACAGAATCTCAGCACGCGGAGTTCTTGCGAGAGGTTCCTATGCTGGAGAACATGATCCTGGGCTCCGGTATCTCCTTGACTAAGTTCTGGTTCTCTGTCACCCGCAAAGAGCAGCGCACTCGCTTTGCGATTCGTCAGGTAGACCCAGTTCGTCAGTGGAAGCTTTCCCCAATGGATTTGGCGTCTCTGGACCGTTGGGAAGACTATACCCGTGCGAAGGAAGAGTCTTTCCGTTACACGGATACCAACGAGTCTCCTTGGATCACCATCAAATCCAATGACAAAAAGCGCGCCCGTATCAACGCGATGCGTTACATTCTTTCTAAGTTCGAATACACCGGCAAAGACCATGAGGTTGTGGGTGAGCCTGATCCTAAGTTGGTCAAGCGCGGTCGCGACCAGATCGGTGACTAAGAATCGGTTGATGCAGAGCGGTTTCTCGCTGTGGTGAGAGCGACTGTATCTAGGACGAAAAGCTCGAGCATTGTGGTGCTCGAGCTTTTCGTCTTTTTCGTCTTGTGCAGCGTTATTCCAGAAGACATGGGGCTCCCTCCCCACATGTCGAAGGTGTGTGGCTGCGTCTGTTTTTCGAAGATGGTTGGCCCCGCCGAGATCTTGAAAATGTGTCTACGTCCAAATCTCGATGGGATTACCTTGCCAGCGGCTGGATGGTGGAACGTGGTCTCCGCGCATCACCAAGGAGGCCGGTCCTACCGTGGCGTCCTTTGCGAGCCGGGAGGCCGGCAGTGCCACGGAGTGTGGTCCTAAGGTGGAACCTTCATCGAGGGTGACTGTGTCGAGGCTCATCACGCGATCTTGGAAGAGATGCGTTTGGACCACACAGCCCGGACCGACGGTTGCACCGCGACCAATGGTTACTAGATCGGCCTCAGGTAACCAGTAGGTGTCCAGCCAAGCACCTGTACCGACTGTGGCACCCAATGCGCGGAGGAATACGTTGAGGCTTCCAGTTCCCAGGGTGTGCGCTAAAAACCAGGGTCCAGCAACTGTTTCGACGAACTGATCCTGCAGTTCATTCAGCCATACGAACCAGCTCCACAGAACGTGGTCTCCGGGGGTGATGCGTTGCACGCACAGCCATTTCATGCACACGGTGATCGCAGCAGCGACAAAGCCAGCGGCAATGAGTACAAAACCGGAGAGGCAGAACACAGCCCACGGGCCCCAGTGCATCAGAATCCATTGCAGAGCTACTAGCACTCCAGCCATGATGGCTGCGGACACCATCGGAGCCAGTAGCCGGAGTGTCTCCACCAGGCCGCGCGCGCATTTGAGGGCGAAGGTGGGGTTGTATGTGCGAGAGTCGCCTTCGGCCTCCACCTCGACTCGACGCAACCTCTCCGGAGGAGAACCAATCCAATTGCTGCCGGCTTTTGTCTTCTTTGGGGTGGAGGACAGCACCGCAACCAGGGAGTTTTTCTTCAGAGTCCGGCTCGGACCGGCGATGCCGGAATTGCCTAAGAAGCTGCGTTTGCCCACGCGCGTATGGCCGGAAAGCATCCACCCGCCCCCGCCCAATTCATAGCCGCCGACCATGGTGTCATCTGCGAGGAAAGCTCCCGCTTTGACTTCCGCGAAGGCAGGGACCATCACTGCCGTGGAAATTTCCGCATCTTTGCCGATGCGAGCGCCAAGACTGCGGAACCACAGTGGAGTCAGCTGAGCCGCATACATAGGGAAAAGGTAGGTGCGAGCTGCGTCCATGAGACGTTCAATAGCCCAGATGCGCCAGCCGGTCGCGGAGCGTACAGGGACCACACCTGGTTTGATCCCGATGGATAGTATACGCACCGATATCCAGGTCAGGGCTGTGTAGATGGCAAAGCCGATGAGACCTCCTGGCAAAGCCCAGGCTATGGAGGTCAGGAGGATAGAGAGGAAACTTGTGACGTCGGGAGACAGGGTGGATATACCCCATGCGACGAACGCTGCGGCGGATCCTATAGCGATCAGTGGCAGCAGGGAAAGTAGCAGAGAGCTTAGACCGTATACCGCAATCCATAGCGGACGGCGTGCGGGAGCCTCAGATGGCCAGCGGGAACGTACCTTTCCCACTTTGACCGCGGGAGAACCTGCCCAGCGAGAACCACTCTTCACTTTCTTCTCGCCTCTGACGGCAGAACCTGCCTCAACGGAAGCCTTGGATCCGATACGTGCGCCGGGTAGCACTGTAGAACGAGCGCCGATGGATGCTCCCTTGCCGATGTCGATGCGTCCCACATGCAGTCGGTCGCGTTCTATCCAATAGCCGGACAGATCCACTTCTGGTTCTACGGAGCATTGGTCTGCGAGGGTCAGCAGGCCAGTGACGGGTGGCAGCGTATGTAGCTGCACGTCTGTGCCTACATCCGCACCGAGCCAACGGGCGTATGTGGTGATCCATGTGGCGCCAGAAATGTCTCGGGCACCACATGTGTCTGCGATGCGTTCGGCCGCCCAGATACGCAAGTGAACGGCACCACCGCGGGGATAATTTCCCTCTGTGATACCTGCGGTGACCGCTCGGATGAGAATGGCAGATAAGGGCAAGCGCCCCAGTGGGGTAGCGAAGATCAGTAGTGCAAGCGCGGCCCATAGCCATGACAGCCGGCCGAGATCCACTGGGGCGAAACCGGCGACGATCTCCACGCCGGATGCACTGAGTAGCCAGTTAGCGACCAATAGCCAGGCCACCCACTGAGCGCCGGCGAGGGTCATCGCTGGAATTTGAATGAGTGCTTGTACGACGCGGGTGGTTGCACTCACCGGAGTGATGCCAGGAAGCTCTGGCTGCATGGCTGCGTTATTGGCTATAGCTGAAGTGCCGCCGCGGCAAGAATCTATGTACTCTGCAAAAGCTCCGAGCCGAGAGTGGTCGTAGAGGTCACGGACGGAAATTTCCGGTACGCGTTCGCGCACGCGCGCGACCAGCGTAGCAGCTGCCAGTGAGGTACCACCAAGCGAGAAAAAATCCACGTCTGGGCCTAGAACAGTGGTGCCCAGAGCGTCGGAGAATAGTTCTGCGATCCAGCTCTGGGTGGGGGTGTCGAAATGCGACTCACCGCGAGAGGGCAAAGGCCAGGGCAGGGCTCTCTTGTCGACTTTTCCCGACGTGGTCACGGGCAAGCTATCCACAGCGCAGAGCCGTGGAACCATCGCGGAAGGGAGGTCTTCCTGGAGCTGGGCACGTGCGGTCTCGATATCGAAGTCATCGGCCGTGCCATGTTCGGGGGAGATGTAGCCGACGAGGACTTTGTCACCTCCACCCGTTGTTTGCACGACGACGGAAGAACTGCGGACGTTACTGAGGCGGGAGAGGCAGGCATCGACCTCGCCCAATTCGATCCGGCGACCGCCGATCTTGACCTGGTCATCGACGCGACCAACGAAATACAGGCCGTCTTCCTCCAAGCGCACATGATCACCGGACCGGTAGGCTCGGCCCCACCCCAGCTCCGGCATAGGGGCAAATTTCTCCGCGTCCTTTTGCGGGTCGAGATAACGCGCTAACCCGACGCCACCAATGATAAGTTCGCCCGTCTCTCCCATTGCGACGGGTTGATTGTCGGAATCCACAACTGCGAGATCCCAACCAGCCAGAGGAAGCCCAATGGAAACGGGCTTGATTCCATCCATGGTTGTGCCGCAGGCGACGACCGTGGCTTCAGTCGGGCCATAGGTATTCCACAGCTCTCGGGAACCGTTGGACAGCCTGGCGGCTAATTCCGGAGGACAGGCTTCACCACCGAAGATTAGTAAACGGACGGCATCGAGTGCTTCGTCCGGCCAGAGAGAAGCGAGTGTTGGCACGGTGGAGACGACCGTCACCGATTTGGAGATCAGCCAGGGGCCGAGGTCCACGCCGGAACGTACGAGGGAGCGGGGAGCAGGAACCAGGCATGCCCCATGACGCCAGGCTAGCCACATCTCTTCGCAAGAGGCGTCGAAGGCAACGGAGAGCCCAGCGAGGACACGATCTTCGGGGCCTAGTAGGTCCTCTTGAAGAAACATGTGCGCTTCAGCATCGACGAAGGCAGCGGCACTACGGTGAGACACTGCTACGCCCTTGGGCGTGCCGGTAGACCCCGAGGTGAAAATTATCCATGCATCGCAGTCCAGGGTGGGGCCGGTGTCATCGGTGCGGTCTGAGCGTGTGTGTTCAGTGAAACAGAGTCCGTCCGCCGTGTAGATAGCCTGCACCTCCGCTTCACCAAAAACGAGGGCTGCACGCTCATCTGGATCATCCGCGTCGACAGGGACGTAGGCAGCGCCCGCTGCGAGGGTGGAAAGGATGGCGATGTATAGATTGCGCTCGCCGGAGGGCATACGGATGCCGATGCGGTCGCCGCGGCGAATTCCGCGTGTGGTTAACCACTCGGCTGTCGTGAGTACTTCCTGCAGTAATTCGCTATAGGTGATCACGCCGTGGCCGTCATCGATCGCCGGCGCATCAGGATAGGTGTCAGCGGTGGTTCGAAGGATGTCGAGCAGTGTGCGGGCTGCAGGGGCCTGAGCGGATCGAAGATACTGCGAGGGAATAGGCACCGGGAATCATCGCCTTGGGGAAGAAGCCTTGCGGAACTAGTGGAGGAGTCCTCGTGGAAGGAGAGTGTGTGAGTGGGGCTGAGATAAGCGAACAGCCGCGCTCGGTATAGCGCGGCTCAGATCAGCTAGGAGGATTCTGGAGAATCGGCGGCAATGATGGACTTTGCTAGCTTTCGCAAGTGCTTGAGCTGCTTAGAAGTGGAATCATCGAGGGCTTTGTCTTCTGCCGCTGTGACTAACGGGCGCAAGTTCGCGTAGGCCTTGGAGCCTTTCTTAGTCACTGAGATGATTTGGCGACGACGGTCTTTCGGATCTTTAACCCTCTTCGCCAGGTTGCGTTTCTCTAGGGAATCGACGAGGCGAACCATGTCAGAACGGTCCACGCCGAGAATCTCGCCAAGAGTAGCTTGGGATGCTGCGTCACCAGCGACGAGACAGGATAAAACCCAATACTCACGGAGATTGAAACCTTCGGCCGACAGAGCTGCTTCCACGAATTCACGAGTGCGGCGCCGCAATCTTTCCAATTGGAAAGAAGGGGAGCTGAGAAGATCTGCCGGCAGTGCGAAAGTGTCTGACATAGGTCAAAACTTTACTCGCGGAATATGGGGGCTGTCTAATTGTAGGTGACACCCATTAATGAGGTTATTCTTGGGCTGGAGGAGCTTGATAGAGCGCTTCAATAAAGCACGTCAACGGGGTGGAGGCAACACTAACAAGGTTGGAGACAACACCAGAGGGTACTCCACCCACAGGAGTGCGTTCAGCTCATAAGCGCAGTGCTTAACTATCGCCCTCGACGATCGGCAGCCCCGCATCGCGCCACCCAGCAGAACCATTGGAGACATTGATGGAGTCGATGCCATTCATTTCGAGCCACTGGCATGCTCGAGCCGAGCGACCGCCCGATAGGCAGATCACATAGATATCCCTATCGAGATCAAGCTCGCCGTAGCGGGTTTGTAGCTCGGTTAGTGGGAGGTTAGTTGCACCCTTGGCGTGCCATTGTGCAAACTCATCAGCTTCACGCACATCGATGAGCTGAGCATCTTCGGGGACTTCGTTAGGCAATACGGATTCAAAATTACTCATGCTTGCACAGTGTAGTAGTCCCGAAATTCCACGTCTTAGGTCTCCTAGTAGAAAGTCCGGGAACAGTCTCCGTAGATAGTTTGGGAACAGTCCCCTCCCCCCGTGGGGGACTGTGGCCGACCCTGGATGGTGGGGCTGAGGGGTGTTACTTATAACGCTCGATGGAATCGTTGAGGATTTTCAGAGCTTCATCCTTATTCCCCCAGCCTGAGCCATTAACTTCCTTGCCGGGCTCCAGATCCTTGTAGTGAACAAAGAAGTGCTCGATTTCATTGCGGGTGAACTGATCGATGTCTTCGATGTCCTGGAAGTGGTCGAAGCGAACGTCATCGAGGACACACAGTAGCTTGTCGTCGCCACCGGCTTCGTCGGTCATTTTGAATACGCCGACTGGACGAGCTTTCACAATAACACCTGGGAAAACTGGTTCGGGCATGATGACCAGGGCGTCCATCGGATCGCCGTCCTCGCCCAGAGTGTGATCAATGAAGCCGTAGTCAGCTGGGTAAGCCATTGGGGTGAACAGGTAGCGATCCAAGTAGACCTTGCCAGTCTCATGGTCGACTTCGTATTTGTTGCGCGAGCCCTTGGGGATTTCGATTGTTACTTCGATGCTGTTGGTGCTCATGGGGTGGGCGCCATCCTTTTTCGCATTGGCTAGACAAACGTTGGACGTGACCATCTTATATGCACTCGGATGAAGTTGGTGAAGGGCGTTGTCAAAGGTCATACAGGAAGCGTTGTCAAAGGTCATACAGGAAGCGTTGTCGTAGGGGGAGAGGTGCTATGTCTCACGTACCGCTAGAGTGCTTAGTGTGAGTGAGAACAAAGCGTCGAAGAAGAAGTCGTTGACCTGGTGGCTGCTGTCTATCTGTGCGTTCATCCTGGTGGTCGTAGTCATTGCGGTTGGTGCTTTGTGGTGGAACTCCACCCAGAACTTCGATGTGAAACCTGCACAAACAGCGGAAGCTGTGGAACCAGTATTGGGGCCAGCTGAAGGTGGGGATGGTGCACCGAATGTTGTGGCCGCAGTTGCACGTACCTCGAAAGACAAGGATCTGGGCAAGCTATCCGCGGAAGTAACCGATGTGCTGACCGGGCAGGTTGTGTGGACTTCCGATGAGAACCGCCCTCTGGTTCCCGCTAGTTCCACCAAACTGTTTACCGCTGCGGCCGCACTGTTGGCTTTGCCGGCAGACGATCGCCAAGAAACCTACGTGGTTCAGCAAAAACCGGGTGAGTTGATTGTCGCTGGAGAAGGGGATGTAACGTTATCGAACACCCCCGGTGATGGTTTCTTTACAGATGCAGCCAGCGTTAAAGAATTGGCTGATTCAGTGAAAAAGAACCTGGGAGACCAGAAAATTACCCGCATTGTGGTGGATAATTCCGTGCGAGGTGGGGCGACTTTCAACCGAGCCTGGGATCGAGCTGATATCGCCGGTGGAAATGTGACGGATGTGGATTCTGTCATGCTCAACGCTGGTCGAATCCAACCGTTACAAGCCGATTCCGCACGTTCTACCACCCCGGCGGAAGACGTAGCAGCTTCTTTGGCCAACTTCTTAGGCGCCACCAATGCGGAGATCTCCGTGCAGGATAAGACCCCCGCCAGCGACATGCTTTTGGATACAACGGGTAGCGCTGTAGACCACCTGCCTGACGGCTTAACCTGGTTGGGAGGGGTGGAGTCCGCTCCGTTAAAGACACGGCTGCGAGACATGTTGATTAATTCTGACAACATCCTGGCCGAGGCCACAGGCCGTGAAATTGCCGAGAGCCAGGGAGCAGCCCGAGATTTCACAGGCGCCACTGAATCCACTCTCAAGGTATTGGCGGACAATGGTCTGGATGTAGGCAACGCAGTATTGACCGATAATTCTGGAATGTCTAACCGAAACCGCCTGACAGCGCATGACCTAGACGGAGTGCTATCGAACGAGAAACTGCGGGCATTGCTGGATATGTTGCCTGTTGCGTCGGCTGAAGGCACGTTACGTTCCCGGTACAATGATGGTTCTGGTGCGGAAGCATCTGCTGGCTGGGTACGCGCGAAAACAGGAACCTTGGATGGAGTCAATGCCCTCGCTGGCACAGTGACTACTAAGGAAGGTCGTCCATTGACCTTTGCTTTTCTGTCCAACGACGCGGAGACCACCCTGGGGCGAGCTGCTTTGGATCGTCTGGCTAACTCTCTGCGGAATGCTCAGTAGAAAACGTACGCGAAGTTGACTCACCGATCATCTCGCTCCGCAGTGTCCGCGGCGTCACATGTGCGCCGATGGATGGATCACTTGCGCGCAAATTATCCATCGGCTTATCGGGATCTGGCTACACCCAGCTGGGAGCCCCGCAGGGGGACAAATTCCGGCAGCGGCAACGCCGAGCAGGACATGAGCGGCATCAAGAGTGTGGTGGTGGGGCTTTCCGGCGGTGCTGATTCCCTTGCTTTGACCATTGGAGCTGTACGCGCCGGTCTTAGCGTCCACGCGGTGGTGGTAGACCATGGCCTCCAGGAGGGCTCAGATCGTGTTGCCCACAACGCTGCTGAGCAGGCCTGTAAAATTGGCGTGGCCGAGGCGGATGTCGTGCGGGTGCACGTGCCGGGTGCGGGGGAGGGGCCAGCGAGAGAGGCACGTTATAAAGCACTGGGCAGCATTGCTGCTGGCCGTCCGTTGTTGGTTGCTCATACGGCCAATGATGATGCAGAGGGTTTCCTCGTAGCCCTATCTCGAGGCTCGGGTACTCAGTCTCTGGCTGGAATGCGCTCCGTATCTCTACGTCACCCGGCCGTCACCTGTGGCGCCGCCTGGGTAGGTAGGCCGTTGCTGGCTGCATCGCGCGCAGATACGGAGGCCGAGTGCCTACGCAGCGGGTTGACATGGTGGGAGGATCCACATAACTACTCGCAGCAGTATCTGCGTTCTCGCGTGCGCCAAGAACTACTTCCTGTTATGGAGGAGATTCTGGGTTCTTCCGTTCGTGGCAATCTTGCTCGTTCTGCTCGGATGCTGCGCGAGGATGCCGACGCACTAGATGCGTGGGCTGTCGAGGCCCTCTCAGCGTGCACCATTGAAGATGAAGACCATCCTGATAACTCGGGTGAGGACGGGGCAATGCGGTTGAAGGACACGGTGGCGCAACCGCAGGGCAAAGCAATGCCACTGGATGAGGTGGCACGACTGGATGAAGGAACAAAAGCACAAGCGAGGATGCTGGCGGTGGAACGGTTAGCTACTTACCATTCCGCTGTGAGATACCGCGTGTACAAGCACTGGTTGAGCAAGCTGGCCGGTCCTCTCACCGCTTCGCATATTCATGCCATCGATGCGCTCGTTGTGCGATGGCGAGGTCAAGGGGCAGTCTCTGTCCCTTGGGCGCAGCACTGTCCTACAATGAACGAAGATCGGCGCGCCTCGCATCATTTGGTTGTGCGCCGTGTTGGCAAGACCCTGATTATTGACCATCTACTGCGACAGCCATACTCCGAGGGACGGTAACCACGAGATGTCGAACGACAATATGCACAGTGCGAAGAACTTCGAAGTTCCAGTCAATCGCTACGGCGATGACCTGGAAAGCGTCCTCATCACTGAGGATGAGCTGCGCACCCGTATCCAGGAATTGGCGGACGCCACATCAAAGCGCTTTCATGATGAAGAAGATGACCTGATTCTGGTGTGCGTGCTCAAGGGCGCTGCCTTCTTCATCACGGACTTTGCTCGAGCCATGTCAGTGCCAACACAACTGGAGTTCATGGCAGTATCTTCCTACGGAAACTCCACCAGTTCTTCAGGTGTGGTTCGTATCCTTAAGGACTTGGATCGCGATATTAAGGATCGAAACGTGGTCATTGTCGAGGACATCATTGACTCCGGTTTAACACTGTCTTGGTTGCTGAAGAATCTCCAAAACCGTGGTCCGCGCAGTTTGTCCGTTGTGACTCTGCTGCGTAAACCGGAGGCAGTCAAGGTGCAGATCGACCTTGCAGAGATCGGCTTCGATATTCCCAATGAATTCGTCGTGGGATACGGTTTGGACTTTGCGGAGCGCTATCGCGATCTACCATTCGTCGGTACGTTGCACCCACGGGTCTACGAATAAGAACGACATCTTGTCTGGGAAGGATTAACACCCAGATAGGCCTACACACATTTAAAAACGACAGGAACTATGGATAAGAAGAAAGTGCTGAGGATCGCCGCTATTGTGGCGGCCGTTCTCATTGCCATCTACACCTTTTCTGTTCTCACCGATAAGACGCGCGGCTACGAGGAAGTTCCCACCTCTGTAGCGATGCAGCAGCTGAACGACAAGAACGTCGATAAGGTGCAGATCAACGATCGTGAACAGCAAATCCAAGCTACGCTGAAGAACCCGATCGAGGTCGATGGCAAGGAAGGCATCGAGCAGATCATCGCCAGCTATCCGAACCGCGCCAGCGGTGACATTTTCAACGCGGTTAAGGCCAGCGATGCTACAGACTTTGATACCAAGGTCACGCACGACTCCATCCTGGGTTCTCTGCTCGTGAGCCTCGTGCCGATGCTCTTGATCTTCGGCTTGCTCATGTTCCTCCTCAGCCGGATGCAGGGCGGCGGGGGCATGAACGCCTTCGGCATGGGCAAGTCCCGCCATAAGGAGCTCAACAAAGATAACCCGGAGAACACCTTCGATGATGTTGCCGGTGCTGACGAGGCAGTTGAGGAACTTGATGAAATCCGGGATTTTCTGTCGGACCCTTCCCGGTACGAGAAACTAGGTGCGAAGATCCCTCGAGGCGTGTTGCTCTATGGCCCTCCGGGTACGGGCAAAACTTTATTAGCACGCGCCGTCGCGGGTGAGGCCGGTGTACCGTTCTACTCCATCTCGGGTTCCGATTTTGTGGAAATGTTCGTCGGCGTGGGTGCATCCCGTGTGCGTGACCTGTTTAAACAAGCGAAGGAGAACTCTCCGTGCATCATCTTCGTCGATGAGATTGATGCGGTGGGGCGTCAGCGCGGTTCCGGCATGGGCGGCGGTCATGATGAGCGCGAACAAACTCTCAACCAACTGCTTGTGGAAATGGATGGCTTCGGCGACCGCGAAGGCGTGATCCTCATGGCTGCGACTAACCGTCCCGACATTTTGGATCCAGCTTTGTTGCGCCCGGGCCGTTTTGACCGTCAGATCCCGGTGACGAACCCGGATTTGACTGGGCGCGAGCAGATCTTGCGAGTGCATGCCAAGGGCAAGCCGTTGGCCGATGATGTGGATCTCAAATCTTTGGCTAAGCGCACCGCAGGAATGTCTGGTGCGGATCTGGAAAACGTGCTCAATGAGGCAGCTCTCTTGACTGCCCGTGTGGACGGCAACGTTATTACCGGCGACGCACTGGAGGAAGCCACCGATCGCGTGATTGGCGGGCCGCGCCGATCCACCAAGATCATCTCCGAGACGGAGAAGAAGATTACTGCCTATCACGAAGGCGGTCACACCTTGGCGGCATGGGCTCTGAAGGATATTGATCGGGTCTACAAGGTCACTATTTTGGCTCGTGGCCGTACGGGCGGTCATGCGATGACTGCTCCGGAAGATGATAAAGGGATGTATAACCGCTCTGAGCTGTTTGCACGCTTGGTCTTCGCGATGGGTGGTCGTGCCGCTGAGGAGTTGGTTTTTGGTAACCCGACCACGGGCGCTTCTGCTGATATTGAGATGGCCACCAATACGGCTCGTTCCATGGTGATGGAACTGGGCATGAGCCCAAAGATCGGTGCTGTGAAGTATGGCATTGATAACGGTGACCCGTTCCGTTCCCAAGGCAGCAGTGGCTCCGAGTCCAAACCTTCGCCTGAAGTAGCTGCGGTTATCGACAATGAAGTACGCATGCTCATGGATAAGGCACAGACCATCGCTTATGAGATTTTGCGCGATAACCGGGAATACCTGGATAAGTTGGCGGAGAAACTGCTGGAGAAGGAGACGCTGCGTCGTCCGGACCTGGAAGCCATTTTTGATGGAATTGAGATCCGTGAAATCACTGACATCTTCCCAATGCAGGATGTGGCTCGTCCGAAGGACTTCCGTGAACCTGTGAAAACCCCGAATGAGCTAGCGAAAGAGCGTGGGGAGGAGCCTCCGAAGCGTAACGACTTTTTCTCTGCTGCGCGCAAAGCTCGTATTGAGCGACGCAAAGCTGCGCAGGAAAAGCAACTCCGTGAAGCCCGTGAGAAGGACAAGCAGCATGTGGGTGCGCATGCCGGTGCACAGAATACTCTTCCGGATAAGCCGGGCCATGACCATTTATGGGGTGGACGTGACTACGGAACCGGCTCTCCGAACAAGAGTGGCACTCCGAGCAGGGGTGGTGCACCAGGCAGCGACGCCCCACACCACAATGTGTCGCCCAATGGTGGCATAAAGCAAGAGGAACAGCGCGGTTTCCGTCTGCCAGATCACGAACAACCGGATCACCCGTGGACCACTGACGATGCGCCGACACGGCAGATCCCTAGCGTTCCCGATAAGCCCGCTGAGCAGCCTGAGAACCATCGCGGTACGGCGGACAATGATCACGGTAAGCATGCTAAGAACCCGCAGCAGAGTTTCCCCTGGGAACAGCCAGTGGATAAGCCTGCAGGTGATGAGTCCGCGTCATCTCTAAAAACAGAGGGAGGCGAAATCGGACAAGAACGCGGGGCTTCCCGTGGTGATAGTGGTGACGGTACCTACCGTGGTAGCTTGCGCAGTGGCCAGGCCATCAATGAAGGCGGCAAGCACACCGAGGGGCGTGGCCAGAGCATTGATGAACACACCAATCACAACGAGGGCGAGCAGAAGTGACCGACCGGCGAGAATTTGACCAGCAGCGCGCAGAAGCCGCCGTTCGCGAGCTCCTCCTGGCTGTTGGAGAGGACCCCGACCGCGAAGGGTTGGTGGAGACTCCGGCACGTGTGGCACGCGCGTACAAAGAGATGTTCTCCGGCTTGCACACAGATCCTACCGAGGTGCTGAGTAAAACCTTCAATGAGGATCATCGCGAATTGGTTCTCGTCCGCGACATCCAATTTTACTCCACCTGTGAGCATCACCTCGTGCCATTTTTCGGCACCGCGCACATCGGTTATATTCCTGGACGGGATGGAAAAGTGACCGGACTTTCCAAGTTGGCGCGCCTGATCGACGGGTTGGCAAAACGTCCGCAGGTGCAAGAACGCCTTACCAGCCAGGTGGCCGATGCGCTGATGGAACGCCTGGAGCCAGCTGGGGCGATCGTCGTGGTTGAAGCTGAACACATGTGCATGGCCATGCGAGGGATCCGTAAGCCGGGCGCTAACACTGTGACGTCGGCTGTACGCGGAATCTTCCAGACAAATGCTTCCTCCCGTGCAGAGGCCATGGCACTCATCCGCGGGAAATAGTCTGGAATCTAAATCTATGCAGAATCCACAGCCACGCGCCCAGCAGCCCACACAGGTGATGGGAATCCTCAACGTCACTGATGATTCCTTCTCTGACGGGGGAAAATACCCGGATACCCCCACTGCTGTGGCTCATGCCGTGACAATGGTGGGCGAGGGGGCGGACATCATCGATATCGGTGGGGAATCAACTCGTCCGGGTGCAACTCGTGTAGAGGTGGAGCAGGAGATGGCACGCGTAGTGCCGGTGATTCACGAGCTCAATAGCCGGGGGATCGTGACGAGTGTGGACACCATGCGAGCTTCCACCGCCGCGGCGGGAATTGATGCCGGTGCCAGCATTATCAACGACGTGTCTGGCGGTCTTGCGGATAATAGGATGCTTGCCGTTGCGGCTGATACTGGGGCGAAACTGTGCCTGATGCACTGGAATGCCAAACAGTTTCAAGGTGCAGAGGGATATCGGGATCATGGCCAGAATATTGTGGCGCATGTGAAGGAATGGTTACTGCGTCGAGTGGATGCAGCCCTCAGCGCCGGCGTGGAACATGGCAAAATCATCCTGGACCCGGGCATCGGTTTTGCTAAGTCCCCGCAGGACAATTGGGCACTGCTGCACGCCACAGGCGAGTTCGTGGAACTGGGATTACCGGTTCTCATTGGCGTTTCGCGCAAGCGTTTTCTTACAGCATTGCGGCCCAATCCTGATGGAACACCAGGTATTCCAGAGTCTGCTGATGATGCCACAGCCGCCGTATCTGCTCTCTCTGCTGCGGCGGGTGCATGGGGCGTACGAGTGCATAGTGTGGCTCCTTCACGGGCGGCAGTGGATGTCGCTTATTCTTGGGCAATGGGCACGGGTCCGGATGTGCCGGAAAGTTGGCGGGCGCGGCGTCGGGGTAATGCGACGGTGACTGGACACACCGGTGGTGATTCGCCAACAGACACCGCATCCTAGCCAGCGGATGACAAGGCGTGAGCAACAGGCGCCAAAACAGAGCCAACACATGCCAACACACAACGAGGAGTAGTACCGTGGCAGATCGCATCGAGCTCATTGGTTTGGAGGCCTACGGCTATCACGGGGTCTATGAGCACGAGAAGAAGGCCGGCCAGAAGTTCTTGGTCGATATGGTCGTCTGGACTGATTTTTCCGCGGCTGCAGCCTCCGATTCCATCGCGGACACCATCAGCTACGTAGATTTGGCTGACATCGCCGTTGAGTTGGTCAAAGGGCCGGGCAACGATCTGATCGAAACACTTGCCGCGAGCATTGCAGATCGGATTGTTGAGCTTAATGGAGTTCTCGCCACTGAAATCACTGTGCACAAACCCCAGGCTCCCATTGAGTATCCGTTTGCCGACGTGCGCGTGGTGGCTCGTCGCTCGTCGAAGGGGTGAAAGCCGATGACCCCTAGGTATCTTGCCGTCGTTGGTTTGGGGAGCAACATGGCCGGCAGCGCGGGGTGTGTTGAAGGACAGCTAGTCCGCGCATGTGAACAGATGGAGGCCGAAGGCACGGGACGTATTGTTCAACGCTCCCGCATGTTTGCTACCCCTCCGTGGGGTGGGGTGGAGCAGGAAGATTTCCGCAATGCGGTCATCGCCGTGGAGACCGCCTTGGATCCCTTGGCTTTCCTCCATGCTTGCCAGTCTATTGAACAGGCTGCTGAGCGGGTGCGTGAGCTACGTTGGGGGCCGAGGACTCTGGATGTGGATGTGCTTGCGATGTACCGTCTGTCTGAGTCAAGCGACGCCACGAGTGACCCCATCCCGGTGATCAGTGACGGACAATGGGGAGACGAGCTTATTATCCCCCACCCATATGCTCATCAGCGGGCCTTCGTGTTGGTGCCGTGGATGGACTTGGACTGTGCGAGCGATGCACGCTTCCCGCTTCATGGCCAGAGTGTGTCGTATTGGTTGGACACCGTACGGGAGGCCGATCCGAAGGAAGTTGAGGATGTCACTGCCGTGGAGGCATTGGCACTAGGCTGGGGAACACGATCATGAGGACTGGGGTACACGATCATGAGGACTCGCGATGAATGAAATGAAACCCACCCCTGTGGCTTCCCTGTGTTGGGCGGCTGTCATTGCTATGCCCATAGCGTGGATGGTGGTCTGGCGCTTTTATGGGGTGTTTCCGCGGATAGGAGTGGCTGGGAGCGTCTTGCTGTTCGTTGTGGCGATTGTGTGCGCGGTCGCTGGCGTCGTGATCAAGAAGAAGATAAACGATGGAGATATCGGCCATGATCGCAGCCAAATGAGCCCGGTGACTGTTGCGCAATGGATGGTGTTTGGGCAGTCAGTGGCATGGATCGGAGCGGTGCTGGGGGGAGTGTACGCGGGGATTGGTATCCACGTCATGCTTCATGTCGCGGAACTCAGTGCCGCTCAGGACGATGTGCCAGGTGTGCTGGCTGGGATCATTAGTGGAGTCAGTGCGGCAATAGCAGGGGCGTGGCTGGAACGTTCGTGTGTTGCTCCGCCTCTCGACCCGCCAATGGATGCTGTGGCGGGCTAGGAATGTAACGACGAGCTAGAGTCTGTTGTGTCTCTTGTTTCGGTGAACGTAAAGCACTGCGCCAGGTGAACGCGAGGGACTGTGCTCAAGGTGCAATTTCGAAATACTGAGCGGCATGAAGGGATGTTTCACTTCTCTCTTTTAACGGGGTAACAGGTAGGGTAGTGAGCATGAGTTTTCAGCCTCAACCGCAGCAATCGAAGTCCCGCCACAAGGATATGTCTCGGACTAATACCTCTAAGGAAGGTGGAATGTCCAAGCTGCTAATGGGCGGCCTCATTGTTTTGGCGTTGATCGCCAGCGTTTTGATGTTGTTCTTGGACTCTGAAGTGTGGCTGAAAATCGCCGTGATCGCTGCGCTATGGGCTGCTTTCCTAGGGGCTGTGCTGGTTAATCGCTACTCCAGCGCACTATCCGCAGAACGCGACCGCTCCCGCCAGCTGCAACGCACACATTCCGCAGAGCTGGCACGCGAAAAATCTCAGGCAAAAGAACGTGAGGCGCAGCTGAAATCCAGTTATGAGCAGCGTTTCCGGGATCAGCGGGACGAGCACATTGAGGCCTTACAGCAGGAGCTAGCCGCCATGCGGCAGCAATTATCCCTGTTGTCCGGTGGTAAATACGGTACCGAGGAGCAGACTTCGGTGCATGCCCGAGCGGAGCGCGTGCGTGAAATCGGCGGAGGTTCTGCGCGGAGCGCTCAACCAGCGGGTGCCACGGTGACTCCAAAGTCTGAGGCGCGGAAAGAAGAATCCCGTCAAGCGGGTGCGTCTTCATCCCAGCCAGCGGGTCGCAGTTCCGGCGGTCGCGCTCCCTCCTTCTCCACTGGTAGTTTCTCGGCCATCAAGTGGGATGGGCAGAACAAGGATGAAACCACAGAGCTGCCACTCGTCGTGGATACCACTGCGTTAGATGAGGATTCCTCTCGTCCAGCTTCTGAGCAGTCATCTCAGCAATCGTCTCAGCCTGCAGCTCGGTCTGGAGGATCTGCAAAGTCCAAAGGTGAGCGGCCCGCGTACACCCAGTTCGTTCCAGGTGGACAGCGGTCTAAGGAGGCTGCTGTGAACCATCACTCTGCACATCAGACTAAGGATGCGGCGAGTGGATATGTGGGCGGGCATCGCCGCAAGGATGAGGCGCACGAGGCTGATCAGCGCCGTGGTCGTCGTCGTGCAGACGAGGCTAATAACGGCCTGACCGTGGCAGAACTCATGGCTCGTTTCAAAAGGGGAGAGTAGGTGGGGAGACCCCGGGAATTGATCCACGCGAATTGGTCATGACTTTCCCGGGCTCAGCGCGCTACACCCCCGCGCCGGCTTTGATTTCCACACCTGAATTCGGTCTTTTTGTATGTTGGGGGAACTATGGATGTTATGCAGCAGCCACGATTGTCCGTGGGAATTATCAGCGCAGGTGCTGTGGGGACAGCTCTAGCCGAGAAATTTCTCCAGGCGGGGCATGTGGTGCATGGTGTGGTGGCGCCAAGCGATAGGTCGCGTAGACGCGCGGCGGAGCGTATTCCGCGGGTACCGGTCGTTTCTTTAGAGGACGCTGCTCAGGCCGCCCTCGTGATCATCGCGGTGCCGGATCCGCAGTTGGTAGAGGTCATTGATCAAGTGGCAGAGGTGACTCGGGATGGGCAGATTGTTGCCCATACGTCGGGAGCACACGGTTGTGCCGTGCTTCAACCGGTCACGGACACGGGAGCTATTCCATTGGCGCTGCATCCAGTCATGACCTTCGGAGGTTCCGAGGAGGACTGTGTCAATCTCACAGGGTGTGCCTGGGGTATCACCAGTGATTCGGAAGTAGGGCAGGCCGTTGCGGAGCTGTTGGTGGCCTCCCTGGACGGGGTGGCCATTTCTATTCCTGAGGATAAACGGGCTGCCTATCATGCCGCCGTGGCTTACGCAGCGAACTATGTGGTGACCTTGTTGTCCGACGCCCAGAGGATGCTCGATTACGTCCTCGCGGAGGGTACGGAAGGTGATGGAAAGAATTGTGGTAGCAGTTTTCCTCCTCCAATGAATAACCCGCATTCGGCCAGGTTGCTGCGTACGATTGTTCCTGCGGCAGTGAACAAAGCATTTGATCAGCGGATGTGTGGGATGACGGGGCCGGTTGCGCGCGATGATGCCCCAGCGGTCCTGAGGCATATCGATGCCTTGCGCGAGTTGGAGGACAACACTCACGGGATGAATTTCTCTGCGGCATACATTCCGATGGCGGAGCGTACGGCGCAGTTACTCCACTCTCTTGAGGTGGAGCGGGTGCTGGCAGAGTATACGAGGCGACTACGCTAACCCACATGGGAATCTCAGAATCTGGAACGTTCACCCGCGGTCAGGCCACAGTTTTTACGTCGATCGAGGAATTGGGTCAGCTGACCCGAGCAATGCGTAAGGCTGGCCGCCCCGTTGCGTTGGTCCCCACCATGGGGGCTTTACACGAAGGGCATCTTGCCTTGGTTAAGGCCGCGCATTCTATCCCAGGTGCACTGGTGGTAGTCAGTATTTTCGTCAATCCGTTGCAGTTCGCGGAGGGGGAAGATCTCGATGCTTATCCGCGCACGCTGGATGCTGATGTGGAGAAGTTGAAATCGGTCGGCGCAGATGCCGTTTTTGCCCCGAGCCCGCGCGAGATGTACCCGAATGGACCGCGAACCACTATTCATCCCGGTGAAGTTGGGCGCATTCTGGAAGGGGAGCACCGCCCTACGCATTTTGCGGGTGTGCTCACCGTGGTTAATAAACTTTTCCAAATTAGTCATTGTGATCATGCGTTTTTCGGCGAGAAGGACTACCAGCAGCTAATACTCATTCAGCAGATGGTGACGGATCTCAACATGGGCATCACTATTCATGGGGTGCCGATCGTCCGTCTACAGGATGGTTTGGCGCTGAGCTCGCGTAATCAGTACCTCTCCGATCAGGAGCGTGAAATTTCCTTAACGCTGTCCGCTGCATTAACCGCTGGGGCATTTGTGGCGGAGGAAGGCGCGGATAAGGTGCTGTCCATTGCCCGTGAGATCTTGGCGGCGTCGCCGGAGATTGAGGTGGATTATCTGGAGCTTAAGGGCGCTGATCTGGGTGAGGCACCGGAACGAGGTGAGGCGCGTTTGTTGGTGGCTGCGCGTGTGGGCTCTACCCGTTTGATTGACAATGTGTCCTTGCCATTGGGCATTGGATTTAAGAATATTGACGGGGAAGGTAACTCTGCCTCTCCTGTTCAATAGCAAAGAGGTGTCGCTATGATCGTCCCGGCCGGTGTGGAAAACACGCATGATTTCGTGGAATTGAGTGCCGGAGATTATCGCGCGAGTGTGTCTACGTTCGGCGGTGGTACGCGGATGTTGACGTACCGTGGCAGGTCTTTGCTCACTGGTTTTGAGGTAGGGCAGTTTCCACCTTTGTCTTCGGGGACGTTGTTAGCGCCTTGGCCGAACCGCACGGCTGAAGGTGTATTTTCCCATGATGGTGAGCTGTACAGCTTGGAGATCACCGAGCCTGGTCGAGCCACGGCGATTCACGGTTTTGTGGCGACGTCTGTGTGGGAAGTTGAGCAGCGTTCCGGCTCTGCTGTGGTTCTACGACTTAACTCCGAACGACGCCAGGGCTGGCCCTGGCCGTTGGAGATGCGCGTGCGGTGGTCTTTGGATGCTGCTACTGGTTTGCGTGCGGAGTTTTCTGTGGTGAATAGGGCGGATTCCAGTTGCCCCTTTGGATTGGGGTGGCACCCTTATCTTTCTGCCCATGGTGCTGCTTTGGAGGAATGCACTGTGTTTTTGCCAGTACGCACGAATCTCCCGTTGGATGGTGTGCGTAATCTTCCGGCTGGTCCGGAGATCCCGGCGGTGAAGATTCTGCCCACCGTAGACCAGGGTGTGCAGATGGCTGGGGTATGGCTGGATCATTGTTTTGGTGAAGTGGAGAGGACAGAGGGGAAGAGCGAGAAAAAGGGCTGTGAGGTGGCAAAGGGAGTCGATACAAATACAGGGGAGAGGCTCGGCGATGTTCCTCGTAGCACGGTGGTATTGACAAATGCTCAGGGGGATGGTGTGCAGTTGTGGGCTGATGAGCAGTTCGGTTGGTACCAGGTGTTTACGGCTGATCCGGCGCGGCGCGAAGGGTATCCCGGAGTTGGCCGTGCCTTGGCGGTGGAGCCTATGACATGTCCACCAAACGCTCTGCGCTCAGGTGTTGATTTATTGCGTCTCGACGCGGAAGAAGAGAGATATTTCACCTTCGGGGTTAGTAATTATTCAGCCTGAGCTGGAACGATAAAGAAGAAAAGGTGAAGCCGTCACCCCTGATAAGGCTTTGTTACTGTCTCAAACACATTTACAGGTTTAAGCTAAAATCTGAAAAGTTTTCCATGATAAGGAAAAATAGAGTTTCCCTCGGGACGACTCTCCCGAGAGATGTGTTTTGGGAGGTACCCAGTCATGACTGGTTTGCGCCTGGACGCGTCGTGGGTTGACTATGCATTGGTTGCCATCTACTTCGCGTTCGTCTTGGGAATCGGTTGGGCGGCAAAGTCCAAAGTTTCCAGTTCTATTGACTTCTTCCTGTCCGGCCGTTCGTTGCCTGCATGGGTTACCGGCTTGGCATTTATCTCAGCCAACCTGGGCGCGGTAGAGATTGTTGGCCACTCGGCAAATGGTGTGCAGTACGGATTTGAGACCATGCACTATTTCTGGATCGGTGCGATCCCAGCCATGGTCTTCCTCGGCATCGTGATGATGCCTTTCTACTACGGCTCTAAAGTGCGTTCCGTGCCCGAGTTCATGCGTCGACGCTTCGGCAACGGAGCGCACCTCGTCAACGGTGTGTCCTTCGCTGTGGCTCAGCTGCTCATCGCAGGTGTCAACCTATTGCTCCTTGCTAAAGTGGTGAACTCCCTTCTAGGGTGGCCGCTTTGGGTCACCTTGATTGTCGCCGCTGTGATCGTGCTGTCCTATATCACTCTCGGCGGTTTATCCGCCGCGATCTACAACGAGGTATTGCAGTTCTTCGTGATCATCGCGGCATTGCTTCCTCTCACCATGATCGGCCTGCACAATGTAGGTGGTTGGGCAGGACTCAAGACACAGGTTGTGGAGAGTCACTTCCATACCTGGCCGGGGACGGAGATCTCTGGTTTCGAAAATCCGGTAGTGTCTGCCGTCGGGCTTGTATTCGGACTCGGCTTTGTTCTCTCCTTCGGTTACTGGACCACCAACTTCGTGGAGGTTCAGCGCTCTATGGCTGCAGACTCGTTGTCTTCAGCCCGGAAGACCCCAATCATTGGCGCTTTCCCGAAGATGTTTATTCCATTCTTGGTCGTCATCCCGGGCATGGTAGCGG
This sequence comes from Corynebacterium anserum, assembly GCF_014262665.1. Lineage (NCBI taxonomy): Bacteria > Bacillati > Actinomycetota > Actinomycetes > Mycobacteriales > Corynebacteriaceae > Corynebacterium > Corynebacterium anserum. The sequence goes on from NZ_CP046883.1 coordinate 366,956, forward strand.
GTGCCACTGTTACCCCAATCATGGATGGCTCCGCTGAGCCAAACGACGCCATTCTCTACCTCATGCGTGACTTGCTCCCTAATGGTCTGCTCGGTGTGGCTATCGCTGGCCTCCTGGCTGCGTTTATGGCTGGCATGGCTGCGAATATTTCCGCCTTCAACACCGTGTTCTCCTATGACATTTGGGAGGCATATGTTGTGAAGAACCGCGAAGACGAGTACTACCTGAAGGTCGGTCGCTTGGCCACCATCGTTGCCACCGTCATCGCTGTATTTACTGCGTTGCTTGCCTCGAACTTCGGCAACGTCATGGACTACCTCCAAACACTGTTCGGTTTCTTCAACGCTCCACTGTTCGCCACGTTCATTCTGGGCATGTTCTGGAAGCGTATGACCCCAACTGCCGGTTGGACAGGCTTGGTCGCGGGTACCGGCGTGGCGATCATCTACTGGGTGATCGCTACTTTCGGTGGTACGGACATTGGGTTCTTCAACCTTCCTGGTCAGGGCACGGCCTTCGTTGCAGCATTCCCTGGCCTTCGTGGTGGACATCATCGTTTCCATCATCGTTTCCCTGGTCACCAAGCCAAAGCCAGATCATGAGCTGGTGGGCTTTGTGAAGTCCGTGACCCCGAAGGAAAACCTCACCGATCAAGCAGAGGCATCCCTGCCATGGTTCCGCCGAACTGTTCCACTTGGCCTTTTGTGCCTGGCCATGGTTCTGGTTCTCAACATCGTGTTCGCCTAACTATTCGCCACTAGAAGGAGTGACCAACAATGAGCAAGAACACTCACGCACATACGGCGAATAATTCCGCCGCTCCTGCAAACGCCGCAGAAATCGCGGACAAGATGACCGAGAACAAGGAAGTCGGACATCGCTCCCACATGGCCGGAGCCTTCGATATTCGCAATGTTATCGGCGCGCTGATGGGCCTTTATGGGGTTGTGTTGTTGATCAGCTATCTCTTCCTTGACCCGGGGCAATCGTGGGAAGGTCTGCCCAAGCAAGCCTCGTATAACTTGTGGGCGGGGATCGCCATGGTTGTTGTGGCTGCCGTGTTCTTCATCTGGAGCAAGTTGGCTCCGGTGAAGATTGATGAAGACTAACGCGGCATACCGCTGCGTGACAGAATAACGCGGCATACCGCAGCGTGATCTGGGTTGACATTACCAACTGACAACAAGTGCCCCCGTTATTTCCATCCGGAGGCACTGAAGCGACGGTTCTTTGTTGTGCAACGCGCCGTCACCCTCAAGGAGCGATGAAAAGTGTCCGAGCATGCATTTCGTGTTACATCGACCACCCTCGCCGATGGTCGCGAGTTGCTCTATTTCGACGATGAGCCAGCTTACGTTTCGGGTGATTGCATCCGTGAGCTGCATGATTCGCGCAGGTTGCCGGAGGCCACGACTGAGTCTGAGATGCGTCAGGATCCTTTAACCGGTCAGTGGTATGTCTACGCTGCGCACCGGATGAACCGCACGTTTATGCCACCGGCTAATGAGAATCCACTGGCTCCGACAAAACCCGGTGAACTCCCCACCGAGATCCCAGCGGATGACTACAACGTGGTTGTTTTTGAAAACCGCTTCCCGTCGCTATCCATGCATATGGAGGTACCGGAGGGTTATGCCCGTGAAGTGGATGGGGAACCATTGTTCGGCCGTCGGCCTGCGCTGGGACGCTGCGAAGTGGTGTGCTTTACGCCGGATGTCACGCACTCTTTCAAGGATCTTCCTTATGAGCGCGCTCGTACGGTGGTTGAGGCGTGGGCGCATCGTACAGAGGCTCTGTCTGCACTGCCGGGCATTCGATATGTTTATCCTTTTGAGAACCGAGGTAAGGAAATTGGCGTCACACTGCAGCATCCGCACGGTCAGATCTATTCCTATCCTTTTCTCCCGCCGCGCGCCGCTGAGGTAGCTGAGCGCGCCGCGGCGTTTCGTGAAATGACGTCGAAGGACTTATTCGACGCCATCCTTGCCGCAGAGAAGGCTTCTGGTCGTCGCGTGTTGGTCGAGGGTGAGCATTTCACTGCCTTCGTGCCGGCGGCGGCGAAGTGGCCTGTGGAGGTCATGCTCATGGCTAATCGTGCGGTTCCAGATTTTGCCGCGCTCACCGATGAAGAAAAAGATGAGTTGACCCGCATTTATCTAGATTTGCTTGGTCGTATGGATCGTTTCTTTGACGGAGTTGAGCGTACGCCGTATATCGCGTCATGGAACCAAGCTCCGGTAGGTGAGGGGCGCGAGAATGGCCGTCTTTACCTGCAGTTATATTCCATGATGCGCAGTCCCGGCCGGATGAAGTTCCTTGCCGGCTCGGAGTCTGGCCAGGAGGCATGGATTTCCGATACCACTCCGGAGCGCATTGCTGATCGATTCCGGGAGATCGCCCCGTAGGGGCGAACAGCGTTATAGCACTCTAAGTGGACAGAGACGACAGAGAGGAGAGTAGTACGTACAGGGCGTAGCGAAGCGGATAGTACGCAGGGAAACGGCAGAAGAGGATACGGAAGGTAGGCCAGTAACGAATGACTGAGAATTCCCGCGAGAACGTCTCCCGCCCGGAGGTCGGCGACACAAAAGGTTCCCCACTAGGTAAACAGAATGCCACCACAGATGCTCCCGATTCTGCATCCGTGATAGTGGAACCCCAATGGATCAACACTCGTTCTGAAGAGCAGGGCGAGGCTGATGCGCGTGCGTTATTCGAGGAAGAGTTCGGGGACACCCCCGCCGGTGTCTGGTCGGCGCCAGGCCGCGTGAACCTCATTGGAGAACATGTTGACTACGCCTTGGGCATTTCTATCCCATTTGCGCTTACTCAGCGTACCTATGTCGCGGCTCGCTTGAATGGGACGGATACATACCGGGTGGTGTCGCGTTATGCCCCACATACGGGTGAACCGGCGCAGAATGTCCGTGTGGAGATCCCTACTGGCGATGTGGGTGTGGATGATGAAGGTAAAGGTCACCCGTCACATTGGGCTGGCTATGCGCTCGGCGCCATTTGGGCGGCAAGGGAGGCCGGAGTGATTCCTCCCCTCTCGGCGCCTGCGGTTACAGAGGTTGACGCATCCGCACATACTCGTACAGACAGTGCGTGCGCCACCGATACCGAGGGCGCCCCGGCTGAAGCTTCCGGTGTTGTTTCCGAAAGGAGCGCATTCTCCGCAGGGATAGATCTTGCCATCGTCTCCGATGTCCCAGTTGGTGCTGGCCTATCCAGTTCTGCGGCTCTGGAGTGTTCGTCGGCATTAGCAGCCTACGACTTGTGTGCCTCCACCTTTGCTCATGGTGCCACGGCCGAATTATCGGATGAGGTTCGTAAGGGTTTGATGGCGGCGTCGATTAGGGCGGAAAACGAGGTTGTTGGAGCCTCAACAGGTGGACTCGACCAGCGTATTTCATTGTTTGGCCGGGCGGGGCATGCGTTAGCTATAGATTTCCTCACCGATGAAGCAACCCACGTTCCATTTGATATTGCAGCCAGCGGCAAGGCGATTCTGATCATCAACACCAATGCCCCGCATCAGCTTAATGACGGACAATATGCGTCGCGTCGCGCGGTGATTGACGGAGTGACAGAGCACCTGGGTGTGCGATCTTTGCGTCAAGCAGAGGATGCCGTGGCGCGCAGTGCCGCATGGGCTGAGGCGAACGTGCCAGGCGGTGTGAACGCTACCGAGGCAGAGGTCTCAGCATGGACAGATACCGTTGCAAAGCGGGTGCGCCACGTCGTCACCGAGATTGAACGCACCGCCCGGGCTGCCGACATGCTGCGCCAAGGTGATCTGGGAGCCTTTGGGCGAGCAATGTGTGCTAGCCACGAGTCTCTGCGCGATGATTATGAAGTCACAGTCCCTGAACTTGACCTTGCGGTTGATACCGCGATGGCATGTGGAGCCATTGGTGCGCGGATGACCGGTGGTGGTTTTGGCGGTTCGGCAATTGCTCTGCTCGACGTAGCCCTGGTGGAACAAACCGCACAGGCTATTGCGCAGGCCTTCGCGCAGGCCGATTTCAACGCTCCTGAGTTTGTGGTGGCGACGCCAAGCGATGGAGCACACCGCCACTAGAACAGTAGGTTCACTAGAGCGCTAGAGAAGTGAGAGGAGCACGAGAGAAATAGGAGTGCTCAAACCCTAGATTAGGAGTGCTCAAACCCTAAAAACAGTAGGAGCTGGAGGAGTACTCGGAACCGAGCGTGAGTTTGCCCCGCCAAGATTTACTCCCGGTGACCAGCCACTTCGTTCACGGGAGTGGTTAGGCGCTCCTGCTGAAGTGTGCTTTGTATGTATTCAGCAGAGGTTGTGTGCTCGTACTGACGAGTGTTTTCACTGAATGGAATTTTATCGAAGGCGGGGGTAAGGTTTCTGTCCGTGTTGCGCACCATGCTGAAATCCAAGATCCACCGAGCCACCGTCACGCAGGCGGACCTGCACTACGTGGGCTCGTGCACTATTGACGCGGACCTGATGGAAGCTGCGGACATCCTCGAGGGGGAGCAGATTGACATCGTGGACATTAACAACGGCAACCGCCTGACCACCTACGCCATTACAGGTGATCGAGGTACCGGCGTCATCGGTATCAATGGTGCTGCTGCCCGGCTCATTAACCCAGGGGATCTGGTGATCATCATTGGATATGCCCACTACTCCGAAGAAGACCTCCGGGACTATCATCCGCGCGTTGTTTTTGTTGACGAGCACAACAAGAAACTCGAAGAAGGTGAAGACCCAGCTCATGCGCCGGCTGGTTCTGGTTTGCTCGACCCTCGGCACGTCGATCATTCCGTAGATCGAACTTCGGAGAGTTAGCCTCGGACCCTAGGCGTTGGTGGCTAGTTGGGGGAGATGCTCCCAACGTCCGTCTGCCGCGAGTGGTGATGACTATTCTGGCAGAACTACTTGGTGGTGACTCGGCCTTTGCACAGCAGTTGTCGGATTAGCCTTTTTGCCCTGGGGGATGACCCGAAAGCTTGTACGTCAATTTTGATGAGCTAGTTAGCTAAGGGGTCTCGGTGATGTTATTGAAGGAAGGACAGGTCTACGCGAAGGATTCGACGCCGGTGGCAAAGTTTGTGCTCGGGCTGTTGGGCTCGGTGGCAGAGTTTGGGCGTTTCACTATTTGCGAGCACCAGATTGCAGGAATTGTACGAGTAAAAACACGGCGGCTACAAGGAGTGTGAGAAAGCGCTGACGGCAGAGCGGGGAATAAACATGGGAATTGTTGAAATCCTATTGATTATCTTGAGCTTGTTCTGTGTGGTTGTTGTTCCTAGATTGCTTATTGCAATCATCTACATGCTTCGAGGTGACAGGAAGTATGACAATGGCGGCTTAGGAGAAAAAGGTCCAAGACGTCACTGAGTGTCTTGCAGTTTTCGAGAGATTGAGGTGCATTTTGTTCTCTGTCTCTCTACGCCCTAGCATCGGTAGAATAGGGACGTGAATTGGTGATCCCGGCAGGCTCCTTGGCTTGGCGGGGTTTTCCTTTTTCGAGCCGAAAAGTGAGGGGCATGATGGCGTCAAAAGACTACCGAACGGAAGATCAGAAAGTCGCCGCTGTGCGCGCATCAATGAGCATGGCCGGCTATACGATGACGCCTGAGGATGAGGAGCGAGGGCGACACATCCTGCGGAGCGAAATCAGCGGTGATGAAGCAGCCCTGCAGATCCTGGAGAAGCGAAGACTAGGAAACAGTGAACGTGCCCAGTTCCTCCGCGAGCGGATTGAGAACAGCTGTCGGGATCCTAGGCGTGGGTAGATACTGCCAGCTTGACTACTGCTTGCGCCCTTTGCTCTCCCTGACCTTCAATCCTTTCTTTTCCTTGGTCTGCTTGTAGTAGTCATCGAGGCGACACTCGTGAACTTTGACTCTGCGGAATTGACGTAGCTGTGTGGTAACTCCGTCCACTGGCTTTTGGTAGCCGAACGCGCATTTCTTTTTTGGTTGAGCGCCGCAACTGCGGCACTCGATCTTGGCTTGTGCTGACTTGTAAAAGTCCGAGAGTTGGGTGGCTTCTTTTTCTGAAATGTGCCAATGGCAGGACAGGTCTGAGGTTCTTTTCCCTGGCCAGTAGACGACCTTTGCTTTGCATTGACGGTCTTGCCCTCTGGCGCATGAGGCCTGTTTGTGCTGTTCTTTTTGGCTAGTTTCTCATTGAGGCGATTTGAGGTAGACCTCTTGGTTAATTGCCGCCTGTTCGGAGAAGGGTAAGCATTCTTGGTCGAATTCTCGTGCGATGCGCACGGTTGAGAGGAATGAAAGGGGGATTGTTGGGCCTCGCCAGAGTTTTCCCTTACGCGTTGTGGCGCTGACGGGCGGGTTATCCTTAACCTTCACCATCTGCTTTGCAGAGGAATCGATTGCTGGCGGAAATTCTTCTTGCATATTTTTAAGGATTAGCTCGTCATGGGGGACGACAACGAATTCTGGTTCCTCTCTGTTGTATGTGGCTAGTGCTGCGTTGGCTCTCTGGAGAGCGTCAACGAGAACGCACAGAGACTCCAATAGCCCAAGCTCTGCAATGGTGAGTTTGTGGAGATCCTTTCATCCTTCACTCGATGGGTTGGAGAGGATCTCGATAAGAATCTCCCTATCTTCGGGAGAGTACTGCATTTGTCCGCTGTAGGGGTTGACTGTGCCGGTCATGTGGTGCGCCGTTCTTCTATCCGATGATACTTATAGTCTGTAGTCTTATAGTCATCGTCATCTAACGATGAAGATGAAGAGGTGAAGAAAGACAACGCCCTTGCTCTGCAGGCAGAATTTGGAAGAAGGCTCAGACAGGCGAGGATGGCAAGGGGGGTTCTCGCAGGAGTCTTCGGCAGAAGCTGCCGGCTTGCATCGCACCTAAATTGGGTCAGCAGAGCGAGGCGAACGTAATGTTTCACTGCTGAATATCGTGCTCCTTGGATCGGTGTTGGAGGTTGATCCAGGAAGTTTTCTGACTGGCCTGCGCATAGAGCAGTAGGAGGCGCGGAGGGGGCTGCCGCGCGAATCTTCGATTCACTGGCCCGTAAATAGGTGATGACTCCTGCGGAGCCGCCATAGGGTTCGGGGGATCGGCGCTCAACGCTAGGAGTCATCGGTGAGGGGAGCATCAGAGGGCGGGGATCACGCCATGCCCCCTCCTGAAGCAGGATAAACGATAGCCTGTATCCACGCAGCGTAAAGATCACGCTCCATTGAGCAAAGCTTTCACAGCCGCATCCAGTTTTACTGAAACGTTAGCTAGAGACAGCTCATTTCGCACGATGGCGCGAACTTTTTTGAATTTGTAGTCTTTTGTATCTACTTGTGACGCGATCAGCTCAGCCTCTTCGGCTAAGGCAACGATCTCCTGATGAAGAGCATTTTTCGGCGAGTACTTCGGGATGGGTAAACGCCAAACATTTTTATCGAAGTCTCGAGTACCGAAGAGCCCTCTTGATTGATATATAGAGACCATTTTTGTGGTCACTGGAGCATTGAGAATAGCTGACAGAAAACGGGCTTCACTAATGCCGTTGGCGGGCATCCAATACAGCTTGTGATCAATAATCGTGTGCGGGGTGGAGATTCTGGCTGCGGCTAGAGTGTTTCCTGATTTTGAGTAAACAACACGATGTTTCACTGCGTTTAACTGCTTGGATAGCGTGTTTTGATAATCCAGCCTCTCCATGAGGGAGAGCTTGCTTTGCTTCGTTTTATTCTTTTCCCACAGGTCTGTTGCTTGCGACCACCAGGAGCGTAGGCCATCGTCGGCGTTATCAATCTGTTCATCAGTGAGAATCCGCTGATCATTGATAGGAAGCACAGCACGCCAAGGCTTAAGAAGCCGAAACGGGACAACTGTTGAGCCAAGGTGTACGTCGAAGATATAACGAGAAGGGAGCGTGGCGGACAGGCTGGAGAGATTCTTCCAAGGTTTCTTCTCGTCTCCCGTGCGGTACGAAACCACCGTGGAAGTCCCCTGTTTCTTTCCGAGTTTGGACTGCGGCTCAGCGTTTTCCGTTACGAAGAAAAGCACGCGAGGAACGATAGTAGCTCCTTGCGTAACAGAACCGTGGTAGATAGACCGGTCGACGTCCTCGTTGCTCACGACGATGTTCTTCTCCTCAGCGATGGTGAGCGCTTCCTTCGTTTCAGACCAACCAGATGTGTTTCGGAGACCAGAGAAGACCTTTTGGTCGACGGGAATCCATGAAGTGGCTGATCATCCAGATCGAGCGTGTATTTCGTATGCCTGGTGCCGAACACAACAGCAGAAGGAACGGGGAAGAACCCACGCGGACGCATGTTATCGAGATCCCATAGCTCAGTGAACTCGCCGCGCAGATTAGATCCCCACAGGCCCTTGCGGAACCCGTGATAAGCCTTACGGCTTAACACCGTCAGCGGTGTGACAAAACCAAATGTTCCACCATCCTCGAGGAATTTTGCGACGCTTCGTGCAATAAATAGTGCGACAAGATCTTGGTGGGTGGCGACTTCTCTGCCTTCCCACAGGTTGTATTTCTGCGCGAATGCCTTGTACTTCTGCTGAAGATCAAAAGTCATGTAGCGATAGGCAACCCATGGAGGATTGCCGATCAAGACATCTACACGGCGTCCTGGCATGGATAGCCATAGTGGGCGGACTTGGTTGCGGGCGTAAAAGCCCCAGATAGAGTCGCGTCCTTCGGCGTTGAGATCACACAGCACATTGAATGTCTCTTCCAGCATGGCGTATTCACTGTGTTGGGTGGTGATACCGAAACGTTTCAAGATTGGCTCGGCATCTGGGCGAGTTGCGGTTGGATCTGTGTGTTCCTTCGCCCTATCGGTCATTGCACTGACAAGCTGATCGAAGGTGTCTGTATCGTCCATTGAGTCAAGAGGAAACGCCAATGTGCGTGCGATAGAGAACAACGCTCCCTCATGTTCGATCGCAGCTAGATCGACACCATCGGTTTCAATTTTGATAACGCTGTTCTCGTGGTCACCTGGCTGATACCACTGCATTGAGTCACCTAGGTGAACAGGAACCCATAGGTCATCACGGTTTTGGAGATGTTTGCCGAGGGCGAGTAGGTAGGTCACCCTTGCGAGCATGACGGAGACCGGGTGAATATCGAGCCCAAAGACATGGTTCTGGACGTGTTCGACGATACGAGGGGAATCCCGGCCGGCTTCTTCGGCGGCATTCGTAATCCGTCGGATGGCTTGGAAGATGAATGTTCCTGAGCCGCAAGAGGGGTCAAGTGCGGACTGGGACAGAGGGTCGGTGAGAACTTGTTGTGTGATGCCTTCAGCGAGCCAGTCTGGCGTGTAGTACTCACCCATGCCCTTGCGCACATCGGCGTTGATGACAGACTCGTAGAGGATCTTTAATGCGTCATGTTCAATGTCCGTCCAAGAGAACATTCCGATTCGTCGCACTGTACGGGTGAGTAGTTTTCGCCCCTCATCTGTCAGGAGAATCCAGTCGAAAAACCTGACTCGATGACGTTGTAGATGCCAGCCCATCGGAATTCTTCACCGTTTAGTAGCCATTCGGGATCCTGCAGAAGATCTTCCAGAGACAGTCCCATGACCGCGTGGCCAATGGCTGAGGCTTCCAACACAAGGAGTGTGTGATCGATGAACAACTTGTCGTCGTCGAACCCGGTGCCAAGCACGCTGCGCAGAAGTCGTGCCCATAGGTCGCGCTTCAAAGCCACCATAGGCTCATTGCGTACTTGTTTGTAGAGAGATAGAAGATAGGCAACATCTTGTTCATAGGCGGGAGACGAAGCGCCGAGTAGATTCTCGATGTTGCGCTGGGTTGGCTTTACATTATGGCGTGTAGCAAGCACAGCCTGGAGCCACTCGATGAGATCAATTCCTTTGCTAAGTGTGGTGAGCTCAAAGCTCGATCGCCGGGTGAACTGATTATCGGAGGGGGAAGTTTCAAAGAGCCACCAGTTGCGTCCATCGGTGAGGATGCCGTTGTAGCGTGAGCCGTCTTGCTGCATGCGTGTGTGGACATAACCGGCAAGTTGATTGATGTACTCAGCGTCTGCCTGCTCGTTAGTGAGTCTCTTCTTTACTTCAATAACAGTCGCGCCAGCCGCAATGTCGATGCGTCGACGGGAACCATCGGCAAGCTGTTCCTCCAAGCGAGGCGCTTCAAGGTTGAAGTCGTCCGAGGTAAGCAACAGCTTGATGTCGGATTGAATGTCTGCTTCGGTACGTCCTGTTTCTCCAGGGGTGGAGAGCCGCGTTAACAGTGCATTGTCTGCTTTTATAGTGATTCCCTTCCGAAATTTTATTGGTTATCCCATTGATCTAGCCATGAAGACAGGCGAAACGCTCCGCAAAGAATGGTCTCTCACTAAAGTGAGAAACACACATCGCTTCGCCCAGCGCTGGCCCGAGTAGCACGACAGATGCAAGCAGCAAAAACACTGGCGCCAGTATGCGACAGAACGCCGTGTGTCGAAGTGGTTGCGTGATGGTGATGTGGTGCTGACCCGTCGTAATGATTATGAGTTGGTCACTGCTACCGGTGAGCCGGTGCGTAATGGTCAGCGTTGGGTATTGCTCGTGAAGAGTTGGTCACGGCTGAGCAGTGGAAGCAGCAGATCGATTAGTATGAGCAGGTGCAGGGGGCAGAAGGATGCCATCGAGCAACAGGATCGTATCAAATCCGGCTATCACGGCCTGTCGGATCCCGAGCGTGAGCAGGCGGCGCCGGTGTTCGCTGAGTTGGAGGGTGCCGGTGTGTGGATTGACTTTGCTGAGCGGCGGCAGGGCAGGGTGTCCTCCCCACTGCCCCACCATCGGCGGCCGATGTGTACGCGGGTGCTCCGTATGGACAGTCCGCTGGTGCTGGTGTCTTCCCGCACGGGATAGAGGAACAACTCGGAGCTGTAGCTGACAAACGCGGAGCGGAGACCAACTCCCCTATCCCAGATGTCGGTCAGGCCAACTGCCTGGAACAGAGTACGGATGACGGTCTGGGGTTGTAGCCCTAAGTATCGAATCGGAACCACAGAAGGCTTGCTCAGAAGTCACCAAGCTGGGTAACAATAGACTAGTTTCATCAACCTGTCCACTAGGTATGGATAGTCAATATCGTTACTGATTAGCGTTACGCGGTGTAATCGCTAGGAGTATTAGGAACTCGGGTATCGCGTTCGTCAGGAAGAAGGTACGACGTAACGAGCGCGATAGTTTGGAAACCAATAAAGAAGAATATTGCCCAAGCGCCATCCTTCAGCCCTTCATCGAAGATGACAAGAAGTACAGACAAAGCGAGCGTAGTCAAAATGGATACCCTCAAAAAGTTCTTCGGCGATATGCGCTTACTATCGCGGCTAAACCTAACGAGAGCATAGTTTATTGCTACGAGCACGAAAGAAAAAATGACTCCGAGTGCAATTCCAGGAAAAGCTGTCATTGCTTTCTAACCTCAAACTTCAATCTAAACTTTGCCGCACCCACAGGTTATAGCTTTTCTTTTAGTGTTTCGTCGACAATATGCTGAGGGATGATGTTCGGCACATTTTTACCATCAAGCGGAATCAATGGAACTGACGTTGGTACCCAAGCCAACTCTTCATCCGAGAGATTGACAACAGGTGAATCTAGACCTATATCGTCGTTAAGTATCATAGACCTCGTTTGTGCAGCTCCTACAGATTTATCTGCTGTGAGATAATCTGTCCCTGCGTTGTTGAGTCGTGAATTTAAATTGCGAGAGAACTTTCCCCAAGAATAGCGAGCCAAAGTTTCTGAGTTAAGAGGTCCGGTCATGCTTGCTCCCGTTGCTGGTCCCCAAGCTGTAACGATTAGATAAACATTATTTTTTGTCGGGTCGCTAGTCCCTGGGCGAGACACAAAACGAAAACTAATTGTTCGTCCAGCACCTTCGGGATGCCCTTCCAGTGATTTAAAGCTGAATCCATCGGCTGCAATCGACGTGACCTCTATCGGCGCAGAGCCTATCGCGGGATTAGCGATGGTATTAAGACCACAGTAATCTCCGACTCGGATTTTCTGCCCGCATCCTTTGAACGTAAAGTAAGCATCAAAATGTTCAGTGACCTCGCGGGCTACAGATTGGGGGGTCCACCGCTCATCCTGAGCAATAACAGGAAATTGCATCTGGTATCCATCCCAATCGGTGTGGTCACCGGTTGGAAGGCGCTGCGATGTAGGCTCCACCCATTGGATGTCTAGGTTCTGAAAATCTTGATGTATGCCACCATCCACAGCATATTCCTCATTTATTGGGTATCCATGCGAGCCGGTTTCCCATCCTCTTGATGCCCAATAGTCACGAATGCGGCCTTTCACAACCTGCGGACCGGTATTAGGAGTCCAATAGATGGATCCATTCTGGAAGTGATTGAACCTTCCCACGCCGTCTGGAGTAGAAGACTCGCTTGTCGTCGGATAACCTAGCTTGCCAGTTTCCCAACCTTGGTTGGCCCACCGATCCTTAATTCGCCCCTTTACTACTTGGGCATCGGTGCTTGGAGTCCAATAGATTGATCCCTCCTCGAAATGATTGAACCGTCCAATCTGGTCAGGTGTGGTGAGCTCATCAGTTGTCGGGTATCGCAGGGAACCATTTTCCCAACCCCAATCACGCCACCGATCACGGATACTTCCTTTGACTTGGCGCGCGACACCATTGCTGACGTTAGGGTGCCAGTAGATCGAGGATGCCTGTTCGAAGACTTGGAACTTTCCTCCTCGGCCTGCGTTGCTTTCCGGTGTGATCGCATTGCCAAAAGTTCGGTATCCACCTAGTCGTTTATAGGTTTCCAGGATGCGGCCTTGCACGGTCTCGCCGTGCCGTTCAGATGCAGCTGAAGCCGATGAGACTAAGGCTGGGGTGGTGGTGAGTACTGTGCATGTGCTGATGGTCGCTGCAACGCGACGAAAAAAAGGCTTCATTTTGAAGTTCCTCGAGTGGTGAATGGTGTGGTTGGCTCCGATTCTTTCAGAAGTGAAACTCTTTTTCAAGATTTTGGAAAGTAATATAGGTCGTACCCTTCGTGCCTGACGTCTTGGTCGACGGCAGAGTTAATCCCTCTCCTTCCCTATGCTGACCTCGTGGGGATCTTGCCTCTTCGAGAGGAGGCAAGTGTATCGGGGTTGGTACGACTAGCCATATGGTCATATAGCCGTATGGCCTTATTTGAAGTGGAGTTCATCGCTGTGACCCGCTTCCTCCTGTAACCATTTCGTCGCCCATTCTTTAAATAGTTTCGAAATGCTCGTCTTCTGAAGGAACGCTTATTCCTTCAGAGGTTCCACAAAGCGTTCGTCATCAACGTAAAGCCTGAGTATTGTGGCCTTAGGCTCGGCGGAAGGAAACATCTTGTTGGATGGTGTGGTGGTTTCCTGAGAGGAAGACTCCATTGCGGGAGCGTTTTTCGACGTAAGTGCTTTTAATTTGGTATGAGAATGAGGGACGCTATGGAGATGGCCGCGTCGATGATGTCGTTGTCCCCCAGGTGGTATGTCGATAAGGATGAAGTCGGCCTTGGCGTCTGGTTTAGCTTGCAGACCATCCGAACCAACGAGAACGTCCGTCAACAACTCAGTCACCAAGCTCGCCGTGCGGAAATCTCGCTAACGTTAATCGGGTTCAGCCGCCCTGTTTACACTGAGAACGTCAGCTCGTGAGTTGTCGCTGGGATGCAGTAGGCTGTGTAACCGTGACCGACGCAGCTAATAATCAGAATCAGAACTCTCCTACGAACCACTCTTTCTCCGAACAGGAGCTTATCCGTCGCGATAAGCGTCAGAGGCTGCTGGATGAGGGCAAGCAGGCATATCCGGTGGAAGTGCCACGCACTCACACCCTGGCTCAAATTCGCGATCAGTATGTTGCGCTGCCTAAGGGCGAGGGTGAGGGTGAGGCTGCTGGCATCGAAAGAAAAGAGGGCGTTACCTACCTGGAAGCAGGGGAAGAAACGCAAGATGTTGTGGGCATCGCAGGCCGTGTGATGTTCATTCGCAACACCGGAAAACTCGCGTTCGCCACACTCCAGGATGGTGATGGTACCAAACTGCAACTCATGCTTTCGCTTGCTGAAGTCGGCGAAGAAGCACTCGCTGAGTGGAAGTCCCTGGTGGATCTAGGTGACATGGTGTTTGCCGAAGGCCGCGTGATCTCATCTCGCCGGGGTGAGCTATCCATTTTGGCGAGCCGGTGGTTCATGGCGGCGAAAGCTCTGCGCCCGCTGCCAGTGGCGCATAAGGACATGTCTGAAGACACCCGCATTCGTGCTCGCTACACGGATTTGATTATGCGCGACGCCGCACGTGAAACCGCTATGATCCGCATCAAAGTGATGCGCGCCCTGCGCCACGCCATGGAGCGCCGCGGCTTTCTAGAACTGGAAACCCCAATGTTGCAAACCCTCCACGGAGGGGCAGCGGCACGCCCATTCGTCACCCACTCCAACGCGTTGGACATTGATCTGTACTTGCGCATTGCCCCAGAATTGTTCCTCAAGCGTGCGGTTGTTGGCGGTTTGGACAAGGTATTTGAGATCAATCGCAATTTCCGTAATGAGGGTGTGGATTCCACCCACAGTCCCGAATTCGCCATGATGGAGACCTACTCCGCGTATGGAACATATGACGACGCAGCCAGAACCACCCGCGAAGTCATCCAAGAAGTAGCTGAAGAAGTCTTCGGATCCACAAAGGTCACATTGGCTGATGGCACGGAGTATGACTTTGGAGGGGAATGGGAATCCATTGAGATGTACCCATCCTTAAATGAGGCACTGCAGAAGAAATATCCTGGCCAGCCTGAAGTCACGGTTGACTCCACTGTCGAAGAGTTGAAAGAACTGGCGCAGCTCATAGGCCTTGACGTTCCGGCTAAGGGAGGCTGGGGTCACGGAAAACTCGTCGAAGAAATCTGGGAAGTGTTGTGCGAAGACCAGCTGCATGGGCCAATCTTTGTGCGTAACTTCCCTGTGGAAACATCGCCTCTGGTACGTCAGCACCGTTCCCAGCGCGGTGTCACCGAAAAATGGGATTTGTACGTACGTGGCTTTGAACTCGCGACGGGATATTCCGAGTTGGTTGATCCGGTGATTCAGCGGGAACGTTTCGAGGATCAAGCTCGTCTGGCTGCCGGTGGCGATGATGAGGCGATGGTACTGGATGAGGACTTCCTGGCAGCGATGGAGCAGGGTATGCCGCCGACGGCCGGCACCGGCATGGGGATGGATCGCCTGTTGATGGCCTACACCGGTTTGGGCATCCGTGAAACTGTGCTCTTCCCGCTGGTAAAGCCTGAGCGGGACAGCTAACAGCGCAGCGCATAGCTATCTGACCATGTGAATGGGAAGACATGGCGCGCCCCATAATCTGGTCAGGCCGAGATTTGTGACCAGCGGATCAGGCGATGGTGAATCATGTGAATTTCCTGTATGGGGGGACACTATTCCTTGGAAAGTGTGATGGAGGCCATGCCTGTGCTTTATGCTAAGGACATATCTATTTGGACAGTCGTAGTTGGGCTGCCCATTACCGGCCGATGCGTCGGATAGACTGCTCGACTCTGCTCGACAAAAGCACCTCGAACAACCTAGAGAAGAACCATTGAAAGGTGGCCACACAGCATGAGCGACCGTAATCGACACGATTCGACTCCTGGCCTGAACCGCATCAAGCGTGATGCAATTGGCACTGCGATGCGTTACCTCACTCGTTTCACCGGCTCCGAGCTGGCCGACAAGTACGGCCTTGGACCAAAGGTGGATCGTGTGGCGTACGAATCAACCAAGACTGGCATGCGCACCTTGGGGAAGGTCAACCGTCAGTTCAAGAAGGTGAAGGGTTCCGGTAAGCCAGTTCGTCTGCCGTCTCAGACCACTGATGAGAATAACCAGCCAGTTCCAACCGAGGCACCTGCTAAGGGCAAGGCCCCATTCGATCTGAACCCTACTGAGGATCAGCAGATGATTGTCACGGCTGTGCGCGAGTTTGCTGAGGAGCAGCTCCGACCAGTCGCGTCCGAGTGCAATGAGGAGTCCAAGCCTGCGGACGGCCTGTTGGATACCGCTGCTGAGCTCGGCGTTGCGCTTATTAACCTTCCGGAGGAGTTCGATGGTATTGCGTCTGCCTCCGGTGCTACTACTAATGCCTTGATCGCTGAGGCTTTGGCATTCGGCGACATGGGGCTGGCTACGGCTATTTTGGCTCCCGCTGCCGTGGCCAATGTCATTACCAACTACGGTGATGATTCTCAGCAGAAGACTTACCTGCCAGCTTTCGCTGGTGAGACCGTTCCAGCCGCTGCTGTGATTGTCTCCGAAGCACGCCCATTGTTCGATCCTTTCGAGTTACAGACCTCCGCTGTGCGCGATGGTGACTCCCTGGTTTTGAACGGTGTGAAGACTTTGGTTCCTAACGCCGGCGAGGCTGAGCTGTTCATCGTCGGTGTGAACCTGGATGGCGTGAACACCTTTGTGATTGTTGAGTCCGATACGGAAGGGCTCGTCATTGAAGCTGATCCTTCCATGGGTCTGCGTGGCGCTGCGCTGGGCCGTGTGTTGCTCAAGGATGTTCGAGTTCCTGTCGCGAACCTTCTGGGTGGCTCTGATCTCGACGCAGAAAAGCGCGAAGAAGACTATGCCGAGATCATTCGCCGTGCTCGTCTGGGCTGGGCTGCGTTGGCTGCCGGTACTGGTGAGGCCGTGCTGGAGTACACCAAGAAGTACGTGAATGAGCGCGAGGCGTTTGGTGAGCCAATTTCCTACCGTCAGTCCGTTGCTTTCATGGTTGCCAATATCCGCATTGAACTTGATGCGCTGCGCATGATCGTTTTGCGCGGTGTGTCCCGCTTGGATCAGGGCCTGAGTTACCACCGTGAGGCTGGTCTGGCGAAGCGTTTTGCCTCTGATAAGGGCATGGTCTTTGGTCTCGATGGTGTGCAGCTGCTCGGTGGCCATGGCTTCACGAAGGAACATCCTGTTGAGCGCTGGTACCGCGATTTACGCGCCGTCGGAATCGCCGAGGGCGTTGTGGTCCTGTAATCAACCCGCATTCAAAACTAAGACCCAAGAATTTAGAGGAATCACATCATGATTAATCTGGAACTCCCGAAGCGTCTGAAGGCGGGCTACAACCAGGCTCACCAAGCTGCCGCTGAGATTTTCCGTCCGATTTCCCGTAAATATGACCTGGCTGAGCACACTCGTCCGGTTGAGCTGGACACCATGGCTTCACTGGTGGAAGGCATGTCCGACGCCGGTGCATCCATGGCTGGTGCGGCTGGTGGCCGCGGCGATGCGAAGAAGCCATCCAAGCCAGGTGTGAAGAATGGTGGCAACATGGCGGCCATTCTGAATGTCATGGAGCTGTGCTGGGGCGACGTAGGTTTGCTGCTGTCCATGCCTTATCAGGGCTTGGGTAACTCTGCGATCGCGGCTGTCGCTACCGACGAGCAGTTGGAGCGTTTCGGCAAGATCTGGGCTTCCATGGCTATTACGGAGCCACAGTTCGGTTCTGACTCCGCAGCTGTCGCTACGACTGCGAAATTGGATGGCGACGAGTATGTCCTGAATGGCGAGAAGATCTTCGTCACCGCTGGTGAGCGTTGCACTCACGTAGTGGTGTGGGCTTCTGTAGACAAGTCCGCTGGCCGTGCCGCTATTAAGTCCTTCGTGGTGCCGCGTGACACCCCAGGTTTTGAGTTGGTGCGTTTGGAGCACAAGCTGGGTATTCGTGCATCCGATACCGCTCATTTCATCTTGGATAACGTGCGCGTTCCAAAGGAGAACCTGCTGGGTTCTCCTGAGGTGGACACCAAGAAGGGCTTCGGCGGTGTCATGGCCACCTTCGACAACACTCGTCCTCTGGTGGCGGGCATGGCCGTCGGTGTTGCCCGTGCATCTCTGGAGAAGCTCCGTGAGATCTTGACCGACGCCGGCGTGGTTATTGACTACGATGCTCCTGCTTGGGCTCAGTCTGCTGCTGCTTCTGAGTACATTCGTTTGGAATCCGATTGGGAAGCTGCCTACCTGCTGACCTTGCGTGCAGGTTGGATGGCTGACAACAAGATCCCGAACTCCAAGGAAGCCTCCGAGTCCAAAGCAAAGGCTGGCCGCATGGCTACAGATTTGACTCTGCGAGCAGTAGAGCTGGCCGGTGCCTATGGTTACTCTGAGCGCGACTTGCTGGAGAAGTGGGCACGTGACTCCAAGATTCTGGACATCTTTGAGGGCACTCAGCAGATCCAGCAGCTGATCGTGGCTCGCCGCGAGCTGGGACTCAATTCTTCCCAGCTCAAGTAGAGTATTTATTTCACCGGATGGTGACTGTAACTTCAGTGGGGTGTCAACCTCAATGAGTTGCAGCTGCGACCCAAGTGGAGTGTCACTGCCTCGGGCTATAGACCCGAGGGAAACTTCTTCCCCGCGCTAGGTTAGTGAATGAACCTAGCGCGGGGCTTTTCGTTATGTTGTGATCCTATAGTGCTCGCACGGGAGGGGAACAGTCTGTGGCGAAGGATCGGTATGTTCAGAGGTTTGTACCGGTATGTCCAGAGGGGTGTAAACACACTGTGGGATGGGGTGCATCATGGGTAATTAGCTTTGAGCACTGTTGTTTGGGAGGGGCATCATGGTTAATTAGCTTTGTGCACTGTTGTTTGGGAGGGGCACATCAGTTGATCTGTTAAAAATGCTGTGTGTTTTGAAGGGATCCGTCACTCATGCACCAGTCGGGGCGCTGTGTAGTGCTGAGCGATGCGCTGAATGTACTACTTAGTCTGCTTTGAGGTGAATTTATACCTCATTTTGTACCGATCTGTCTATTAGGTGCTATGGTTGAATGTATTCAATGCAGACTGATCGGTCTATTCTGACTCTAGAAACGAGAGCCCACCATGACGAAAGCTCGCGATGGAGCCACAGGTTCACACCCATCCCGCGATAACACGAAGTGGACTGCAGGAAACTCGAGTGCAAGAAAATTGACGAGCATAATTGGTGCCCTGGCCGTCATATGTCTGCTCATTGCGATTTTTACAGCTCCGGGAGGTAGTACAGATAACCCTGATGGAGAAGACTTCTCTACAGGTGACCACCACCTCAATGTTGTCGCATATGCAGTTCCCAAAGTCGGGTTTGACCGAGTAATTCCTGCATTCCGAGCCACCGAAGCCGGACACAGCGTAGGCTTCGCGGAATCCTACGGAGCCTCCGGGGATCAATCCCGCAAGGTAGTCCGTCATGTTCCCACTGATGTAGTTAACTTCTCCGTCGAACCGGATATCACCAGGTTGGTGAAAGCTGGCGTCGTTGATGAAAATTGGCGTAACGACATTCCCGGTGACGCTTCCCACAAAGCGGTACCTTTTGGTTCGGTCGTGACTTTCGTGACTCGTAAAGGAAACCCGAAGGGTATCAAGACATGGGACGACCTTCTACGGCCTGGCCTTGAAGTGATCAGTCCCAATCCAGCATCGTCTGGATCAGCTAAGTGGAACATCCTCGCGCCATATGCGTACTGGTTCTTTCAAAAGCTTGATAGCGATGCGAAGGCATTGGGGATGCGCGGTAATAACCTAGGAGGATCGAGTTCCGGCACGCCACACGCCACCCAAGACGTCGCCCAAGGAGCTGAGCAATACTCCGCGCGAAGTGACGCACAACGCCCCCTCCAAGACACTGCGCAACCCATCGCGCGAGATACTACCGAAACGAATCCCCACGATCCGAACCATGCGGACTATGTAGCCGCCCACGAATATGCAACGGCCAAAGTCAAGCAGCTGGTTCATAATGCGTTCAAAATTCGTCCAAAGTCGGGACGAGAGGCCACGTCCGCGTTTGAACAGGGACAAGGGGACGTGCTGCTGAGCTACGAAAATGAGGCGATCATGCTGGATAAAATGTCTGGCGGTAGGTATGACTACCTCAACCCAGACGTCACTTTTCGCATCGAAAACCCAGTGGCCGTCATAAATGACAGCAAAAATCTCGAACAAGCTGAGGCATTCCGCAACTTCCTATTCACACCAGAGGCGGCAAGACTCTGGGCGGAAGAAGGCTTCCGTCCAGCAGTGGATCTCTTCGCGGAAAATCGATTCGGTGCTTCTCATGCGACGCCGAGTAGCTCTCTCACTGATCCTCACACCACATACGGCGACGCCACCGTCCGCACCTCGAGCGCCTCCGCGCAAGCGCCGGCTGGTGCAGAACACTCGGTTATTGACTCTTTACCGCGGGAGGCACGTGAAAGGTTCCGTCCTGTTGAAACTATCCACACTATTGACCAGCTCGCCGATGCCTGTGCTCAGCTGGCAAAGCAATCACCCACACTCGCACAGCATCACAAATTGTGGGATCCGAATAGTGGGAAAGACACTCCAAAGAAAGGCTGGGCCATGGTTGATGCCCTGCTCTTCAATCAAGCTAAACCCGGCGAAGACAGCGCGGACGGCGTAATCACCACTATCTATAAAGAAGCCTGATATGAAAAAACCTATAAAGAGGTCTGATATGAAACAACAATCGACCTCCACTGGCATTAATGATGACGGAGTTTTTGCTACTACTGCGAATTCTGTGGACTTGGATGTGAACCAGGCAGGACCGGGGTTGGATGTGAACCAGGCAGGACCGGGGTTGAATGTGAAACCTCATTCTTCGGTGGGCAGAATTATCAACAAAAGCGGATCGCCACAAATCCCAAATTTCGGGAATTGGGGATTAGGCCTAAGCATGCTGTGGCTTTCCATAATTGTGCTTCTCCCACTCGCAGCGTTGACGACTGACGCTTTCTCTGCTGGGGGAATCGCCGGATTCATCAAAGCCGCTACTGCTCCCGCTGCCTTAGCCGCATTCCGTGTGACAATTTGGGTAAGCTTCGCCGTCGCCTTAATTAACGCAGTATGCGGTCTACTCCTGGCCTGGGTTTTGGTGCGTGACGATTTTCCAGGCAAGAAAATTGTCAACGCACTCATCGATCTGCCATTCGCACTACCGACAATCGTCGCATCTCTCGTTCTGCTATCTCTCTATGGTCCGGACAGTCCAGTAGGGATAACAATCAACGCAACTCAGCCGGCGCTTGTACTAGCTCTCGCTTTTGTCACTCTTCCTTTTGTCGTACGAGCAGTTCAGCCGGTTCTCCTTGAACTTGATCGTGATGTGGAAGAAGCAGCGGCCAGCCTCGGTGCCAAAAACTTCACCATCTTCACCAAAATCATCCTTCCCGTATTATTTCCGCCGCTGCTTTCTGGATCAGGACTGGCATTTGCTCGAGCTATCGGCGAATATGGGTCAGTAGTTCTCATAGGTGGGTCGATTCCGGGGCAGACGCAAATGGCGTCGCAGTACATCCAAGAACAAATTGAATCCGACGTCCCATCCGCCGCCGCTGCCGTCTCCGTGACACTCCTCATCCTTACATTCCTCGTGCTACTCGGGCTGAGATTCATCGGACAACGGAATGAGCGCCGAATTAGTGGCAAGGCTGCTGGCTCAGTCCGCAGAACGCCCACTCAGCCGGTAGAGCGCGGAGGAAAAGGAGGAAAAGGACTGAAAGATGCAACTTAAAAAGAGTACAGTCCTCGCATTGCGGACACTCGCGCTCGGATACATATTCGTTTTGGTAGTAGTTCCAATTGCCACAATTTTATTCCGCACTTTCGAGCCAGGCTTGGGGCAGTTCTGGAAATGGATCACCACTCCGGCGGCTATTTCCGCGCTGCAGACGTCATTGATTATCGTCGCCATAACTGTGCCAGTAAATATCGTGTTCGGAATAGTCGTGTCACTGGCGCAAGCCCGCGGAAACCACCGAGGCAAAGGAATCATCCACTCCCTGGTAGACCTGCCATTTGCTGTATCGCCAATAATCGTGGGCACCTCCCTCGTGATGCTATGGGGAGCTGAAGGCTGGTTTGGGGGCCTTGAAAACTATGGGATTCGCATTATCTACGCGCTACCAGGAATGATCCTTGCGACCATATTTGGCACCATGCCATTTATCGTGCGCGAAGTTGAACCCGTACTTCGCGAAATGGGTACTGAACAAGAACAAGCAGCGGCAACGCTGGGCGCCTCCCCATGGCAGACATTCTTTCTTATTACCCTCCCCACGATTCGATGGGGACTGACCTACGGCGTAGTCCTCACAGTCGCCAGAGCCCTAGGAGAATTTGGTGCGGTGATAATGGTGGCGTCGAACTTTGCCGGCGGTGGTCAGACACTCACACTCCTCGTCCATTCCCGCTACATAGACGACCACAACGAATACGGTGCCTACGCCGCAGCCACACTACTCATGGCTGTATCGGTTCTTGTGCTCGTAGTCATGACCGCCATTCAGAATCGACAGGATAAAAAGCAAAATGGAAATCTTAGCTAAAAATCTTAAAAAGAACTATGGCGAATTTGCGGCGCTAGATAACGTATCCCTAAGCATTGAAAAAGGATCTCTAACAGCTCTCATCGGCCCGTCTGGCTCCGGAAAATCGACGCTACTACGGGCGATAGCCGGGCTGGACCAACCAGATTCGGGCCAGATCATCATTGACGGGGATGACGTCACGAATGTGCCACCACAGCAGCGGGGCATCGGATTTGTGTTCCAACACTACGCGGCATTCAGGCACCTTAACGTGAGGGAGAACATCGGTTTTGGATTGAAAATCCGTAAACGCCCCGCGCGGGAAATCGATAAGACAGTCGATGAACTACTCGACATTGTGGGACTGACTGGTTTTCAACACCGGTACCCGAACCAACTTTCGGGTGGCCAACGCCAACGGTTAGCGCTAGCGAGGGCCCTGGCAGTGAACCCGAAAGTGCTGTTGCTGGATGAGCCCTTCGGTGCATTGGATGCCAAGGTACGCGAAGACTTACGTTCCTGGTTGCGCAACATGCATGAAGAATTCGACATCACGACGGTGCTCGTTACGCACGATCAGCAGGAAGCACTAGACGTGGCGGACAAACTTGTGGTTTTGAATAAGGGGCGTATTGAACAAGTTGGTACTCCGACGCAACTCTATGACCAACCAGCTAATGACTTTGTGTTGTCATTTCTGGGGCAGGTGTCACTGTTTGCGGGAAAAAAGGTGCGTCCGCACGATATCCGCCTGGGGCATTCTCCAGCGCTCGCTGTAGACAGTCATGAGATAGCGCAGACCAATGTGATTCCTGTGATTGTGGATCGTGTGACTTTCCTGGGCTTTCAGGTTCGGGTTGATTGCCGTGAGAAGGCTAATGACAACCCGTTTAGTGCAGAAATTACTCGTGGCGATGCCCTAGCACTCAGGCTGAGACCCGGTGATGAAATTTACGCCCGCGCCACCCGATCTGCGGCATTGCAAGAATGGCTGGGCTTGTGAGCTGGGGAGTGGGCTTGCGGAAGAGTGCTGAATGGGGTGCACTGGGCGAGGGCTGGGCGAGACAGGAATGCTGAATGGGGTGCACTGGGCGAGGGCTGTTCGCGGATGTTAGGCGAGGGGTGTTAGAGGTAAATGTGCTGAGTGAATGGGGGTACTTGGGTTTGTAGGGTGCTTTATGACCAAGCTGGGGGAGTTCAGATCGAAGTATTAAAGCTGAGCGAGATATCGAAGGCAAAAATAAAAATATCCCCACAGAACGGGTTCCGATAGCAAACGCCCCAGTTCGGAAATCCTTTTTCATGGTCTGTGGGGATATTTTTGCGTTTTCTGCGAATATGGCGCGTTAGTGGTGTTGGTGGGGTGTGTGAACTGGAGTGGTTAGGGCGCGGGTGCTCCTGCGGTGGTGTTGGTGGGGTGTGTGAACTGGAGTGGTTAGGGCGCGGGTGCTCCTGCGCCCTGTGTATCAAGGCTGGGGCAGATGGCGCGGAACGATCTTCCCAACGGCGTTTCTCGGTAGCTTGTCCAAGAATACGAAGTAGCGCGGCACGTTATGACGAGCCAGCTTGTTCTTCACCTTTACCTTTACGTCAGCGATGAACTGCTCTTTTTCCTCATCGCTTAGCGATTCTGCTTCCCGGTCTTTCAGTACAATCCACGCGCATAGAGCTTGTCCGAATTCCTCGTCATCGACACCGCGCACGGCGGATTCCAGAACTTCATCCATCTGATTGACGATGTCTTCGGTCTCTTGTGGGTAGACATTTTCTCCGCCAGAGACAACCATGTCGTCGGAACGTCCTGAAATGAAGAGCAGTCCGTCCTTGTAGTAGCCCAAATCGCCGGTAGCGACCATGCCATCGATGACTTCTTTATCGGTGCCGGGCCGAGTGTAGCCTTCGAACAGCATGTCGTTCTTGACGAAAACGCGGCCTATTTCCTCTTCTGGCAGTTCTTGCCCGTTATCGTCGAGGATCTTCAGGGTTGTAGCCATCGGTGGCTTCCCCGCCGTGCGCGGGTACTTTTTCATTTCTTCCGGTTTGGCGATGGATGCCCATGAGACTTCGGTTGAGCCATAAAGGTTGTAGAGCACATCTCCGAATTTGCGGAATGTGTCTTCGATGACGCGGGGAGGCAGTGCTTCGCCGGATGTTGCGATGACTTTCACTCCGGAATCGAAGCCTTCCGGCACCACCTCTAGCAAGCGACGCAGCATCGTCGGCACCATGGCAATTGCGTACGGCCGGTTCTTTTCAATGACCTTAAGTGCTGCATCTGGGGAGAATTTGCGTTGCATGATCATAGTGTTACGCAGTGCAAGTGCGAGCTGGATTTGGGCGAATCCCCAGGTGTGGAACATCGGTGCTGAAAGGAATACTGGGCGGTGGTGCTTGAGCGGAATGCGGCTCATGATTGAAGAGGCTGGCATGTAGGTCTTCGGTTCTGGTCGCCGTGCCCCCTTGGGCGTGCCGGTAGTGCCAGAGGTGAGGATGATTGTGCGTCCCATGCGTGGGATCGCGGGGATGGACTGGTCTGTTGGAGTGGTGCGTATGACCTCGTGTAGGCTGGCCCATTCCCTGTGACGCTCCGCGTAATCGCCGCTGTCGATCGCGTCTTGAATGTTTGATGCGGGTTTTAGTTGTGTTTCTTGTTCACGAGATAAGCCAATGGTGTCGCCATGTTCCCAGGCGATGATTACTGGGCATTCGGAGAAGTCGCGCGGTAGAAGTGGCAGGAACTCCTCGTCGATGAAGAGGAGATCGATTTTTTGTTCTTTGAGTACTGCTCGGGTTTGATCCGCTGATGCGCCCGTGTTGAAGAAAACGATGTCGGTGCCCAGACGCCCGTGGGCACATAGTGCCATGATCAGCCCGCGGTGGTTTCTGCACAGCACGCCGATGCGATCACGTTGGCGGATTCCCGTTCGGAACAGTGCTTTGGCGAGTGCGGATGTTTGCTCGTGGAGTTCTTTGTAGGTCATGGAACCGCCATCGTCGACGATGGCGGTGTGATATGGGTCGCGAGCTGCGCCGATGGCGAGTAGTCCAGCTGGTAGAAGTTTCCACTGTACGATGCCTTTAAGTGCGCCACCGATTGCGCCTGGGCCCATGGGGCCCAACACGCCCGAGCGGAATAGAGGAATGGTGCCTTTTGCGAGTGTTCCTATTTGGCTCGCTTGTTGCAAAGCGGAGATAGATGGTGCGGGGGTCATGGGTCTCCTGTGATTTGTGTCGGGGAGTGAGCGTTCGGTGCGTGCTGGGAGTAGTTCTGTGATGCAGCA
Organism: Corynebacterium anserum; assembly: GCF_014262665.1. NCBI lineage: Bacteria > Bacillati > Actinomycetota > Actinomycetes > Mycobacteriales > Corynebacteriaceae > Corynebacterium > Corynebacterium anserum. The sequence continues at coordinate 392,596 of NZ_CP046883.1, forward strand.
CCACTAACTACGCAGTTGTCCGGAAATGCTGACTGCACAGTTATGTAGAGTTGCTGACTATGTAGTGCTACCAACAAAACTATGTTATGTGCATCACATTAGCGAGTAGCTGTTACGTGTGTGGCCTTTTCGTCAACAAAATCGAAATAACTCCCAGCGAAAGGGGGAGGGTACCGAGGAAGTGCTTGCGGAGGGTATCGAGGAAGTGCTTGCGGAGGGGTGTGTGGATGGCGGCCCCGGCACGGAAGAGGTGGCGAAAGAGGAAGGGTATCGATAGCGCTCATAGTGAAGTTGGCATGGCAGTCCAGGAACGTATTCGAGGTAGAGGGGTGCAGCGGATCCCAGGGGTTATGAGGTGTGTATCGGAAGAACGTGCGCGGGAAGAAAAAGACCCCTGTTCGCTGACGGCGTACAGGGGGAGATGGAAGCTAAAAAATGGGCTTTGAACTGTATAGATGCCGATTATAGAGGGAGGGGTGGCGTCGGAAATAAGGAGAACATCACGGTGGTTACAACAAAGAGCATGATTGAAATCGCGCCCCACCACTAAGGTGGGCAACACACCTATAAATAAAAGGAAGAGGGAGAGCAGCATGTTCGAGAGGTTCACTGACCGTGCGCGCCGGGTCGTTGTTTTGGCGCAGGAGGAAGCACGCGCTCTTAACCACAACTACATCGGCACGGAGCATATCCTGCTCGGCCTCATCCAAGAGGGAGAAGGTGTCGCCGCCAAGGCACTAGAGTCCATGGGGATTTCGTTGGACGCCGTGCGCACCGAGGTGAAAGAGATCATCGGTTCCGGTGGGCATCCGCCGAGTGGTTACATTCCTTTCACCCCACGTGCCAAGAAGGTACTGGAGCTGGCGCTACGCGAGGCGCTGCAACTCGGGCATAAATATATTGGCACCGAGCATATTCTGCTTGGCCTTATCCGTGAGGGTGAGGGCGTGGCCGCACAGGTGCTGGTGAAACTTGGCGCGGATCTCTCCCGCGTGCGCCAGCAGGTCATTCAGCTTCTGTCTGGTTACGAGGGCGGCGAGAGTGAATCCGTCAACGATGAACCGGCTACCGCCGGTGTGGGTTCGGGCACTTCTGAGCCGAGCAGTTCCAAGATGGGGCAGAAGTCTAACTCTCTTGTGCTGGATCAGTTTGGTCGCAATCTGACCCAGGCGGCGAAAGACGGAAAGTTGGATCCAGTTGTTGGGCGTGAGACGGAGATCGAGCGCGTGATGCAGGTGCTCTCGCGCCGTACCAAGAACAACCCTGTGCTCATCGGTGAGCCTGGTGTGGGTAAGACTGCGGTTGTGGAGGGGCTTGCTCTGGATATCGTGAACGGCCGCGTACCGGAGACACTCAAGGACAAGCAATTGTATTCCTTGGACTTGGGTTCCCTGGTTGCTGGTTCTCGTTATCGCGGTGACTTTGAGGAACGCCTGAAGAAGGTGCTGAAGGAGATTAACCAACGCGGTGACATCATCCTGTTCATCGACGAGATTCACACCTTGGTCGGTGCGGGTGCGGCTGAGGGTGCCATCGACGCCGCATCGATCCTGAAGCCAAAACTGGCTCGCGGTGAGCTACAAACTATCGGTGCTACCACCTTGGATGAGTACCGTAAGCACATCGAAAAGGATGCGGCTTTGGAGCGTCGTTTCCAGCCGGTACAGGTGGCTGAGCCATCTGTGGCTCACACTATTGAGATCCTTAAGGGGCTCCGCGACCGTTATGAGGCACACCACCGTGTGTCGATCACTGATGGTGCGTTGGAGGCTGCTGCTCGTCTCGCTGATCGCTATATCAATGACAGGTTCCTGCCAGATAAGGCCGTGGACCTCATTGATGAGGCTGGAGCTCGCATGCGTATCAAGCGTATGACTGCCCCGAAATCCATCCAGGAAGTGGATGAAAAGATTGCCGAGGTTCGTCGTAAGAAAGAGGCAGCCATTGATGATCAAGATTTTGAGAAGGCAGCGGCACTGCGTGATGACGAGCGCAAACTGACGGATGAACGTGCAGAAAAAGAAAAGGCGTGGCGCGCTGGAGAACTAGACGAAGTTGCGGAGGTTGGTGAGGAGCAGATTGCCGAAGTGCTGGGCAATTGGACTGGTATTCCGGTCTTTAAGCTCACCGAGGAAGAGTCTCAGCGCTTGCTCCGTATGGAGGATGAGCTGCATAAGCGCATCATTGGCCAGGATGATGCTGTTAAGGCGGTGTCCCGTGCCATCCGCCGCACTCGGGCTGGTCTGAAGGATCCTAAGCGCCCGTCGGGTTCCTTTATTTTCGCAGGTCCATCCGGTGTGGGTAAGACGGAATTGTCGAAGGCTTTGGCTGAGTTCCTCTTTGGTGACGACGACGCGCTGATTCAGATCGATATGGGTGAATTCCATGATCGCTTCACCGCCTCCCGTCTGTTTGGTGCACCTCCTGGATACGTGGGCTATGACGAGGGAGGTCAGCTCACGGAGAAGGTTCGTCGCAAGCCTTTCTCTGTGGTGTTGTTCGATGAGATCGAGAAGGCTCACAAGGAGATCTACAACACTCTGCTGCAGGTTCTGGAGGATGGGCGTCTTACCGATGGTCAAGGTCGCCAGGTGGATTTCAAGAACACCGTTTTGATCTTCACCTCTAACTTGGGCACGAGGGATATTTCCAAGGCTGTGGGTATGGGCTTCTCCTCCTCAGGTGAGGCTGATGAAGAGACGCAATATGAGCGAATGAAGCTTAAGGTGCAGGATGAGTTGAAGAAGCATTTCCGCCCTGAGTTCTTGAACCGTATTGATGACATCGTTGTATTCCACCAGCTCACTCGTGAACAGATTGTCCAGATGGTCGATCTTTTGCTGGGCCGAGTGACATCCGCTTTGGCCTCGAAGGATATGGGTATTGAGGTCTCGGAGAAAGCGAAGAATCTGCTGGCAAAGCGAGGTTTCGATCCGGTCTTGGGTGCACGTCCACTGCGTCGTACCATTCAGCGTGAGATTGAGGACCAGCTTTCGGAGAAGATCCTGTTCGGCGAGTTCGGTGCAGGTGAGATCGTCACTGTTGATGTGGAGAACTGGGATGGCGAGTCGAAGGGTGAGGATGCGAAGTTCGTCTTCGGGTCCAAGGTTAAGCCGCTGCCTAGCGTAGATGCAGAAGAGGATACTCGGGCAGAAGATGCTATCCATGCTGTGCAGGACGCTGCAGATAAGCCAGTTCCAGAAAATGACGGTTTTGATCCAGATAAGGACGAAGGTCCCGACGGTGAGGCGAAGGACTTAGCGACGGCTGATGTGTCTTCTGCTTTGTCTGATTCTGAGTCCGACGCCACCAGCTCCCATGGGGACTCATCCCCTGAAGATGACCGCAAGAATCCTCCGCCGGCAGGAGCAGGTGCTCCCGGGCAGTAAGCGAATCGAATCGGGGGTCTGAAACTGGGGTCTGCCCAGTAGATGTCTCAAGGTAGACGGTTTACGCCGGGTGATCTGAGGCAGATGCTTGTCTGTTACGCGTCTGGCTGTGGAAGACTCGAGCTGGATGAACCAAAGAGCCAACGGGGTTGGTGGAATTCCACCAACCCCGTTGGCTCTTTATTACCCGTAAAGCTGGGGTAAATGCACTATAAAAACCGGGCTGGAAAGCCCGGGTTTTTATACAATGGTGAGCGCGCGTAGTGCACTGAGGAACTTTTGTTCTCAGTGCCGCACCGGATATTCAGCGCGGTGCTCAGCCTGCTTAGCGCTTTGTTACAGGACCAGCAGATGAACCATAAGCCTTCGATTCGAGGGATCCTGGCACGCCATCGGAGGACGTCTGACCAGCTCCTTCCACGCTTCCTGGGGTGATGAAGTCAGCATTACCATCAGGAGCGTTGTCTGCAGGGATCTCACCACAAGGGGTCGTTGGGTAGTCAGCTCCGTTAATGACCTTCTCTAACCATTCCATTGCTGGAGTGAGGTGAGACAGCATTGGGACCATGTGATTAACCAGAGGTGCCACGGATGGGATCCGTTGCTCCTGGTAGTACACGGGTACGCCCTTTGAGCACCAGGTACGGGCCAGGTGGCGTGCCTGGCGGACTGGAATCACGTCATCGTGCGTGCCGTGGCCAATGTAAACAGGCACCTTTGGTTTAAGGTGTCCGATTTCCTGCTTACGTACTGCGGACGCAATAGGTTCGCTCTTCAAAATCTCACTGAGAGACCGGCCGTCCTTGGTGAGCTCGCGGGAGTCTCGGAAAGACTGTCGCAGCAGGGACTGCACTATGCATTCGTCCTTGGTTTGATTGAGCACTTCACGGCCCTTGTCATTGAGCTGCTTGTCCAATTCAGGGCGAAGCTCAGGATAAGCGTAGAGCATACCGTTGATTGTGTAACCCATGGCTCCTGCAAGAACCATGCCGTCGACACCTTCGGCAGTTACTGCGAGGTCAGCTGGCACGCCGCCGGCATACCCGGTGACGAGATTAAGGTCCGGGGCGTAGGTCGGTTGAAGTTCTAGTGCAGATGCGGAAGCGCCACCACCCTGGGAGTAACCCCAGGTTGCGACCGGTGAGTTCGCAGGGATGTTCTTATTCTTCAGGTTCAGCGTAGCGCGAGCCATGTCCAAGGTGGCGTGTCCCTGGTCCTCGCGATTCATGTAAGTGTGCTGGGGCTTAGTGCCCAGACCCATCAGATCCGTGAGGGCCACGTTCCAGCCTCGTGCCAGAGCGGCAGCGATTGGTGCGCCTTCATAGTCCAAGCCATATGGAGTGGTGATGCCAGGAGAGCATGCGTCGCCCGCTCCCTGAGTTCCAGGTGCGATGGTGAGGAGGGGGCGAGGACCTTTGCCCTTCCACGGTGCCGATGAGGTGAAGACTGTGCCGGTGACGGGAACGGTCTTGCCCTGGGAGTTGGTGGAAACGTAGGCGATGCGGGTGGCCTCGGTGTTGGTCCAGTCAATCTTCGGTATGCCGAGGGCGAAGTTGGATGGTTGGGACTTGAGAACCTGTCCCGGCTTGCCGTCGATGAAGCGTGGCAGGCTGGTATAGAAGTCGTCTTCCTGCAGGTTCACGGATCCGATTGCACCGATCGTTTCGCCGGAGCCTAAGTCGGAGGCGCCACGCATAGAGCCGTCGACGGTGTCATAGGCGGGGTTACTGTTGTTGACTCCGCTGTTTTCTTCGGCTCCGGCGACGCCAGTCATGCCAGTAGCTGCTAACAGCACAGAAGTAGTGGCCGCTACTGCTGCGGTGCTGAGACGGGCGGAGATTCGATGGTAAGAGCGTGAATGAAGCGTCATAGCGTCAGACTATATACAGGTTGTTCTCCCAAATGTTTAGTTATTGAAAAATTAACTGAAGAGATTCAGAAGGAGGGTGAGAGAGGGGGTACTGCTGGGTGTTGGTCAGTCCAGCTTGCAGTGCATTCGGTCAACAGGGAAGCGGGCTGGCAGTGAGTCAGGAAGGAATATCGCTACAGCTGGTGAGGCTGTAACCCTTGCCGTGGAAACCTGCGTCGAGCCAATCCATCGCTGGTTGTAGGCTCGCGATCATCGGAGTGCCGTGGTCAATCAAAGGTCCTAACCGTGGGAGATCGAATTCCTGGTAGTGAATTTTTGCCCCGGCTCGGCACCATTTTTGAGCCATGATGCGCCCTTGTTCGACGGGAATTGTGTCGTCATGTGTCCCGTGAGCAACAAAGACGGGAACCTGTGGAGTGAGGTTACCGATTTCCTGCCTCTGAATGGCTGCCTTGATCACTGGGTTGTTGCGCATGATCTCACCCAGGGGTTTGCCGGATTTTGTAAGGGTTCGGGAGTCCGTGTAGCCGAGCTTTAGCATTGTTTCTTCGGCGCATTGGTCTGCTGACTCCTTCAATAGGGCTTTGCCCTTGGCATTCATTTCCTTTTCAATTTCCGGGCGAATCTCTGGGTATGCCTGAAGAAGACCATTAGTGGTGTAGCCGATGGCGCCCGCCAGTGGGGCATTATCGATCGCGTTGGCAGTGGTAAAGAGATTTGCGGGTACTCCACCAGCCATTCCTGCGACGAGGTTCAACTCGGGAGCGTACTGAGGTTGGAGTTCGAGTGCTGCAGCGGAAGCGCCACCTCCTTGCGAGTAGCCCCAGGTTGCGATGGGATTCTTCGGCGACAGCCCTTTGAGCCCCATCCTGCCGGCCGCACGAGCCATGTCGAGCGTAGCGCGCCCTTGCTCTACACGGTTCATGTAGGTGTGCTGAATGGCGGGATTTCCTAATCCCGGAAGATCGGTGAGTGCTACATGCCAGCCGCGGTTCAGTGCCGTAGAAATGGTGATGCCCTCTGATCCGAGGCCTTGATCCATTTTCTTGCCCGGTGCGCAGGAGTCGCCGGCACCTTGGGTTCCTGGCGCGATTGCTAGGAGTGGTCGTTTCCCAGGCCCGTTCCATTTCACTGGTGATCTGAGAACGGTGCCTGTCACCGGGATGGTGTGGCCGGAGACGTTAGTGGAGACATAAGCAACGCGAGTAGCAAGGGACTTCTTCCAACCGGGAACCGTGAACCCTAGTGAGAAATCTGAGGGAGCGGTTTTCAACACATCGCCTGGGTTACCTTTGGCTGTGGCGGTGAGGGAACCATAGAAGTTGTTGGGGTCGTGATCGGGACTGAGTTTCTTCAAGAGGTCGGCTGTCGCATCGCTACTGCCCATGCCCACACCATCGCGCATGAGACTGTCGGTGGAACCGAAAATCGGAGATTCTGATTCCAGTGAGCCTCCTGAACTGGTGTGAGTTGAGCCCGTGGCGGTGGCAGACATACTGGCCTGAGGCTTTACTCTCGCCCCATGAGGTGAGGTGGTGGAAGATCCTTGCGCTAGGGCAGGTGCGGTGAAACCAAAGGTGGAAATAGCGAGGCAGGAAGATAGTGCCAGGGCGATGCGTGCAGGCTGAATCCGGCGGCTAATACTACGTTTTTTCATAATAGTTATGCTATCTGTAACAAAACTATTGACGGTGAAAGAAACGGCAATTTGCTACTCGTTTTTCCTGTTTGCTACCCCTGTTTTCCTTTCGCTGCTTTCAGATTCCGTCATCGATTTTTCCTCTCCTCTCGGCTGAGAGAGGAGAGGAGTGCCTTAAAGGGGGAGATGGTATGACCTGGCGCCGTCAGACTCGGTCTTTTCGATTAAACCGTCAACGAGGAGCGAATCGAGACAGCGTGAAAGCTGGAGCTTGTCATCCCATAGAGACATAATGTCGCTCTCACCTAAAGCGGATACGGCAGTAGGAGCAGTTTCACCAGAAATTCCCCGCAGAGCCGCCAGAATTTTTCCTCGAACCTGTCGATCAGTGCCTGCGAATTTTTGTACACGTTTTTTAGCAGCCGCCTGTTGCTCCTCGTTAGGGCGGGGCTTGCCGAGCGCTAACCATCGGCAGTGCGTAGCGATCGGGCATCGTTCACAAGCAGGGTTGGTTGCTGTGCAAATGAGAGCACCTAGCTCCATGAGAGAGGCACACATGAGGTTGGCAGCATCCTTGAACTTTGGATCTCCGAGGGGTAGAGGAGGAAAGTCGGGCAGTCCGCGGTGGCGTCGCGACAGGGAGGGGTCATTATCCACATATGGCAGCAAGCGAGCTACGTCGCGAACATCACGACTGCGCGCCGGGCCTTGGAGAAATTCGCCGTCGACGACGCGGCGGTATACCCGGCGCACATTCGTATCCACCACCGGGACAGCCTGGCCAAAGGCAAAGGCAGCCACAGCGCGCGCGGTGTAGCTTCCCACCCCAGGAAGAGCTTCGAGATCAGAGATTGCAATGGGTATGTCTCCATTATGTTTTTCGACGCACACCTGCGCGCATTCCTGCAGCCGTAGTGCACGGCGGGGGTAGCCAAGATTTGCCCATTGGCGGATGACATCAGCTGGGGTGGCGGCAGCTAAATCCGTGGGCGTAGGCCAGCGTGTCATCCAGGCTTGCCACATTGGTTCCACGCGTCGAACGGGCGTTTGTTGACTCATTATTTCGCTGACCAGTACTCCATATGGGGTGGTATCCGGATGTCGCCAGAGGAGATCACGGCCGTGTACCCCAAACCAAGCGTTGAGTTCCTGGGCAAGAAAATGGGGGTCGGGGATCTGGGCAGCTGGAGTGTCAGTCATCGTGAGCTCATTGTGCCCGACGAGGCGTGGAAAGTGGGGGAAGAAGAGCTCTGCGGGGGTGAGTGTGTGTTGGCATGCGGATCATGCGCGGTTGCACAATAGAGCCCATGAGCATCACTGCAGACACCGATTCCAACCATGGTTCGTGCGACCATGGCCAGGGTGAGCCCACTCAGCTGACACCACGCCAAGCGTGGGAGGCCTTGGAAGCGGGTAACCGGCGCTTTGTGGAACATCAGGTGGATCATCCACGCCAGGACGGTGCGACCCGTGACGCATTGAATAAGGGGCAGAACCCGCACGCGGTGGTGCTGGCGTGTAGTGATTCGCGTGTGCCAGTGGAGATCGTTTTTGATCAGGGCTTGGGAGATGTGTTTGTCATCCGCACTGCGGGTGAAATCACGGATTTATCCGTGCTGGCATCCTTGGAGTTTGCAGTCGACTCCTTAGGGGTGCCGTTGGTTGTGGTACTTGGGCATGAGAAATGCGGTGCCGTTGCTGCCTCGGAACGCGCACTGAACGAAGGCGTGATGCCGAACGGATTCCAGCGTGTATTGGTGGAGAAGGTCACACCATCCCTGTTGAGTGCTCGAGCTAAAGGGCTGACGGGAATCGAGAATTTTGAGCGTAACCACGTCGCGGAGATTGCGAATCACATTGTGGATCGCTCTCCGGAGATTCGCGAGCGCATCGTGGATGGACGAGTGGCTGTGGTGGGGCTGCGGTATCGGTTGGAGGATGGCCAGGCCGAACCGTTGGTGAGCTATGGTCTGGATATCGGCGGTGAAACCATGACGGTAGATCAGCGTTAGCGCTGTGTTGTTACACCTTGCCGATCTGTTTCGCCGGTAAAATTCTGACCTGTGAGTGAGAACAATCGAAACAGGAAGTTGCCGCGCGAAGTGTATATGCGCCGTCGCATCGCTGCGGTGGTCGCTCTGATTCTGGTTGTTTTGCTTATTGCGTGGATCATCAGCGCGCTGAGTGGTGGTGATGAGAGCAATACCACGCAGTCCACAGATGCTGCTGCTACCTCTTCGACGACGCCAAATGTGACTTCTCCTAATGAGCCACCTAATTCTGGCAAGAATGCTAAGAAGTCTGAGGACAAGACAGATACCTCGGCATCGCAGACGTCCAAGAATAACGGCAAAGAGACGTGTTCTGTGGAAGACCTCCAGATCACTGCGCGTCCTGGTGCAGTGACCTTTGGGGCGGATCAGCAGCCAAATTTCTTCGCCACTGTGAAAAACCCCACGAATGCTGATTGCGTGATTGACATGGATGACAATCAGCTGAAGTTCGAGGTCTTCACGCTAAATAATTACGAGCGCGTTTGGGCTGACCTAGATTGCAACCGGCCAGATGTGACGGGTGAAGTGAAGATTGCCCCGGGGAAGTCGGTGAACTACGAGTTGGGAGCTTGGTCTAAGACCACGTCCGCCCCCAATCAGTGTGATAATCGCCAGCCTGTGGGGCCAGGTTCTTATCTCCTCTATGCGCACGTCGGCGATAACGTGTCGGAACCTGCCACCTTCAATTTGAGTTAGTGCTTGCTCTGGGCTAGTGCCTGTTGTCCGTGAATTCGGCATTATCTATTTCGTGCTTGCCGTGAATGCGGATGATCGCAGACGTGGGCAGAAAATGTGACGTGCGAAGCGTAATCCAATGCTATGCCTACTATGTAGCGAAGTGCCCAGCAAATCATCAGACATAGAGCACAACAAAAGCCGTCTGGGGTACAACCAGACGGCTTCAGTAAGACGATGCGAGCTCGTTCGGTGCCCGAGCCCTTCAGTAAAGTAAAAACTAGTGATGAGCGCCTTCGCTCGCATCTTTTTCAAACTGCTTTTGATTAATGATGCTCTGATCCTTGTCGCGGAAAGTATCGCCGGACTTTGGCTGTTCCTTAACGATAGAAACAGGGATGGTGATCTTTCCCTTATCGAAGGTGAACACGGCATCTTTAGATCCGCCAGGGAAAAAGCCCTCGGAAGAGGCCAGCTTCGGGGAGCCGTATTCATTCTTTAGGTTGGTTCCGCCTCGCTGGATTTCCTTCACAAGGTCAGGGGTATCAGTAACAATGCTGCCACCAGGCTTGATCTCAGAAAGGCCATTCAGATCTACGTTCTTACCGTCAACCTTGATGGACTCTAACTTCACAGAAGCAGCGTTATCTTCTACGTTCGAAGCGGTGAACTTCAGGTAGGCCTCGCCGTCCTTGGCGATGACTACGGAAGCGTCGCGCACAGTTACATTCTTTACCGCACCGCTGGTGCCGTTAACAGCTGGAACCTGGTTAGCGGTCTGGGAAATCTGGCCGGCGCCACAGGCGGTCAGGGCCATTGCGGAACCGGCGGCAACCAGTGCGAGTGCGCCGCGAGCGGCAATCGACTTCTGGGACTTCACGATGTGATCCTCCATCTGAGGCGTCATTAGGCTAAATCTTCTCGGACACTAGCCTAACCTTTGGCTTGCTCTTTTTCCTAGTCAAAGAACCCACAAAGAACCCAATTGTGGGGAGAAAAACAAGCTGTGCAGACCCGCCGGCATGTTCGAGGCGGCGGTGCGGTAGAATTGCTCGGTATTAACGGCATTAAGTGCGTCAATTGAGTCCACGGTTGAGTCCACGGTCGATTGAGTACATGCAGGTGTGGTGAAGGGTGTACCCGCCCCGCCGTGTGCCGGAACTAACGACGTGAACAGAACAACACAATAGACGCCGTCAATTATCAATCCGAAGGGCAGGCTTAGCACGCTGATGGAATTCAAGGTCGGAGATACTGTGGTTTACCCACACCACGGCGCCGCAGTAATCGAGGGGATTGAGCAGCGCGAATTCAAAGGCGAGACCGTAGATTACCTGGTTCTTCGCATCAACCAGGGTGATTTGTCTGTGCGCGTTCCAGCTGCCAACGCAGAAAAAGTCGGCGTACGGGACGTCGTCGGGGAAGAGGGATTGCGCAAAGTTTTTTCCGTTCTTCGGGAAACTGATGTGGAGGAAGCTGGTAACTGGTCTCGCCGTTATAAGGCGAACCAGGAACGTCTTACGTCGGGTGATGTAAATAAGGTTGCCGAAGTTGTGCGTGACCTGTGGCGTCGTGACCAAGATCGCGGTCTGTCCGCCGGTGAAAAACGCATGTTGGCGAAGGCTCGGCAAATTCTCGTGGGAGAACTTGCTTTAGCTGAAGGTGTGGATGACGAGAAGACAGACAAGCTACTTGCGGAGATGCAAGAGACGATTAAGCGCCACCGTGAGGCCGCCGAGGCAGCGCGTGCAGCTGGACAAGAAGATGAGGATAGCAAGGGGCTCATTGATCTTGACGAGGAATTGGACGGCGACGAGGTCTAGACATGCAATAGGCGCGTGACCCAATACAGTCATGATTGTTAATGCTTTGGTTGCTGCGGCTGGCAGTGGAACTCGTTTGGGGTTTGATACTCCCAAGGCCTTTGTGCAGCTCGCTGGGCGCACGTTGCTAGAGCGCTCTTTGGATGCGTTGGCTGATTCCGAGCGCATCGATCGTGCCGTTGTGCTGGTGAGCCCGGATATGCGGGAGGCTGCGGAGGGGCTGGTTGCTGACCCCATTAACCGTGCATCCTGGGCAGGAATGTCCGTGAGCGTTGCGTTAGGCGGCGGGGAGCGCATGGACTCTGTATTTGCTGGTTTGGAGGAATTGAGACGCCGAGGGGTGACTGGCTCAAGTTTGGTTGCGATACACGACGCAGCCAGGTGCCTAGTTCCACCGGCCTTGATCCGTGAGGTAGTGGATAAAGCGGCTGAAGGTGTGGAGCGTCAGGCATGGTGGGGAGCTGTGCCCGTTATGCCGGTGACAGACACTATCAAGATTGTTGATGAGGCCACCTCAGGGCCAGCTGACGGCGAGACGCTTTTGGAACAGACTCCTAACAGGGACACTCTGCGAGCTGCTCAGACGCCGCAGGTGTGTGAGCTCGATGCCCTGTATGAGGCCAACCTTGCGTATATGAGGACTACGGAAATTAGTTCCGCACACGCGTCGAGACAAGCAGGTAACCAGCCACTGCAGTTGGCCACTGATGACGCTTCTCTACTGGAAATGTCTGGTAAACGGGTGGTGGCCGTTAACGGTGATTTGATGGCAATGAAAATCACGACTCCGCTGGATTATCGCATTGCGGAGATGTTGCTGAACAGCGATAGCAAGGATGTGAATCGAGGGCTCTGTGATGGCACACCACGGTGATGTGGCGGGTCGTAGCTAGCACTAATTAATTAAAGGTCACAGGCCATCGATGGAAGAAATGGCACCAACTATTAGCTAACAACGGAAGGTAACCAATGGAGATTAAAAAGGATGGTGTGATTCCACGAGTTGGCATAGCAACAGATGCACATCAGGTTGAACCAGGCAAAGAATGTTGGATGGCCTGCCTGTTATTTGAGGACGAAGATGGTTGCGAGGGGCACAGTGACGGCGATGTGGTTGCGCATGCCGTGGTTGATGCTCTGCTTAGTGCAGCTGGATTAGGCGATTTGGGCAGTTTCGTGGGTGTCGGTCAGAAGGAATATGACAACGTATCCGGCGCCAGGTTATTGCGCGAATGTCGTGCGCTCCTAGAGTCCAAAGGTTTTGTTATTGGAAACGCGGCGGTGCAGATGGTTGGTAACCGTCCAAAAATGGGGCCGAGGCGCACCGAAGCTGAACGGGTGATGAGCGAGCTTATTGGTGCACCGGTGTCAGTGTCTGCGACAACAACTGATCATCTGGGTTTCACCGGGCGTGGAGAAGGTGTGGCAGCAGTGGCTACTGCGGTGGTGTGGCAGACTCAAGGATAAATAATTTGCGAAAAATGTTGACAACATTTCAGGCTTTGCCTAGCATTGTTGAAAATACAAACCATTCGCAAGATTAAAAAATACCAAATGCAACGACATCGTGCAGTGGTGATGACGGGCACGTCAAAGGCTCAACACGGATGACGTGGAATGATCAAAATGATGTCCTAAACATTCCTCAAGGCTCATACGCGAAATTATTGACCAGTAGGTGATGTAAAACGCTCGGTGTCCCATGAGAAATGGGTTGACTCTTGACCAAGTATTATGAATTTTCGTATCGGTATCCGCGTTCTCAGGAGGGGGTTAACGTTAGAATAGCGGGGAACTTCGGGCAGCCCACAGTGCTTCTAGGGGTCAATGGTTCCGGTAAGACGACGTTAATGAAAGTGCTCGCGGGTCAGCTGAAAACTGCGGATGGTGCTATACCCGAACTAGGGAATGTGGTGTACGTACCGCAGAAATTTGAAAGTATCCGTGGATTCAAGGTGCGCGACTACGTATCGTATGTTGCATGGCTCAATGGTGCCGGATGGAAGCAAAGCAACAAAGATGCTTCGCGGTGGATAGAATTTGTGGGTTTGACCGAGCATGAAACAAAAGATTGCGAAAAATTATCGGGAGGACAGCAGGCTCGGGTACAAATTGCAACGGCCTTGAACTCACAAGCTGACTACATCCTTTTAGACGAGCCGAGTGCGGCGCTTGACCCGCTAGCTAAAAGAGATTTGCAGAATTTATACCGGTCGATCGCTGCGTCTGGCGTGGGATTGTGGGTATCTAGCCATCAACCTCTTGAGATCGAGGCGCCGTTTGAACAAGTAGTTGTTCTAAATAGAGGTATTGTCGATTTTCAAGGATCAGTCCAAGAATTTCTGGCTATTAATAAAAACGTTCCAGATCACAAGAATGCAGTTGATTATTCTGAATACGTTAGGGCGCTGTCTGCGGCTTTTAACGGAGGATTAGAGCGGAACTCGGATGGGAGCGGGCATGAATAAAGCGGCGTCCCAGAATATCGCTATTGTATTAATCGCGTCATTCTTAGGCCTGTGGGTTATTGGCTATAGTCAACACTCGGTGAAGACGGGTTCGAATATCGTAGCCAATAATTTGGCCATATTTTACACTCTAGGGCCAGCTCTCTCCTTCATAGGGGCTAAAGAGATGTGGAGGTTCCGAAAAATCCTAGAGTCCCGGAATTCCCTCCCCCTTTTATTGAAAGTATGGATGAGATCGCTTGGGGCTCCATCCGCTGTGGCGTGCATGATGCCCATTGTATTCATGCTTTATGAGCTGTTGAGTATTGGTCATGTGGACTCGGTATCTACGGTGCTTCTGGGTGTTGCCTTTACTGTTGTGCATGCTGTGACTTGGATGGCCTTCGGGATGGCGCTTGGTCTCTACCTGCCATTTGCTATAGCTGTTGCTGCCGGTTTATTTATCCCTTTCGTTCTCACTGCCTACCCGCTGTCTTCCTCTGATGTAGCATGGCGCCAAATGTTCGGTCAGCCCTACGGTAGCTGCTGTTCAGTTTCTCAATTCATAGATCCAGTATTGTGGATTCCTTCGGCGATGGTGCTTGGTTCTATCTTTGTGTGGTCTCTTCTCTTTATATGTTCTTACCGGGGCATTAAGTTTAGGGATTGGATTATAAGAGCAAGTTCCGTGGTAGTGCTTCTACTCTTTGTAGTAACTGGATACTTCTATGGTTCTACAGGAAACTATGATTCCGCTATTTCTCGCCCGACAAGCGCTATGATTTGCGAACAAAATATTTGTTTTTGGCCAGAAACTCCAGAACAAGAGGTGAAGGCAAATAAAAACGTGTGGAATTCCTTGGGGGTGCAGGGATATCGTTTAGAAGACGCTGATCTTGAATCAAATCAAGTTATAAAATTTAGTCGTTCTTCCGATGAGCAAGTGGTAAAGAGCGACCTTATGATGGATTTGCTCCGCCACGAGCCGGCGCTGCAAAAAATTGAATCATGTTGGGCTGTGGAAACGGACGACTATTCTTTGGCTGAGTCCTTACCTCAGTTGTCATTGGAAGTGATGGAATCTATCGCTTTAGATTCCTCTGGAAAATGGCGCGGTAGAAATGGAACAAATGAAGCAATAGACCTTGAGAAAATCCTCCTTCAAGCGCAAAAAGAATGTCAGGCTGGGTAATGAGGAACTTCATAACCCAGGATTCTCCGAAATTCGTGCTCTATCTTCGCGGCCACGCTTTTTCTATTGTTAGTGTAATTCACGCAGTATGTGTAATTGGAGCTATCCTATTAGGCACCACTACTATACAGATTCCGTGGGCAGACTCATACTCTCAGGGTGTTATTCCGTTTAATTTTGCATTCGGGGTTGCCTTGGTGAGTTCTTGTGTAGTGTATTGGGATAATACATTGTCACAGCTAGAGGAAGTTACCTCTCGTCGTTGGTTGCTCTATGATTGGGCATTCCTTGGACTGTGCTTGTTGGAATGCGGGATTGTCGCTCTTTTGGGTAACCCCGGGATGTTGCAATATACGCTCTTCGCTTTTTCCGTTTTCTTCTTAGTATGCTTGATATCCCCGCTGAGGACGGCCTATTACGCAGTTCTGTTGATAACCGCACTACAGTGCGTTCTCGTGGCCGTGATTCCCACGAAATTTCTCCCCGTATTCTGGGATTTTGTGCCTATAGCTTGTGGGATGTTTTTTATAGTGGTTCTCCTGCTCTTTGCTGTGACAAGAACACATATGAAGAAGGGGATAGCGGTAGTGAACTTGTTCTCGATGTTCCTATAGTGCTCAACAGGCATCGGCGGAGGATTGTCATTAAGCAGCGGTGCTGAACCTGTACTTGAGAGCGGTGCTGAACCTGTACTTGAGAGCGATACTGAGCTTGCAACAGCCAACGGTTCGAATTTGCTCCAGATAGCGGGGTTACCTAGCCGCTAGGCAGAATCGATGCGAATCCTGTTGCAAATCTCTCCAACACCCTCAATAGCAATCTTCACTTCATCTCCATCCTCAAGATACTGCGGGGGTTGCGTTCCGTGTCCCACACCTTCCGGGGTACCCGTGACGATCACATCGCCCGCGCGTAATGGCGTAAAAATTCCGATGTAGTCGATCAACTTCCGCGGTGGAAAAACTAAGTCCCCTACCGAATGTTCCTGACGTAGTTCCCCATTAACCCATGTGCGTAACATAGCGCCTTCGGCAACAGGATCGCACTCATCCGCAGTAACCATCCAGGGACCGAAGCCGCTGGAGTGTTCCAAATTTTTTCCTTGAAGCCACTGCTGTGTCCGGTACTGCCAATCGCGTTGCGATAGGTCATTCATTACCGCATATCCTGCGATCTCACCACCGTGTCCAATCACCACCGCTAGCTCCCCTTCGTAATCAAGAGCGTGACTCATTGCCTCGTCCACCGTGATCTCATCGAATGGTCCAGTGATAGACGACGCAAACTTGCCAAACAACGTTGGGTGGTCGGGCACCGGATGTCCCATTTCTAGAATGTGTTCACGGTAATTCAATCCCACACAAAAGATTCTCTCTGGGTGAGGGACCACCGGTGCCAACTGCTGCGCAGTAAACTCAATTTTTTGAGCATTTCCCAGGTCAGCTGGGTTGGCGTCGAATAAAGAGGAAACAACAGCACCGACCCCACGGCCCGACTCGAAGTGCTCCACAGCGACATGAACAAGTTCATTCGCACTAACACGGACGGTAGCGATTTTCATGGCGCCTCCTGACCTACAATGAAGAACGTGACTCTGCGAATTTACGATACAGCTACCCGCCAACTCCGCGATTTCACACCATTGCGCGAAGGACACGCCAGTATTTATCTCTGCGGTGCCACTGTCCAATCCATCCCGCATATTGGGCACGTGCGTTCCGGTGTGGCATTCGACATTCTTCGTAACTGGCTGGAGGCTAAAGGCCTTGACGTGGCGTTTGTTCGCAATGTCACTGATATCGATGACAAAATCCTCACAAAGGCTAAAGAAAATGGTCGCCCCTGGTGGGAATGGGCCGCCACTCACGAACGCGCTTTCGCCTGGGCCTATGACACATTGGGGGTAACTCCACCATCCATTGAGCCACGTGCGACGGGGCACATACCGCAGATGATCGAATACATGCAGCGCATTATCGACAATGGCCACGGCTACGCGGCCGAAGGTAATGTGTATGCTTCACCGGCCACCATCGAAAACTACGGCTTCTTATCCGGACAGAAGCTTGAGGAGATGGACCAGGGAGAATCCGCTGGTAAGGGTAAGCGAGATCCCCGCGATTTCACTATGTGGAAAGCCGCCAAACCGGGCGAACCAGCATGGGATACACCGTGGGGCCGAGGCCGTCCAGGGTGGCACATCGAATGCTCCGCGATGGCCACCACATACCTTGGAGGCGAGTTCGATATCCACTGTGGAGGATTGGACTTGCAATTCCCTCACCATGAAAACGAGGCTGCCCAAGCCTGCGCGGCAGGTGATGGCTTTGCCCGCTACTGGATGCACAATGGCTGGGTAACCATGAGTGGTGAAAAGATGTCCAAGTCACTGGGCAACGTGTTGAGTATTCCCAATGTGCTGAAATTGGTGCGTCCAGTCGAACTGCGATATTACCTGGGTAGCGCGCACTATCGCTCGATGCTGGAGTATTCCGAGAGTGCGCTCGCAGAAGCCGCCGCCGGGTATAGGCGCCTAGAGAAATTCGTGGTGCGAGCCGCTAGTGCCGCGAAGGCATCAGCAGCCAGCACAGCAGCCACTACAGCACTGGCGGCAGATGCGCCGGACAGTGCTTCAGCGGATATTCACCCCCTGGCAGCAGCTTTGCCCGTAGGTACCGTCCCGGAAGTATTTGCGGAAAAACTTGACGATGATCTGGCAGTACCTCAGGCTCTGGCCATTATTCACGAGACCATTCGTGCCGGTAACAAGATTCTTGATAAGGCAGAAGCCGGAGATCGATCTGCACAAGCAGAGGTGATCGAACTGGCCGGCCGCGTCCGCGCTATGGCTGCAGTATTAGGTGTTGATCCTCTGTCAGCTACGTGGTTAGAGTCATCTTTGGCTTCACTCGGCGGTTCCGACGCAGCAATGGGGGCTCTCGACATCCTCGTGAAAGCCGAGTTGGAGCGCCGGGCAGAGGCTCGCGCTGAGAAGAACTGGGCGGTAGCCGATGAAGTCCGAGACCGACTCAAGGCTGCCGGTATCGAGGTGACGGATACCGCCGAGGGGGCTAAGTGGTCGTTGAAGGACGAGCGGGCATAACCGACGGCTGTTCATAATAGCCCTCGTTCTTCTTGACCCATGCGATCACGGCATAGGTGATTGGCATGACGCAGAATTCCACGAAGGTTTTCCAGAAGAAGCCAACAACGACGTAGTTAATGAATGCGCCCCAGCTGTCGATCCCGATTGCCGTCGCAGCGATGGAACAGAAGATGAGTGTGTCGACAAATTCGCCGACAATGGTCGAACCCATGAGACGTGCCCATAGAGCTTTTTCACCGGTGTGCTTCTTGATGACATTCAGCGACCATGCGTTCAGCAATTGGCCGAAGATATATCCCGCCAACCCAGCTAGAACTAGTTGAGGCACAGTGCCCAGGACGGTTTCGAACGCCGCTTGGTTGTCATAGAACTCAGCCGGAGGCAGCTTAATGGCGATGAAGAAGCAGAGCATTGCTAGTGCCAGTATGGCGAAACCAGCCCATACAGCATTGCGCGTCGCCTTATAGCCGTAGCATTCGGATAGTACGTCACCGATCACGTAGGACAGGGGGAAGAGGAAGAACGCGCCGTCAGTAACCAGCGGGCCGATTGCTACACCCTTAGTAGCAGTGATGTTGGAGACGATGAGTACGCCGATGAACACGGCGACAAAAATCGGATAGAGCGTACGCGGAACGTGAATATGCCGCGGGGTGCTATCGGTGGGTTGAGCAGCTGCACCTGTGGCATTAGAAACTGTGGAGTTCTTGGCTGCGTTGTTGGGAGCTGCAGCGGATGATTCTGTGTGTGCGGGCGCGTGCGAAGCGTGTGCAGCTGCCGCTTCGGCGTTGCCCGGCCCAGACAGGGGCAGGTTTTTTCCAGTAGTCATGCGAGAAATACTACCGGTGCGCGTCGTCTGGCCTGAATACCGCCTATCCGTGCAGCCCATGGGTATACCTGGGGCTCGGTTAGTCAGTGCCCGATTGCTCTAGGCGATGAGCTTTACGTGGCGCGGTGCATGCAAGGCACCGGGGTGGAATATAAACAGACGCGGTATATAAACTTGGGCGAGTTCGAAATACTAGGGAGAATAATGGCCGGTAATTCACAGCGCAGGGGCGCTATCCGTAAGACCAATAAGAAGGGCTCTGTGAAGGGGTCCGGTGGTCAGCGCCGCAAGGGCCTTGCGGGAAAGAAAGCGACTCCGAAGGCTGAAGATCGCACTTATCACGCAGCGTATAAACGCAAGAGGCAGCAGCAGCGGCGTGCGTCGGGCGCACACGATAACCGCGCCGCAGCCCGGAAGCAGCATGGGGTTGGGGATCAGGCTGAACTTGTGGTTGGACGTAACCCAGTGATTGAGTGTTTACATGCCCGAGTCCCGGCGACGGCATTGTTCGTTTCTGAAGGCGCCAAGGGGGATGAGCGTCTTTCAGAAGCTGTTCATACATGTGCGGATCGCGGTATTGCGGTGATGGAGGTATCCAAACAAGAACTGGACCGCATGATAGGCAATGGTATGCACCAGGGGATTGGTTTGCAGGTATCGCCTTATCAGTACCGCGAGGTTGAGGATGTTATCGAGCGCGCGAGTGCTTCTGATCAACCCGGTTTGATCGTGGCGTTGGATAACATCACTGACCCTCGTAATCTGGGTGCCGTGATCCGCTCCGTTGCGGCATTTGGTGGGCACGGCGTGGTTATTCCCGAGCGACGTAGCGCTTCCGTCACTGCGGTTGCCTGGCGTACTTCCGCCGGTACTGCAGCTCGGCTGCCTGTAGCGAAGGCTACGAATATGGTTCGAGCTTTGAAACAGTTCCAGCACGCCGGCTACCAGGTGATTGGTTTGGATGCTGGAGGAGAGCACACGTTGGATACTTATGACGGCACTACTCCGGTAGTCATCGTCGTTGGCTCAGAAGGCAAAGGCCTCTCTCGCTTGGTGAGGGAGACATGCGACAGCATTGTGTCCATCCCGATGGCGGGCAAGGTTGAGTCTCTGAACGCCTCTGTTGCTGCGGGGGTTGTGCTTTCTGAGTTTGCCCGCCAGCGTCGCACCGAAAGATAAGGAGCCACGCGGCAGTTGTTCAACGAGGCATGCTGCAACTATTCGTTGAACTGCGCGCTAGTCACTCGACGCTGCATCCCGTAGACACTCGGGGTGGCATGCCGTAGTTGCTCGACGCTGCGCCACCATAGGCACTCGGGGCGGCATGCCGTAGTCGCTCGGTGCGCCATGCCGTGGTACCTCGACGCAGCACCGTGGGACTTAGCGGTGGAATAACCAGGCCTTGGCAGTTCCAGACCACCATTAGATCCCTTCGGTGACGTCGCCGGACTCTCTAGGGGACGATAGGGTTCTGATGATGGTGCCCGGTCGAATTATCATTGGGGTCTAGCGTGGAGGTAGATTTCGCATATTCCCGGGCGCGTACTTCGTCGGCATTCATGCGTCGGGAACGAAGATAAGCCAGGCCACGACAGATGAGATAGATCAGAAACGAGATAGTGGTCACAAACACAGAAACCGGCAGGCCGGGGGCAAGGGAAAGCACTAAGCCTCCCACAGCAGAAATCACGGAAAAAAGACCGGATAGTACCACAGCCACCATCGGATTAGCGGTGACCTTCACCGCAGCAGCCCCTGGAGTGATCAACAGCGCAATCAGCAGCAACGCGCCGACGATCTGCACACCTTGGCTAGCAACCACACCTATGAGCACCGCAAAAACAACTGCAAGAGCTTTTACCTTAACCCCCGACGCCGCAGCGACCACCGGATCAACCGTAGCGAAAAGCATTGGGCGCCATAACAGGGCCATGATCACAACCACAGCAACTGCGAGTATGAGCAGCACCCCCAAGCTAGCCGTGGACACGCCCACAATCTGGCCGGTCAGCAAACTAAAAGCTGCTGAAGAACGCCCCGGATACAGATAAATAAACAGCACCGACAGTCCCATGCCGAAGCTGAGGACGACAGCGACAATACTGTCCTGCTCACGAGCCCCCAACAGAGTTAATACAACGGAGGCTATCACTGCCCCAAGTAATGCTCCCCAGGTGACCCCAAAGCCAAACAAGAGAGCGGCGGCAGCACCCATGAGCGCTAATTCTCCGGTGGAATGCGCGGCGAAGCTCATGTTGCGCATCACGATGAGCGGTGCCATAGCTCCAGAGACGATACCCAGGAGGAGAGCAGCGAGGATCGCATTCTGAACGAAGTCTACGTTGAGCAGAGTTACGGTGTCTGCGAGCCAATTACCGGTGTGGAAATCACTCATACGACGACCAACCTTCCATCGACATTCAACACTTTTACGTCTGTGCGGTATAGCTCGGAGAGCGTTTCGGAAGTCATCACTTCATCTACAGTGCCGATGACATGACCATGTGGCGTGATGTAGAGAACTCGATCGGTGACCTCCAAGATTGGGTTGATGCCGTGCGTGACGAATACAACCGCAGTGTTGTGCTCACGACGCCGCGAGTCGAGAAGCTCCACTGTGCGTTTCTGTGCGCGAAGATCCATGGAAAGCAGAGGCTCATCGCACAACAAAAGCTTCGGGTTGTTGGCGAGTGCTTGTGCTTGGCGGATGAGTTGTTGCTGACCACCGGAGAGCTCGCCGACGCGAAGATCCGCCAGTCCTGTTGCCCCTACTTCCGCTAGGGCATCTAATACTTGAGATTTTTTGGGTCGGCGATTGGTGAATACGCCATTGGCCACCGCGAGACCCACCAGATCTTTCGCGCGTAGAGGGGTGTTTGGATCGAACATGCGCTGCTGGGGGATGTAGCCGATGGGGCCGTCGACGCTAACGGTGCCGGATGATAGGCGCCGAGTACCGAGAGCGACGTTGAGCAGCGTGGACTTGCCCACGCCGTTGGAACCGAGAACAGCCAGAAACTCACCAGGCGCGACCTCAAGGTTGAGATCGCGCCAGAGTGGTTCCACAGCAGCGTTGTGGAATTGAAGGGGCATGTTAGTGATGTTGGTATCTGTCTGTGTATTATGTGCCGGGTCCTGCTCGGAGGGGCATTTTGTCCCCGGGTCCTGCTCGGAGGAAGCCGATGTTTAGGGGGCGAGCAAGTGTGCTCTTTGTGCACCCGGCACGCGAATGGACTACTTGGTTGCGTCTTCCAAAGAGGAGAGGAAAGCGTCCACGTAGTCGAAGTAGGACTGGTTAGGCTCAGGAGTTTCGTTGATGTTGACTACGCTGACATTCTTTTCCTTCGCAGCAGAGATGAGCTCCTGAGAAGCAGGTGACTGGGACTGCTGGTTAGTGATCACCACGTTGACACCGCCATCTTTGATGACTTTCTGAGCTGCAGCGATATCGGCAGCAGATGGTTCGGATTCGGAGGCGATGGACTTCGCAAAACCAGATGGGGTGACATCATGGAAAGCGGAGTGCGCGATCAAGTGGTAAGCGACTGGCTCCGTGAGGATGTAATCAGCCTGCTTGAGCTTCTGTACACGCTTCTCCAACTCGTCGGTTTTCTGCTCTACAGGCTTAGCAGAATCTTCAGGGATGCTGTTGTCCATCTCATGAAGTTTCTTAGCCAGGTGCTCTGCGAACTCGTCTACCTTCTCTAGATCCATCCAAACATGAGGATCGTTTACGAAGGCTGCGCCGTGGTTGTGACCGCTGTGGTCGTGGCCGTGGGCGTGGGCGTCTTCGCCTTCGGCACCGTGGTCGTGATCGTGGGCGTCTTCACCTTCGGCACCGTGGTCGTGGCCGTGGGCGTCTTCACCTTCGGCACCGTGGTCGTGATCACCATGGTGGTGGTGATGCGCTTCCGCGAGAGGCGCAGCAGTGATCAACTCAGTTCCGTCTTTAACGTGGTCGGTCAACCAGTTGTCGTATCCGCCACCATTGCCGACGACAATATCTGCGTCGTCCAATTCGGCGAGATCCTTAGCAGTTGCCTCGTATTCATGCGGATCGTCATCGGTGGAGCTAAGAATGCTCACAACCTTAACTTTGTCGGAATCACCAGCAACAGTCTTTGCAATGTCGCCCCAAATGGAGGTTGATGCGACGATCTTGATGGTGCCGTTATCAGCGGCTGGGTCTTTGGAACCACCGTCTGCACAGGCTGTCACACCCATGGTCAACGTGGCAATACCTAGGAGGGAGGCAAGCTTCTTTTTCATGACGACAAAGTTATTGTTCTTGATAACGGTTGTCAATGTAAAACAAGTAATCAGTGATGACGGGCGCTGGAGCCGTACCTCCCCGCTTAGTAGATCATGCAATTGTCCCTGCCATAGTGGGTCAGTTAGCTTCTATCTCGCCCTTCTGGGTTGGTCAGCTTCTATCTCGCCCTTCTGGGTTGGTCAGCTTCTATCTCGCCCTTCTGGGTTGGTCAGCTTCTATCTCGCCCTTCTGGGTTGGTCAGCTTCGCTCCCGTCATGGTGGATTGCTCAGTGGTGTTTCCGTCACGACTGAATCGTGAAGCTATGCCCCCATCATCGCTGAATCGTGCATTCATCTTTCCCGATCAAGCAGCACCCCATACACTGAACCCCATGAGTCGATCCGCCCGCCGAGGAACCCTTGCATCCATTGCTGCAGAACTCGGCGTCTCCCGTACCACCGTATCCAACGCTTATAATCGCCCAGACCAACTCTCACCTGAGCTCCGCGAAAAAATCCTCCGAACTGCACAGCATCTCGGATATCCCGGCCCTGACCCCACCGCGCGTTCCCTTCGCACACGCCGAGCTGGTGCGATTGGTGTGCTTCTCACCGAAGAACTCACCTACGCCTTCGAAGACCAAGCATCCTTAGAATTCATGTCCGGCGTATCAGTCGCGTGTGGGAATATGGGCGTTTCGATGCTACTGATCCCAGCAGGAGCTGGCGAGCTGGCGTCGGAGAAAAAAGAGACAACTTACCCCGAGGCAACAGAACCGGGCACAACAGAACCAACCCCAAAAGGATCGGACACAAAGGAACCGACTGTAAAAGAGACTGCGAATCAAAAAAAGATCGAGGCTACAAACCCGGTCAAGAAAGAAACCACAAGTAAGGCCACCACGCTAATCAACCAAGCTAGCGTTGACGGCTTCATAGTGTATTCCGTGGCCAAAGACGACCCATACCTCGCAGCAGTAACCAATCGCAACCTGCCGACCGTCATCTGCGATCAGCCAACTGACCAGCCAGAATTGAACTACGTAGGAATCGACGACAAACAAGCAATACAACCAGTAGTTCGAAAACTAACAGACGCCGGGCACAGAAAAATAGGCATCCTATGCATCCGCCTAGACCGCCAACCCAACAATGGCCCTGTCAGCGCCGAACGCCTAAATAATGCTGCAATGCACGTACAACGCTCCCGGATCGAAGGTGTACTCGAAGTACTTGCAGAGGTTGAGGTTGAACGCGCAGACGTGCCAATAGTCGAACGGCACATCAACGATGCCACCAACAACCGCAGTGCAGCCAAAGAACTACTGGACAAGCACCCGGAGATAACAGCCGTAGTATGCACAGTCGACAACATGGCTCTGGCAGTAGCAGAACTAGCAGCTGACCGGGGTTGGAATATTCCGGAGCAACTATCAGTAACGGGATTTGACGGCATTCCCAAAGCTGTGGAACTCGGCATCACAACAGTGAGACAGCCGTCAAAGGATAAGGGCCTGACCAGCGGCAGTGTGCTGGCGGCGTTGATTGCACACGGATCTGGCAGGGATGCCCCTAGGCGCATTTTGCTCGAAACCACAGTTATCGAAGGCAACTCTGTTGGAGCCCCGCGGGTAGGCGCGTTGTAGTACCTCTAATGGTCATTTTGTTTGGAAGTCCACGCCTGGAATAGCTCTTTTCGTGCAGCCTGAATGAAGAAAACGAAAAATTATCCCCACAGATGGTTTTGTTGGTGTCAAAAGCCCAGGTGAGTCGACTTGAGGATTCCGCTTGTGGGGATATTTTTACGTTTTTTCTTCCGCCGTTTTCTCTTATAATTCGTACTGGGGTGACGCACTACTAACGCGCTAGCGCCAGCGATGCGAAGAGGGCGCTGCAAGCACAGAGGGCAGCAGTTTTTATGAGTGGAGGCTGCTGATCATGGAGCTGCGAATAGAAGCGAGGCGAACAAGGAAGTCCCGCACTGCAACACAGTCATCCAAACGGCGGTTACCTTGAGATGAACCCTCGCCGACTTTAATGCTTATATCCCGCTCCTTGTGCAGGATAGCCATGACGGTTTCGTCGGTTGTGTCGTCTCCCGCGAAAACTACGGCATCGACTGGCGGGGACATCCGTTCAAGGAGTTCCGACATGTAGCTTCCCTTGGTCGCCTGGCTCACAGCAACTTCAAAGATGTCCTTTCCTAACGTGATTTTGCTCCCAGGGGTGCGCTGTGCAAATCTCTGAAACTCGGAAACCGCTGCTGACGCGATGGTTTTGTCCTCAGCTGTGCGCACGTGCAGGCTGACGGAAAATGGTTTGTATTCGACCCACATGCCTGGGGTTCGTTTGGCTTGGTCTTCGGCGAACTGTTTGAGTTTTGTTAATTGTGTACGTTGAGTCTCGCTTAAGTCACTAGTTGGCTGGTCGGCTGCCTCTGCTCCGTGGCTGCCGACCATGCGTATGATGCCGTCACCAGGAGAGGAAGCCTCCGACGCGCGTTGTGGGTCGAGTCCTGTTACATCGGACAATTGAGTCAGGTTGCGCCCGGAAATCACAACAACAGTGGTACCAGGTATTTGCGACAGTTCGGTTAGAGCTTCTATCGCTCCGTCTTCTGCGCGGCATGCGGATGGGTCGTCGGAGAAGGGGGCGAGGGTACCATCAAAGTCCATTGCGACAACGAGCTGGGGCGCTCCACCCAAATATTTCAGGTCGTGTTCAGTCACCGGCGCAGTCGGTTCTTTCGTGTTCCCGGCCACCCCATGTGATTTTGTCACCTCTTCTTGTGGGGGTGCGGAGTGCCCCTGTGGGTTTGTCGCGTCCTCTTGTGGGCCCCGGGTGGAAGTCTTGCTTATATCGAGCGACGCAGCATCGTTTTTCATGATGCTTTCGCCTTCGACGTCACACTTGTGTGAAGCGTTTTCTGGGGAAGTATTGTATCCGGATTGATTGGTCATTGGCCGTAGGCCTCTCTTTCGAAAGATTTTTATGGTGGCAGGTGAGGTGGGCAAGTCATGCTGTACCAGGCCGTTCAATCCTGGCTAACCACGCGCCGGGGTTATCTAACCTGCACGGACCACGCGCCGCGGTTATCTAACCTGTGCTGTCCGCATTACCGGGCTTGTCACCAGCACTGCATCACGCTGTATAACTCGCACTAGCCGTGCTAGGGCTGAGCCGTGCTGGTCACGCTGTATGGAGCAATTGGATCAGCCCCCGCTAGTCCCCACTGAAGAATTCCACACTAGGCGCAGTTTGCCAGTCCTCTAGTCCGTCGAGAACCTGTTGGAGTTTTAATGTGTCTGACTCCGGGCGGCTGACAGAGAGAGTGTGGCCATCCATTACATCCTTCATTCGTGCGGCGGTATCTTCATCACCTGGAAGACACTGTGCATCTTTATCCAATGGCTCCGACGTAAACCCACTAATACTCAGTTCGTCTTGTTCATAATTCCATTCCACATTTCCTCGGAGGGAGAGACAGCCGCTGGCACCCGTAAGCGAGTCCTCGCCGATTACTACGTAGGCACGGCCTTGCAGGTTATCTGGAAGGTAATTGGCACGGGAGGAATCATCGTAGATTTCGGTTACCTGCCATTGCGTGTTTCCCACTGGGGAATCTGAATTACCACATGCTGTCAGGAGTCCGAGACTCACGAAGGCTAAAGCGCTGGCTCCTATGCAGCGCCGTCTGAGTGACGCGTTTGTTGTGGACGGTGCGGATGCATCTGGTGTCGCTGGGGAACCGGGATGTTCCGGCATGGTCGAGGCAGGGTAGCTGCTGGCGTCGGTCGAAGCCAGAGGCAGAGGGCGATTAGAACCTGGTGACGAGGCAGAGCGGGTGAGGTCGCTGCGGTAGGTCACTTTGTCTCCTTGAGTTCGGCGAGGAAGCTTGCGGCCCAGCTGTCCACGTCGTTATTCTGCACCTGATTCCACATATCGAGCATCCGCTGGCGTTGGGCGGTGGGGTCCTCGGAGGTGGCGGAGAGTATTGCTTCGCAGATCGATTCGCCGTCGTGTGGATTGCACATGTAGGCCTGTGTCAGCTGGGTGGCAGCGCCGGTGAATTCGGATAGCACGAGCGCTCCGGATCCGTCGGAGTGGCTGGCTACGTATTCTTTCGCCACGAGGTTCATTCCGTCTTTGAGTGCTGTCACCAGCATGATGTCCGTGGTGGCGTACAGCGCAACGATTTCCTCGAATGGCAACCCGTGGTGAATGTAGTGCACGAGGGGCCGCCCCAGCTGGCCGTAGTTGCCGTTGATTCGGGATACGACGCGCTCCACCTCTTCGCGCGTCGCACGATACTCTTCCAAGCGTTCACGGGACGGTGTGGCGACCTGCACCACCACTACGTCTTCCGCCTTAAGCCTCCCACTGTCTAACAATTGTTCTACTGCGAGCAGCCTATGGAGGATCCCCTTGGTGTAGTCCATTCGATCGACACCACTGAGCAACCATTTCGGAGATCCCAAACGCGCACGGAGCTGATGAGCTTCTGCCATTGTTTCGGGGGCGAGTGCCTGGGCTTGGACTTGAGCGGAATCGATTGAAATGGGGAACACACCGACGCGGACGGTACGGGTTGAGCCGGCCTCGGAGTGCTGAGCATTGGGCACGGCGACGCGCCCCACAATCAAACTTTCTTCCGGAAGACGGCTTCCATTGATGAATTCGGCGGCATCTTCATCGTCATCGGTGGAAACGTCGTATCCGAGGGCACGTAATGTGTCGAGGAAGTTGCGGGCACTGTCCTGTGTGTGGAATCCCACGACGTCTGCGCCTAGTGTTCCCTGCAATACTTCTTCTCGCCAGGGCAGTTGACGGAATAGTTCTGCGTTGGGGAAGGGGATGTGGAGGAAGAAACCTATG
This sequence comes from Corynebacterium anserum, assembly GCF_014262665.1. Lineage (NCBI taxonomy): Bacteria > Bacillati > Actinomycetota > Actinomycetes > Mycobacteriales > Corynebacteriaceae > Corynebacterium > Corynebacterium anserum. Next base: position 420,747 of record NZ_CP046883.1, read on the forward strand.
CATATGTCGCCACGTTGTTTGCGTAGGAGTCCGGGGACGAGGTGGAGTTGATAGTCCTGAACCCAGACGGTCGCTCCTTCGGAGGCAATCGCCGCGGTCGTGTCTGCGAAGCGCTGATTGACCTGCTCATAGCGCTGCCACCACGTGCGTTCGTAGCGTGGTGGGACGATGAGGTCATGGTATAGGGGCCAGAGTGTCGCGTTGGAAAAGCCTTCGTAGAACTGTTCGAAGTCTTCGTCGTCCAAATTCACCGGGATGGTGTGAAGGCCGGATTCCTCGGCGCTGGGCATGTCTTCCAGCGTGACGGGACTCGTACTTCCGGGCCAGCCGATCCACGCGCCGTCATTGGCCTGCAAGACGGGGCGCAAGGCTGTGACTAGTCCGCCGGGTGAGGGAGTCCAGCTCACTTCGCCTGTTGTGGGGTCTGTATTCCTGTCGACTGGCAGCCTATTGGCGACTACGACGAAATCTGCGGACACATCGCCGCTCTGAATTGTTTGGTTGGTGAGGGGCGCATTAGTCACGTGAGTATTTGCCTACTCTGCGGCTTTCTTAGCCGCCTTTTTGGTGGTCTTCTTGGCAGATTTTTTGGCCGTCTTTTTTGCGGCCTTTTTGGTGGTCTTCTTGGTTGTTTTCTTAGCCGCCTTCTTTGAAGCTTTCTTGGTTGTCTTGCGTGTTGCTTTCTTAGTCTCGGCTTCTTTGGCTTCAATCTCGGCGAGAACCTTGCGGTGGATGAGGCCTTCTGGTTCCACTCCTAGCATGGACATGAGCGTTACCGCATCCAGGAAGTCCTCGGAGTATGTAGCGACAATTCGCTGGGCTGCTTCCGCGGTCTCGGCTTCAACGGCGTGGAGAGATTCTGCGTTTGCGGAGCGGTTGTCGGTGACCTTCGGCGGCACTGTTCATCCCCTTGATTCGTGGTCTGTTTTCCTAACCACTCTACTCTAGCGCTTCGTTCATGCTTGTTCCCCTTCGCCTTCTGGAGCGGTACCGCTACGCTGTTCCTCCGTGGCACCAGCTGCAGTCGGTTTCGTTTCTTCATGTCCGCTGGGATGGCTCCCAGAATGCTCTTTGTACCTGGGGGAGACGCGGTGTGAGGTGCCATGATCGTGGTCTGAGGTGTCATGGTTCAGCAGTGGAGCTTCGCGGTCTGCTACCTGTGTATCGAGTTGCCATAGAGAGCGCACGCTAGATTTCTGCTGACGGCGCCAGTGCAGAGGTTGGCGGATGCGGCCGGTTGAGGTCATTCGTGGCGTCGGGACGGTACCACGCATGCGCGGTAAAGCAGGGCGGCGAATACGGCGAGCAATCCACTCACCGAGAACAACACTCGCGGCCAGCGCAGTGGCGGTTCCTAGCGCGAGCGCTAAGTTGGATAGGCCTGTGACGAAGTTGTCGTTAAGAATATTGCTCATGCCGCGGTAGAGCGCTAGCCCCGGTAGGAATGGGGTGATGCCGGCGGCCGCAGTGATTTGCGGTGGGATTTGAAAACGCCGGGAGAGAACACCGCCAGCAAATCCCACGATAAGCCCTGCAACAGCAGCAGCTGCCAGCACACCCAAGTCGAGGGTATTGAGGATGAAATAGTACGCCACGCTGGCTACCAGGGCGGTCGTCGACGCCACAAGCATTGACTGCCGTTCTGTGAAACAGGCGATGCAAAAGAACATCGTGGCGATCGCGCCCGAGATGATTCGCACTGAGGTGGAACCAAGCAGACCAACAGCCTGGTTCTGATCCAGAGGTGGCAGGGTCAGGCCAACGAAGGTGGTGAATTGGATGCCGACTGCTATTCCAGCGATGATCGCGCCAGTGCTGAGGATGGTTTCAAAGAACCTGGCAGATGATGTAACAGGGGCGCCAGTGACTCCGTCTTGGAGCGCCTGAACCAAAGTCAAACCCGCCAGAAGCGCGACGATACACGATGCGACGACAAGGGATGGGGGAAGATAAAAGCCGAAATCATCTGCGAGTCGATAGGCGAGACCCGCTGGAAACACAGCGACGAACCCGCCAATAACGTTTTGGAAGAAAAGTGGCAAAGACTTCGACGCCAACCAGGCGTTGGCGAAGATGGTGAAGATGGTAGTGATGGTGGCTACGCACGCTACGGCCCAACCACCGCCTAAAAGCAGTGCCACAGCGCCGGCAAAGAATCCCCATGCCAAGAGGGCATAACGGTTGCGATAAGGCAGGGGAGACGTCTCAATCTTAAAAAGAATCCGTTGAGCTTCCTCGAGGCTGACCGCACCTCGGCAAATGGAGCGGATCAGCTGATCCACCTCCACCAAGCGAGAAAAATCCGTGGTGAGGGAGTGAACGACACGGAAGGCCGACGCAGGATTTTTCTTCTGGTCATAGTAGGCATAGACCGTGATGGTGTTGAGAGTGATGTCCACATGCGTGTAGTGGAGACCATAAGCGTGGGTGATTGCACGGATCTGCGCTTTCGCATCGGAATTACCAGTGCCGGCAGATAGGAGAAGATCACCGATACGACCCGCGAGATTCAGTACAGCGTGGATCTTGGCAGTGTCGGTGAAATCAATCGGAGCCAGAGGAGATGGCGGTGGTGCCATGCGGATGGCGTCGATCGTTGCCCTGTTTCCTGAAAACAACAGGTCAGCGCCTTTTCGAAGCGCATTCTTTAGTGTGATACGCACGCTGACAACCGTACCTTCCTGAGAGGACGTGCAGCTAATTTTTTGGGGCGATTGTGGGGGTCATTTGGCGTTAAGGGGTGGTGCACTGATAGTCTTTGACTGCTTGAGGGGTTCAAGTTGAAGGCAAAACCCCGAGGGCGACGCTGGAGTGGCGCAATTGGCAGCGCAACGCACTTGTAATGCGTAGGTTGCGAGTTCAAGTCTCGTCTCCAGCTCTAGAACCCCAGTGAGGTCGCTATTCTGCGATCAAACTGGGGTTTAGTTTCCCTTGAAGGCGTTCAAGACTGTCCACAATTAGCTGTCGTGGGTAATGGAGCCGAGGACGTTTGTCTGGTTGTTGTGGTCTTGAAAGTCGTACAGCATTACGTGGCAGTCTGTGTCATGGTTGTAGTCGACTTCCTTGAATCCCAAGGTCTCATATACGTGGTAGGCGCGGTCGTTACCCTTATCGACTGCGAGGCTGACACCCGGCTTTCCTTTGTCGAGTGCCACCTCTAAAGCTGTCTTGAGTAACATTCGGCCTAGCCCATGGCCAGTTTTGCCACGAACCATAGAAATAGCGAGTTCGGGGATGTCTTCACTGATGTAACCGGAGCCGCATCGTTCCTGTGGAAGCTCGAGAAGCCAGGTGGCTCCGACGCGCTGACCATTGAGTTCCGCGATGACTCCCCCCATACTTTCTTCCCACTGACCCACGTATTTTTCGCGATCATTGTGGAAGTTTTCAGATAACGGACGATCCTCGCCCCAGGTATCGATCTCGTGGAAGAGCTCCTCTAAAAAGGGACGATCTGCTTCCAAGGCCGGGCGGAAACTGACCTGGTTCTTTTCGCCTGGATTTCCAAAATCGTTAGTGGAATTGCCATCCTGTGAGGTACTCATGTTTTCCACCGTACCAAGCGAGAAGTGAGCTGGGGCGCTTCGTTTTTTAGCGGTAGCTCGCACGCGCATGCGTGGCGGGGTTTTCGATGGCTCCGATCGCAGGGAGGTGGGACTGTTCATCCTCGGCTAATCGTGCATCCACCAACTCAGCCACCCCTGTCTCTTAGTTTCGAGTGCCCCAAGCCACTCACTCCGACTAGAACACTAATCAAGCACTTCCTTCAAGGTTCGCGCTTGCCATTTCCATATGTAAGCAGAATAGATACCTCAATAAATCAGGCTCCCCTATGGCTTCTTGCAGCAATTCCTACAAGAGTTGTTCAACAGTTTCCCTGGGATTTTGCAAGTTTTTCCAACTATTCAGTCATTTTTCATTCCCGAGATACGTTTCTCACACTAAGCTCTTTTCTCACGGTCCACTACAGCGAAAGATGCCCCACCATGGCCAGACCATCGCGCATTATCACCACTTTCCTATTCGCCATCACCCCTGGCATGGGGTTCACCCCTGCCGTGCAGGCTCAACCCACACAACCACCAACAACTGCCAGTACACCAGCAGACAACCACGCTGATCAGGTTGCACCCGGGCGAGAAAACCTAGAACCAGCAGAACCGGGGTTCGATGACAACAACGTTGATAACCAAACAGGTAGGAACTAGCACCCCACCACCAACCCCAAAAGCAAAATCACTCCAGGGAAGATGCGTTCCGATAAAGAACAAATTCCCGGTGGATTCACGAAAGAACAAGCTAACCAAGCTGAAATTCAAGAGGTTAAAGAACAAGCCACGCAAACACGCTCTGGAGTACAGACGTTTGCCGCCGTTGATAACTGTCGGACGTACTGGCCTAGTCCTTTTAAGGTGTGCGGAAAGATCCGGGAAAAGTACGATTCTCTCGGTGGACCAAAAAGTTTCCTCACTTGGCCGAAGACCAATGAACTCGGCGTTCCTGATGGTGTCGGACGTCGCAATGAGTTCGTGGCTGGAGACAGGTGCCGAACAAGGACAAATGCTCAGCTACCCAATCGAGGATGAGACATCAACTCCAGATGGAGTTGGAAAATTCAGCAAGTTTGGCTGGGGTTTTATCTACTGGTCTCCAGCAACCGGAGCCCATCCTATCTATGGTCCAGTTCTGTATGAATGGGCAAATAGCGGTTTCGAAAAAGGAAAATACGGGTATCCGACTGCAGACATCAAACCGACTAAAGACGGAGGGGATTTGCAGTATTTTCAGCGAGGGCTTATCCGTTCTCCTAATTTTCCTCTTCCGGCATACCAAGAAATATCAGCCTTCGGAGCCAACCGACCAGCCAGTAGATCAACCGATGCAGAGGAAGTTATCGGAGACAATTTTGATAGAATGCATGAGTGCATTGGCGGATATGACAACGGAAAACTTACCGTTTTTCACCACTCTGGCGTGAGTCTATACTGCAGGGATCTTTGGCATATTGCCGATAACCACATGCCCCCTCAAGAGGAGATAACGAGACAGGTTTGGGAAGACCTTCAGACCTGCGTAGCACATACGCTCCTATCACAAGAGTTCACCAATAAAACAAGCAGGCCTGGGACATACATTAAAGTAAGGTATAACACTTACTCTAAAGTCAGAAGCTACGCCATTGTATGGAGTAGCTCTTCTACCCTGCACAATGCCTACACCAATGACGACCGAGGCGGAAGGGATTGGGGAGGATGCCGAAAGTACCTACTCCGATAATCACACTGTTTCCTGAAGAAGGGATGGATTGGGGACTATGGTCAGAAAGGGATGACATACAGCGCGAACGTGAAGACGATTCCCTTCAACCATCTGACCTACACCTCAGCATTGCCCTAACCGAAATCTTAAAACGCTGGAACCGCACTTGGATCGAAAACTATGGATATGGTGTTGGAGCTTCGTTTGTTTCTTGGTGGAGAGAGGGCTTTGACCTCAACAGCTGGCTACAAGAAGGGCTGTGGATTGCAAGACAGATAGAAGCAGAGGCTGATGTAACTGTCGATAGAAGATTCGCGAACTATCTACACCGACCCATCCCCCTAGCCCCTGCAAATAAAACCGTTTCATGAAACACACCTACGTAATAATTTACCCCGACAATGCAAGACCCTCAGCAGTCTGGGGAGTAGATGAAGCAGAAGAGAACGCATTCTGTTCTGCAGCCCACCAAGCTTTAAGAAACTCACCCCATTCCTTCGATGGATGGATCAGAGAATGGCGGGAAAATTTTCAAAGCGAGGGCAGAGTTGGCGTCGCTCAGCGATGGAACAGCAGTTTTGATCCTCTCCAATGGATTGCTGACGGAGAAGAGCTTTCCTCTGTAATTGAAGCCAACACGAACTACCGAATAGTGCGAGCTTTTAAGGCCTACGCCCGTAATCCTAAAACGGTTAGATCAGAATAGAGATAAGAAACCTCGTGTTTCTGGCTCTGTCTTACTATTACCCTTTTAACTAAATAACTCTATGCGCCTTTCTTTAAACGAGTGATTGCACGAACTTTTTCCCTCCCTCTTTACATAGTGCTTCTGTAACTGATCTCCAATGACCACCACAGTGTTCTCTACCTCGACAACGACGAACCAGAACAGTTCACACTTATCGCGAAAACCTTCACCGACTTCCCCCCCCCAAACATGCTCGCCCACTCCGAAATACACAAGGCCACCCTAATGCCCGGGAATGCTTGCCATTTAAAAGTGTTCCTTTGAGGTAGAGTTGTGCCACACATGTGTGGTGAGGGTTACAGCTGTTGCCATCGGATTGGTGTTCTAACTGGCTCAGCAGGTCGATGTTGAGTCGGTGCCTTGCAGTATTGGGTCCGAGAGCAGTAGAAGAGTATCTTGGAAAACTCATCGAGTCACATCAGGCTTTGACCAAGTTTGTTGCTATCGGCGCCATCTGCTCTCGGCACTACTGATAAGACTGAAATTGCCCGAGTGGGTCGAGGATTCCGCTTGTTTGTACGTCAGCATCGTGATCAGAACGCTCGACTCGCACATCTTCAAAATGCTATTAGAAGAACGTGAATCAGACCGGATCAGGAGAGCAAATAAGACGCAAAAGTGCGTCACATCATTGCCAGATTAATCCCGGCAAGAGCGAACAACTTTGCCGTCTGGGGAGCCTCGCGGCACGTCGTTCGCGTGGCTTCCATGTTCACGCTGCCGTCTTCATTAGCCGAGTTTACTTCTTCTGTTCATGTCCACGAGCGTCGCGCGCTTTGACCCGCCTACTCGACTCGCTTCCGGAGATATGTTTGGAGTTGTTGGTCAGCACTGTTACGCCGCAAGTAGGCTCTCGGCGGCCGAGCTGTAATGCTTTCTCAGCGCTGAAGTGACATCACACCATATGAACTCTTAAGGCTTGAGTTTGATGTAAATCCTCAATACTGGAAAACAATGTTGTCTAACTTTGAACACATGGAAGCAAAATGTTTTTCTTAATGATAGTTAATTCGAGGTGACGCTTACCATTAAAGTACGCAATTAATCGACAAGCGAACGAGCTATTTCTACCAGTATTTATGCATACTCCTCATGCCCAATTGTTTATGGTTAGGTAATTAATATTAGCGTTTTGCTAATACAATGCTATCGCTAAACCTTGGAAATGGGCGCTTTTGAACAAAAAATGAAGTCTAGTAAAAGTCGGAAAATATTTGAAACAATCGTGCTTCAATTTAAACCAATTTGTATGCAGTAGCACCAGTGAAAATAATCGGCATTTTACATTAATTGCCAGCCAGAACGGAGTCGATCGAAAGATTCAACCATAAAGCACTTGACCATATTCCCTGCCGTGGTATTGTCAAGAGTCAAAGCATTGTGCCTTGGGTCAAGACTGAGCTGAAATAATTAAGTAAAGGGTGATTAAAATTAGCGTAGCCTCCACCAAGCGGAAAATATCCGGATTTGGACGGCGCATGCCAGCTATTTCGGAAGTTTATAATATTAAAAAAGTCGACGAAATTAAGAAAGTCCTTGAGTTAACAGTAGATCAGAGGGTCAAGAAAAAATAGGGGAATAATTGCCCGCAGCTTGAGTCGATCATATGGCGATCCGGCTCAAAATTGCGGGGGTGCAGTATTAGACCTATCAAATTTCAATCAAATATATTCTATTGATAGGGATACGGGGGTGATTGTTATGGATTCTGGCGTTAACTTAGATCTTCTTATGCGAGTGGCCTTGCCCTTCGGTTTGTGGGTTCCTGTTCTTCCTTGTACCAGGGAAGTAACAGTTGGCGGCGCAATTGCGTGTGATATCCACGGAAAGAATCATCACTCGTCTGAATCATTTGGAGAACATGTTGTTCGTATGGAGCTCCTGATAGCTGATGGATCTGTGATAACACTTGAGCTGAGGGGAACTAAAGACGATCCATCTGGCGATATTTTTTGGGCCGCGGTTGGTGGAATCGGGATGACGGGAATTATTCTTCGCGTCTGGCTTCGGATGACCAAAATTGAAACTGCATATTTTATTGTTGATACAGATGGTACTCGTAACGTAGACGAAACTGTAGAGATACACACTGATGTGTCTGAGTCTTCCTATACCTATTCTTCAGCATGGTTTGACTCTATGATTGGTGAGCCTCACCTCGGAAAAGCAGCTCTTGCGAGAGGATCGCTAGCCACACTAGCGCAGTTGGAAGATCTTGCCCCAAAAAAAGAATAATAAACCCTTAGCATTCGATGCTCCTAAGCTATTTGATGTTCCTGATATTTTCCAAATGGCCTAGCGAGCTGGTTTGATTTTACTCTAGTATCTCGAGCCTACTACTATAAAACTATTCCACGCGGAAAGAATATGGTTCAGAATTTAACTCAGTTTTATCACCCGCTTGATTTAGTAGGATAATGTAATAGGCTTTATGGTTCGTCAGGTTTCTGCCAGTACCAATTTTTGGTTCCGCCTGACGCTCTTGATGAGTTTAAAAAATATACGAGACATCCAATCCCCAGGTCATTGGTCAGCGCTGAACGTATTTAAGTTTTTCGGCCCCGGAAATAAAGCTTTGCTAAATTTTTCTATGCAAGGTAGGAATGTAGCGCTGGATTTTCCACCCAAAGCAGGATTAGGTGATTTTCTTAATTTACTTGATAAAAGGATAATAGAGTTCGGGGGACACGTATACACGGAAAGGATTTTAGAGTTTCTGCCGACGACTTTCATAAAATGTATCTGGAAATCGAAAAATGGAAAAGCGTGCGTAAAAAAGTCGATCCTGATGGCGTTTTATTTCAGATATGGCTAGGCGCTTGGGACTAAATTAGGCTAGCGGCAGTATAGTGCCTGTGTAGTAAATTCAATGATAGGCTGTCGTTGCCTTTCATGTGATCGGTTAGGCATCCATGTTTGTACTGGTTTAATTTTCTTTCGTTTTATTGAGTTACGCTCGATTTAAGATTCGAACGGCGGCGAGAACATTTTTTCGTCAGTTGGGTGTCTTTTCGCATGTGTGATGTTGACTAATTACACTATGTTTGAGTTAGTTTGGGTAGCATAAAAGTTATCAAGATGCTTTTCTCGTTAGGTGTCTAGTGGGTATAATTGCAAGGTTTCCAGCAGTTCGGTAGCTGCTATCGTAATTCTGTGGTGGGAGTTTATCGATGTTTAGCCACCGTAGGATGTGAATGATCCTCGACATATAATTTCGTTACGGCTTGGATCGTTATTATCTAGCTTTTCTGAAGTGGGAAATGGAATGGTTTAGTTTTGACATATATTACGTGCAACCGAATTTGCTTGGCTTCGATTTCTTATGATTGCGATTGATTTTACTCTATAAGCTAGTTGAAGTGCGATTTCGATAATGGCCGGTTTTCGGACGGGCAGTCGATGATGGAAAATTCGGTGTTGTCTTGGCGTGCATTGATAGAGCGAGCATTGATTGCATGGACGGCGAATTGGAGGGCATGGCCATTTTCTTTGGCGATAAGGGCCTGGGTTAAGCGGTTGTAGAGGCAACGCGTTAATGCGCTTTGAGTCAGATAACACCCACCTCAGGCGACCCTGCGGGAGTCCACGTCGGTGACAACAGCGCTGTACACGAATCCTTTCCTGGCATGCACATACGTCATGTCAGCCACCCACAACCGATCGAGGTGCTGGAGGTTGAAATTCATGGCGCACCAAGTAAGGGCGAGTATCCGACCTTTTGGGCTTATGTATCGTCACAGCAGACCGGCTTTTACCCATGCCAGGTATATCCGCAAGGCGCATCAGACGCGCAGTGCGTTCACGCCCAATGTCCATTCCTCCAACGGCGCAGCCTGATCCTCATACATACGCGCAACTGCCAAAAACGGCGCCTTGAACATCTCCCCGCTGATGAGCAGCGCCAACTCTACTGTCCGATCCCCACCTCACTGACATGTCACGTTGAACCAACGTCTGCAAGGCTGCGCGTGTGTGGCGGGGTCACCGCGACGTGAGGATCACCAAATGTATACTTCGTCGCCTACCTGCAGATCGTTGTAGTAACGAATGGCATCAGGGCGTTCTAGGCGTACACAGCCGGATGATGGGTAGGCAGTGTTGCCTTGGTGGAATGCGTGGCCATTGTTGGTGAAGTAGACGGCGTAGGGCATCGGCGCATTGTTGAATTCGCGGGATACCTCATCCTTGACTTTGCGGGTGACATAGAAGGTGCCTCGAGGAGTTTCCTCGCCCTTCTTGCCCTTGTTCATGGTGACAGGGCCGTAGGTGATTTTGCCGTCTTTTTGCAGCCATGTTTTGTTATTGGCTAAGTCAACACACGCGCGAGCGGTAGCTGGGCAGGGGTTATTGCGTGCGGCGCTGGCGCGAGCGGCCTCGGCCTGCGCTTCCGCAGCGGCCTTCTCCGCGGCGGCTTTTTCTTCCGCTGCCTTTTTCTCGGCGGCGACGCGTGCAGCGTCGCGTTCTTGCAGTGCGCCCGGTGCTACAGAGTTAGTGAAGCTGTCGACGCCTTGCGTGATCTGGTTGCGTAGTGCTGGATCGAGGTTCTGGGTACCGTTGATAATGTCATCGCGAGCTTGGAGAGCTCCAGTGTTCCATTGTGTGCGCAGTTGCTCGGAAGACCCTGAGACGTTGGTTGCTGCGTTGTTGACCCCTGCAGCGTTGGAGTTTGTAGCGTTGGGGGCCGGGGTGGCCGGTGCAGGAGCTGCACTGGCGACACCTGCGCCAAGGGTGGATGCAGTGACGACAGCTAGGCCGACGGTGGCCGCACGATGGATAGCGGTGTGTGTACGCGCGTGGCGCTTAGAGTGGGAAGTCATGGGGGATACTTTATGACTGTGATAGGCCATAAATCCATTTGTGTTGCATGTTCTGCAGACTCCGTTATGGATAAGTAATGGAATCTTTATCGAATTTTTATGCTCTTTCGATCGTTTATTGATCTTCGCTCCGTGGGTCACCGTGGGCTAGGTCATGGTCGGAGAGTGGATGAGTGTGGAAATCTATTCACAGTAAATGTTCAGCTAACATTCAGAGTAAAAGCACTACGACGGTTCACAATGAGGAGCATGACAATGCCGAATAGTCAACCAGTGAAGGTTCTCGTCGTTGATGATGAGGCCAATATCTCCGATCTCATTAAAGTCAGCCTCAAGTTCCAAGGCTTCGACGTGGAGACCGCTGACAACGGTCAGGATGCGCTGGCGTTGGCGGAAACCTATCAGCCAGATGCTTTCATTCTTGACGTGATGATGCCTGGCATGGACGGCTTCACTCTACTGAATAAGTTGCGCAGCGCTGGGCATGAAGCCCCCGTGCTCTTCCTCACTGCCAAAGACGGTGTGGAAGACCGCATCCACGGATTGACCATTGGTGCGGATGACTATGTCACAAAACCATTTTCTTTAGAGGAAGTGATCACCCGTCTGCGCGTGATTTTGCGTCGTGTAGCTCCGGAAGAAGAATCGGAATCCAGCGTTATCACCTACGAAGACCTCGCGCTCGATGATGACATGCATGAGGTCACCAAGGGCGGAAAAGTCGTGGATCTTTCTCCGACCGAGTTCAAACTATTGCGCTACTTCATGGTTAATGCAGAGGTGGTGCTGTCCAAGTCTAAGATCCTGGATCACGTATGGAACTATGATTTCGGCGGCGATGGCAATGTGGTGGAAAGCTATGTGTCCTATCTGCGCCGCAAAATCGATACCGAAGAACCGCGCCTCATTCACACCGTCCGAGGCGTGGGCTACGTACTACGCAAACCAAGGGCCTAAAAATCTGTGAGCTTTTCCCAGCCATCCAACCCGCGCGGAGACGTCGGTGACAAGGAAACCAGTAGCGACTTAGTTAGCGAGGGCCAGAACTACGGAAGTTTCATCGCTCAGCCGAAGAAACGTCAGCGCCACTTTCTGAGCCGTTACCCACTGCGTATTTCCCTTGTCATGGTGATTACTACGCTCGCTGCGCTCGGGCTCACCGGTTTCTCTGCTGTGATCACCACTAACCTGCAACGCATCCTGGTGGAACAGGTGGACAATCAGCTGGACTCCGCCACGCAGACCTGGGCGCATGAAACAGCCGTTCCAGATGAGTCGAATGGGTGGGAGCGATCTCCCAATGTGCAGGGCTCGGTGCCGGGCAATAGTGGTGTGTCGCGGCCTCCCAGTGAGTTTTACGTCTGCGTGGTTGATGGAGATACCGCAGTTGAAACCTTCAACTCGGTATTCGACTCTCTACCGGATGTCTCCTCTCTCACGACCCCAAGTGCACCTCAGACAGTGAATGCCCGTGCGGGGTCGGCATCGCCCGCGTCCTGGAGGGCGGCGTCGGTAAAGAACTCAGATGGAACCGTAACTATTGTGGCGCTGTCGCTAGAAAGCGAAGAGCACACGATTGCCCGTATCGTCTTCTTCCAAGTAGTGGTGGGCATTATCGTCTTGACGCTGCTGATGGCGGCATCGATGTACATCGTGCGCCGAGCGTTACGTCCTCTCAATGAGGTCGAGGTGACCGCATCGCTGATTTCCCGCGGACAGTTGGGACAGCGCGTACCTCCGGGTAATCCGCGCACAGAAGTGGGCCGACTATCCGACGCACTTAACCGCATGTTGCAGCAAATTCAAGGCGCATTCGTGGCGGTTGCGGCCTCGGAGCGTCAGGCGCGTAAGTCGGAAGCCTCGATGCGCCGTTTTATCGGCGATGCCTCGCATGAACTCCGTACCCCGCTCACCTCCGTGCGCGGTTATGCGGAGCTCTACACGTCGGGCGCAACCGACGACGCTAACCTGGTCATCGACAAAATCTCCGAAGAAGCCGGCAGGATGAGCCTGTTGGTTGAAGACCTCCTAGCGCTCGTACGCATGGACGAAGGGCGTCCAATGCGACAAGACCGCGTGGACATGCTCGAGTTGGTTCTGGCAACCGCCGAATCCACACGTGCGGCATTCCCAGGCCGCACCATCAACGTGTCCAACCAATGCGGATGCATCCCCGTGGTCATTGGTGACTCCGCGCGTTTGCACCAAGTGATGGGTAACTTGCTGACCAACTCCATGCGTCACGCAGGTGAGGATGCGGAAACTGAAGTGATCCTCAAAGTTGACCAGAAAGTCGCGCCGAATAGTGTTGTCATCGAGGTCAACGACAACGGTGTAGGTATTCCGGAGAAGGACCTGCCCCACCTTTTCGACCGCTTTTACCGCCCCGATGTGTCACGCTCACGCCACTCCGGTGGGTCTGGGCTAGGCCTGTCCATTGTGAAGGGGTTGGTTGAGAAACACGGAGGCTCGATCTCCGTACGGTCCACACTGGGTGACGGTACAAGTTTTCGTATCTTGCTCCCACGGGCTCCCGAGGCAGATCGTAGCGTGGAGATTGTCGATGCCGAGGGGCATGGAGACAGCGGAGCCAATGGCGCATCCGAACATGCGCCGACTAGCGCCCATGGCTCGACTCAGCGCGGACAAGCGACAGCCCAGGACAACGCTGCGCACACTAGGGGAACTGTTCCGTCACAATCCACTTCGGGGGACTCTGGCCGAGATGATACGTCCCAGGGCAGAGGAGGCGGGCCAGCGGTGAGGGGCCAAGGTTCCGGCGGAGAGCAGGGTTCTGTGGAGAACTGTGGTTCTGATACTGCGGACAGCGGTGTTCAGAGTGCGGCTGACCGACATGGGGAACTGACTCCCTCGGAACGTAACGTAGCAGGTAGCGCGACGCAGAACGGAAAGAACGGCGGCCGTTTTAGTCCCCGCAGAGTAGGCCACACTGTGAGCCGCATTGTGAACAACACCAAGCGCAAAGCAGAAAGCCGTAAACACAAAAGGGACTAGGTTACAGGTTTGGGTGGATAAGTTACAGGTTGTCGGTTTCTACACCGGTATCCACACCCTGTGCTTCAAGTGCGGCGCGAATCTTTTCGGCAGCCGCATCCATCTGTGCAGGGTCAGTTTCATCCATCTTCATAACGGTTGCCAGGCTGTACCCGGACATGTCGTTCGCGGGAAAGACATGGATATGAGCGTGGGGAACTTCAAAACCCGCAATCAGATAGCCGGCACGCTCGGAACCAAAAGACGCAATGATCGCTGAACCGACCTTCTGCGCCACATCATTGCACTGCGCCCATAACTCGGGTTCGATGTCAGTCCATTTATCGATCTCCTTAATAGGAACCACCAACGTGTGGCCGTAGGCCACTGGCTCGATGGTGAGAAAAGCGGCGACCTTGTCGTCGCGATACACGAAGCGACCAGGTAGCTCTCCATTAATGATCTTGGTGAATACGGTAGCCATAGGTCACATGCTAGTAGGTCATGGCGTTTCGGGAGTTTGAGTTCGGGGGATGGAGGTAAGGGAGGAGTCTGCGCTAACACGGCGGACGCTAGACTGTAGGGCATGCGCATTTTAGTCATCGGCAATGGTGCCCGTGAGCACGCACTGGCCTACTCACTTTCCCGCGACCCCGAAGTCACCGAAGTTCATGTCAGCCCCGGAAATGCAGGAATGGCGGCCATCGCCACTGTGCACCCGGATGGTGATCCCGTTGACCTGGCTGAAAAAGTGAAGGCCGACCTTGTTGTGATCGGTCCGGAAATCCCGCTGGTTGCTGGGCTGGCTGACCAACTTCGCGACGCCGGCTTCCCCGTCTTCGGCCCCTCCGCTAGCGCTGCGCAGATTGAAGGATCGAAGAAATTTGCCAAGGATGTCATGGAACGTGCGGGGGTTAAAACCGCTCGTGCCGAGCACATTCCGGTAGGGGCATCCGAGGCGGAAATCGATGCGGCGTTGGCCAACTTCGGACCAATGTACGTGGTGAAAGACGATGGTCTGGCAGGAGGCAAGGGCGTGGTCGTGACCGACGACTTGGCTAAGGCAAAGGAGCATGTCGCAACTGTCCATGCCGGCAATAACCCCGTGCTGCTGGAGAGCTTCTTAGACGGGCCGGAAGTGTCCTTATTCTGCTTAGTGGATGGAGAAACCGTCGTTCCTCTACAGCCAGCCCAGGATCATAAGCGCGTCGGAAATAATGATCAAGGACCCAACACAGGCGGCATGGGTGCATATACACCGCTGCCATGGCTGCCGGCCGATGGGGTACAACGCATCGTGGACGAAGTGGTGCAACCAGTTGCCTCCCAAATGGTCGCCGACGGTGTGCCTTTCAGCGGCCTGCTATACGCGGGGCTTGCGTGGGGTGCCGACGGACCAGCAGTGGTTGAGTTCAACTGCCGGTTCGGTGATCCAGAAACTCAGGCTGTACTGGAGATGCTCAACAGCCCGCTGGGGCAAGCACTCTATGCAACGGCAACGGGTAACCTCGACAAGCTACCACCATTGGAATGGAAAGATGGCTACGCACTGACTGTTGTGCTGGCAGCGGAGGGATACCCTGAGTCTCCAAAGCTGGGAGCCCCGATTATCGGAGCGGGAGTTGGCGCAGAACAGCGAGGGATTCGCACTGCGGGTGTGAAAGTAGCCGAAGATGGATCCGGCTTAGTGAGCGCAGGTGGGCGCGTACTGAACGTTGTCGCAACCGGCGCGACTTTGGAGGAAGCTCGGGATAAGGCATATCGCGAGCTGGAGCAGATCGATATGCCGGGAGGACATTACCGCACCGACATTGCTCTTCCTGCTGTCGAAGGACGAATTACCGTGTGACGCCGCAAGGTCACGTTACTCACTGATGACAAAAGGTCACGTTATTCACTGATGCCAGAAGGTCACGTTATTCACTACTTGGCTCGGCAATTGAATCAGGCTTTTGCCGGTCACGTATTGCGAGTTACCTCCCCGCAAGGTCGCTTCAAGGAGGAAGCGAGCATCCTCAACAGCACTCGCTTTAGGAGGGCTGAGGCGTGGGGAAAACATCTCTTCCTAGACTTCGACGTGCCGGACTACTCAGCGGGAGCGCGGTCGGGAGCCCGGCTAGCGCGGCACATCGTGCACATTCACCTCGGGCTGATCGGATCGCTGAGAATCGAACCGTATCGACCGGGGCCCCCGGTGGGGCAGGTGCGTTTACACCTGCATAGGATCGACGCCGAAGGGGGAGAGGACATGTGCATGTGGGGTGATGCTGTCGCAGCGAATCTCCGAGGTCCACAGTGGTGCCGTTTAATCACCGACCATGAAATGGATGATGTGATCTCGCGAGCCGGAGCGGATCCGATCCGAGCTGGTGAGGATACGAACCGGGAGAAATATCGGGAAGTCGAAGCCAAGGTTCAGCGCTCCGGGAAAGCTATCGGAACCCTTCTCATGGATCAGAAGCTCTTCGCCGGTGTGGGCAACATATACCGAGCCGAAACCCTATTTCGTTTAGGCATCGACCCCCAACGCAAAGGGCGCGATATGTCATCAGACGTTCTGCAGAATATCTGGTCTGACCTGGTTTATCTGATGAGAGAGGGGGAGAAAACTTGTCGCATCGATACGGTGCGTGAGGAACACACGCCGGAAGTGATGGGCAGGTTACCGCGCAAAGATGATCATGGTGGTGAAGTGTATGTATATCGCCGCGCCGGGCAACCATGCTACGTGTGCGGTACGCCTATCGAGATGAAGGTTGTGGAGGGGCGGAACCTGTTTTGGTGTCCCGGTTGCCAACAATAGGTAGGCCTGAACTGCTCGCCCCGCGAGTGTGCGTGACCTGGTCGGCCTTGAGTTGTATGGCCTACTCGCCCGGCGAATTGCCTGCTCCGCCCCGTGGGTTGCACGAACCCTTTCCACCCATGGGACACGCGATTTGTTCCACCTATGGGATAATGACGGGGTGCCTGCAAAGAAGAAGATTTCCAATGTCCTTGCTAACCGTTACGCGTCGCCAGAGATGACCACCATCTGGTCTCCTGAAGACAAGATCGTCATGGAACGCCAACTGTGGATTTCTGTGATGAAAGCTCAGCGCGAGTTGGGCGTTGATGTTCCTCAGGAAGCTATCGATGCGTATGAATCTGTGATCGACCAGGTTGATCTGGAGTCGATCGCTCAGCGCGAAAAGATCACGCGCCATGATGTTAAGGCGCGTATCGAAGAGTTTAATGATCTCGCTGGTCATGAGCACATTCACAAGGGGATGACTTCTCGCGACCTCACGGAGAATGTGGAGCAGCTTCAGATTTATCGCTCTCTGCAGTTGGCGCGAGACAAGGCTATTGCGGTGCTGAATCGCGTCGCTAAACGCGCCGGGGAGTATCAGTCTCTGGTGATGGCTGGCCGTTCGCACAATGTTGCTGCTCAGGCAACCACTTTGGGGAAGCGTTTTGCTTCTGCCGCAGACGAACTGATGTTGGGGTTGGATCGCATTCAGGATCTGCTTGGCCGCTATCCCCTTCGAGGCATTAAGGGACCGATGGGTACTGCCCAGGACATGTTGGATCTAGTGGGTGGCAATGAGGACAAGCTCGCCAGCTTGGAGCGTTCGATCGCGGACAATCTGGGCTTTAACCATGTTTTCGATTCTGTCGGCCAGGTGTATCCTCGTTCCCTTGATTTCGACGCCATCTCCGCCCTCGTTGAGGTGGGTGCCGCTATGTCTTCGTTGTCGATGACTATCCGTTTGATGGCTGGCAATGAGACCGTGACTGAGGGGTTCAAGGAGGGGCAGGTTGGATCATCGGCCATGCCTCATAAGATGAATGCACGTTCCTGCGAGCGCGTTGGGGGTATGCAAGTCGTGCTGCGCGGTTACTTGACTATGGTGGCTGACTTGTCTGGAGCCCAGTGGAACGAGGGGGATGTGTTTTGTTCCGTGGTTCGTCGGGTGGCGCTACCGGATGCTTTCTTTACCTTCGATGGCATGTGCGAGACGTTCCTGACTGTCCTGGATGAGTTCGGCGCTTTCCCTGCGATGATTGAACGCGAGCTGGATCGCTATCTGCCGTTTTTGGCTACGACTCGTATCCTGATGGCGGCAGTTCGTGCAGGAGTGGGGCGTGAGACCGCTCATGAGGTGATCAAGGAGAACGCTGTTGCTGTGGCTTTGAATATGCGTGAAAACGGAGGGGACCAGGATCTTATCCAGCGTTTGGCTGCAGATGAGCGGTTGCCTATGGATGAAAATGATCTGAATGCTGCTCTGGAGGATCGTCATGCCTTCATTGGTGCTGCCGAATCCCAAGTTTCCCGCGTATTGTCGCGTGTGAATGATTACGTGAAGCGTTACCCGAAAGCGGCAGCGTATACGCCAGGGGAAATTCTTTAGGCACACGAGTGATTTTTGGAATAGTCAATGGCGGTTGACGGGGCTAATATGTCTATCCATGCGTCCAGAATTGTCTGACTACGAGCACATTTCCGCTGGAAAAGTCCGTGAAATCTACGAAATTGATGAGCAGCATCTGCTCATGGTGGTCACTGATCGCATCAGTGCCTATGACTTTGTTTTGGAAACGGAGATCCCTGATAAGGGTCGCGTACTGACCGCGATGAGTGAGTTCTTCTTTGAGGAAATTGACTTCCCGAATCATCTGGCTGGTCCTCTTGATGATGAACGGATTCCAGAGTCGGTGTTGGGGCGCGCGATGGTCGTGAAAAAGTTGGAGATGCTCCCATTTGAGTGCGTAGCGCGCGGTTATCTGACGGGATCTGGATTGAAGGAATACAAGGAATCCGGAACGGTCTGTGGCATCGAGTTGCCGGATGGTTTGCGGGAAGCATCGAAGTTGCCGGAGCCAATCTTCACCCCAGCAACGAAGGCTGACATTGGCGATCATGATGAGAACGTATCTTTTGCCCGCGTAGTCAAGGATTTGGGCGAACAGCGTGCGAATGAATTGCGCGAAGCCACTGTGAAGATTTACTCCGACGCAGCGAAGCTAGCTGAAGAACGTGGAGTCATTTTGGCGGACACGAAATTTGAGTTCGGTGTGGATCATGAGGGCAAGTTGGTGTTGGCAGACGAAGTGCTGACGCCAGATTCCTCCCGCTATTGGCCGGCGGATAGTTACGAAGAGGGGAAGGTGCAGCCTTCTTTCGATAAGCAGTATGTGAGAAATTGGCTGACGGGGCCGAAGTCGGGCTGGAATCCAGAGGACGGTACTCCACCCCCAGCACTGCCTGGATCTATCGTGGAGGCCACGCGTTCTCGCTACGTGGAGGCTTACGAGAAAATCTCTGGCAAACGTTTCTCGGAATGGATTGGATCCTGCGTATAGGACTTCGGGGGTCTTTCCCTATGGGTGAGGCGCTCGTAGCGTCCCTTCTTGTTCAAAAGGGGATGTCTCATCTTCTAGTGAGAAGATGATGCGTGATGGAGGACGGCCCCGCAGGTGGATTGAGATGAACGTTCCTCCGCCATAGCAAGTCACGCGGCGGAACGTGCCCTTCTCGCTCCGTGAGAGCGAGGAGGGAGGTAGCATCAGCGGTTATGAATCCAGTTGTATCGACCACGACTACTCCCGCCCCTCCCGTTGCTCGAAAAGTACCTTTCACACGCACCTTCCACGGCATCGATTTCCATGATGATTATGAATGGCTGAGGGAGAAAGATAATCCTGAAGTTCGCGCTTACCTCGAAGCAGAGAATGCCTATACCTCTGCTCGGACAGCGCATCTGCGCAGTGTAGAAAATGCCATTTTTCGTGAGGTGAAAGCGCGCGTTCAGGAGACAGACATGTCCCTGCCTGTCCGCGTCGGAGGGTACTGGTATTACGCACGCACGCAAGAAGGTAAGTCTTACTCACAAAGTTGCCGTCTGCCGCTGGAGGATTCACACTCATGGGAGCCTCCTGTCATAGATCCCCAGGTTCCCCACGACAATGAGCACGTATTCCTTGATTCCAATGTGGAAGCAGAAGGACACGATTTCTTTGCGCTGGGAGCTGCCAGCGTAACCCTCGATGGGACACGTCTGGCGTATTCAACCGACACAACTGGTAACGAACGCTTTACCCTTCGGTTCCGTAATGTGGAGACGGGTGAGGATTTTGATGATGTCATCGAAAATGTCTCCTACGGGGCGACATGGGTGGGGAATGACACCGTCTATTACCAGCGGGTGGATGAGGCATGGCGCCCGCATGAAGTCTGGAAACACGTGTTGGGTACCCCAGTAGAACAGGATCAACTGGTTTTTCGTGAAGACGATGGCCGGTTCTGGACGGGAGTGGGAACTACACGATCAGAGCGCTATCTTCTGATCTTCAGCGGTTCCAAAGTGACCAGTGAAGTCTGGTACCTCGATGTAGAGAACCCGTCATCTGAACTGACATGCGTGTTGCCGCGAGAGGCTGGCGTCGAATATGGAGTCGATCACGCTCAAGTGGACGGCAAAGATTATTGGATGGTCGTCCACAACAAGTTCGGAGTGAATTCCGAGGTCGGCTATTGCCCAGTCGGCCAAATCTCCTCGCTCGAGGAGATCACCTCGTTAGTTCCGCATCGAGATGACGTGCGAGTGGAAGGTGTGGAGATCTTTAGCGACCACATTCTTCTGGAACAACGCGAAAATGCGGTGGAATCCTTGTACATCATGAAATTGGTGCCAGGGGAAGGGTTTGGTGACTTTCAACCCATTACCTTTGACGAGGAGCTAGTCGGCGTCACTGCAGCAGGAAACAACGAGTGGGACACGCCAATCCTGCGCGTAGCTGTATCGTCATTCAGCCACCCAGCGCAAGTATTCGACATTGATCTGCGCACAGACCAACGCCACCTGCGAAAGGAGCAAATCGTTCTACCCGCACCAGACGGTACACCCTTCCGGGCTGAAGACTACACTGCGTCACGTCTGTGGGTCACAGCTCGAGACGGAGCACGCATTCCCGTATCCCTCATACACCGCACCGACGTCCCGCTAGACCGAGAAAACCCGGTTCTTCTATACGGTTACGGCTCTTATGAAGCCAGCATGGATCCGGGCTTTTCCATCTTCCGCCTATCGATGCTGGACCGAGGTGTTGTGTATGCCATCGCCCACGTGCGAGGTGGTGGCGAGATGGGACGCATCTGGTACGACAACGGTAAAGGAATGTCCAAGATGAACACCTTTACCGACTTTGTCGATGTGGCGGACCATCTGATCAAGACTGGTATGACGAGCCCGCAGAAAATGGTTGCGGAAGGAGGGTCTGCTGGTGGATTGCTCATGGGAGCTGTGGCGAACCTCGCTGGAGATCGTTTCGCCGGGATCGAGGCAGTGGTTCCTTTCGTGGACCCATTGACCTCCATCCTCAAACCAGAGCTCCCGCTAACCGTCACCGAGTGGGATGAATGGGGTGATCCCTACCACGACCCTGAGGTGTATAGGTATATGGCCGCTTATGCGCCTTATGAAAACATCACTGCAGACAAGACCTATCCTCCAATTCTGGCGATAACCAGCCTCAACGACACACGCGTTCTCTACGTAGAACCGGCCAAATGGGTAGCGAAATTGCGCGATGTTGCGGGAGCGGATGTCCTGTTGAAGACGGAGATGGAAGCCGGTCATGGAGGCGTTTCTGGGCGCTATGAAAAGTGGAAGCAGTCTGCCTTTGAGACCGCGTGGGAACTCGACAGGATGGGAGCTACAGAACTTATCCGCTAAACCTTGCTGAGAAGCCGTGAATCTACGGACCGTGGAGATTGCCTCGCCGGGGCGTCGAACAACCTGCAGTCGAGCAACTCCACAGACAAAGGCCGATGAGTGGTGCGTCGACGGGGTGGTTATTTCATTCGTAAAATAGCTGCTCTTGCTGCGTATTTATGGCTGTGCAGGCTGGGGTGATGTTGGGGTTGGGGCTCGGTGGGAGGCAATGAGTTTGCCTGCCTGGGGTAAAGCGCAGGTGGAGAGCCGAAAACTTGCAGGGGTGACTTGTCTCCGCTGGGTGTTAGTATGGGCGGGTATTTAACCATCAAAATGGAAATATCCTCACAGCTGGGAGAAAAGCCCAATGGCCCGTGTTGTTGTCAATGTCATGCCTAAGCAGGAAATCCTGGACCCCCAAGGTCAGGCTATCGTGCGAGCACTGGGACGAATCGGCGTAGAAGGTGTCGCTGATGTTCGCCAGGGTAAGCGTTTTGAACTCGAGGTGGACGGGAACGTTAGCCGCGAAGATCTGGAACAGGTCGCAGCCAAGCTGCTGGCTAATACCGTTATCGAAGACTACGACGTAGTTATTGAGGGGGAGTAACTCGTGACCACACGCATTGGCGTGATTACCTTCCCCGGTACTCTTGATGATGTAGACGCGTCTCGTGCCGTCCGTTTGGCAGGCGCTGAAGCCGTGGAACTGTGGCACGCAGATTCGGATCTTAAAAATGTTGACGCAGTAGTGGTTCCAGGGGGCTTCTCCTATGGCGATTACTTACGTGCTGGGGCCATCGCCTCAATAGCACCAGCGATGCGATCTGTGATCGACGCAGCTGAGCGTGGCACACCAGTGTTGGGAATCTGCAATGGGTTCCAGATCTTGCAGGAAGCTGGCTTGCTACCCGGCGCTTTGACGAGGAATGAAGGTTTGCACTTCATTTGCCGTGACATGTATCTGGATGTGGAGAACACCAACACCGCATGGACTTCCGGCTTCGAGTCTGGAGCCTCCATTTATATTCCGACGAAACACGGCGAAGGCCGTTTCCAAGCGGACGAAGAAACACTAAAGATGCTGGAAGATGATGGCCGCGTGGTGTTCCGCTACCAGGTCAATCACAACGGTTCTCGTAATGCCATCGCCGGAGTGTGCAGTGAAAACGGCCGTGTAGTTGGCCTCATGCCGCACCCTGAGCACGCTGTGGAGGAACTGACCGGTCCATCCACGGATGGTCTGGGCTTGTTCACCTCTGTTCTCTCGACCCTGGTCTCTTAAGGCACAAGGAGCACAATTTTCATGGTTCACAATGACACTGTTGCTGATGCCCAGAAGGATCCGAATGCGCAGCAGCCATACCTCGAGCTGGGTCTGAAGGACGAGGAATACGGCCGCATCTGCGACATTCTTGGTCGCCGACCCACCGACGCAGAACTGGCGATGTACTCGGTGATGTGGTCTGAGCACTGCTCATACAAGTCGTCCAAAGTACATCTGCGTTATTTCGGAGAGACCACTACCGATGAAATGAAACGCAAGATGCTGGCAGGCATCGGCGAAAACGCAGGTGTGATCGACATCGGAGACGGTCATGCTGTGACATTCAAGGTGGAGTCACACAACCACCCTTCCTACGTAGAGCCCTATCAAGGTGCCGCGACCGGCGTGGGCGGTATCGTTCGCGACATCATGGCCATGGGGGCACGGCCTGTTGCCGTGATGGACCAGCTCCGTTTCGGAGCTGCGGATGCCCCTGACACCCAGCGGGTACTACCCGGCGTCGTGGCTGGTGTCGGCGGTTACGGAAACTCTCTGGGACTGCCAAATATCGGCGGTGAGACTGTTTTTGATCCCACATACGCTGGCAACCCTTTGGTTAACGCGCTGTGCGTAGGCACGTTGAAGGTGGAAGACCTCAAGTTGGCTTTTGCCTCTGGCACAGGCAACCGAGTGATTTTGTTCGGATCTCGTACAGGGCTTGATGGCATTGGCGGCGTCTCCGTTCTCGCATCCGACACCTTTGAAGAAGGTGCAGAACGCAAACTTCCTGCTGTCCAGGTAGGTGACCCATTTGCAGAGAAGGTCCTCATCGAGTGCTGTCTTGAGCTGTACCAATCCGGGGTTGTTGTGGGTATCCAAGATCTCGGCGGTGCCGGTCTTTCCTGCGCAACCTCAGAGCTGGCTGCCGCTGGCGACGGCGGTATGCACATCGACTTGGATAAAGTACATTTGCGCGCTGAGAATATGACTGCCGCAGAGATTCTCAGCTCAGAGTCTCAAGAACGCATGATGGCTGTGGTCACCCCGGACAACGTGGATGCTTTCATGGCCATATGCGAAAAATGGGATGTTCTTGCCAGTGATGTTGGATATGTGTCGGACACCGGCCGCCTCACCATTGAGCATCAGGGTGAAATTGTTGTGGATGCGCCGCCGCGCACACTTGCCGATGAAGGCCCGATCTATAACCGCCCGATTGCCCGTCCCGCGGATCAAGACGCGATCCAGCGTGATCCCCAGCTGAAATATCCAGACACCACCCAAGGGCTCCGCAATCAGTGGTTAAAGCTCGTAGCCTCACCAGCTCTGTGCTCTCGAGAGTTCATCACTGAGCAGTATGACCGGTATGTCCGCGGCAATACCGTGCTAGCGAAAGATTCTGATTCTGGTGTTCTGCGCATTGATGAAGAAACCGGCCGCGGCATTGCGGTGGCAACGGATGCTTCCGGTCGCTACACCCGTCTCGACCCCTACCGGGGGGCTCAACTGGCGCTCGCAGAGGCTTACCGTAACGTCTGCGTCTCTGGTGCTACACCTGTTGCAGTATCCAACTGCTTGAATTTCGGTTCCCCCGAAGATCCAGGCGTCATGTGGCAGTTCCAGCAGGCAGTGCATGGTCTAGCCGATGGATGCAAGATCATGGAGACCCCAGTTACCGGCGGTAACGTTTCCTTCTACAACCAGACTGGCCATGTGCCGATTCTGCCCACACCAGTGATCGCAGTCTTGGGCACCATTGATGATGTCTCCACGCTCATCCCGTCTCAACTGTCTCAGGGCGATGCTGAAGATTATCACTTGATCCTCGCGGGTGCGGAAACCAAGGATGAACTCGGTGGCTCAATCTGGCAGCAAGTTATCCATGACCAGCTTGCAGGACTGCCTCCAGAGGTTGATTTGGAGTTTGAGAAGAAGCTCGGCGCCGTCATCGCGGAGCAACGTGACTCTATCGCTGCTGCGCACGATTTGTCTGAGGGTGGCCTATCGCAGGCAATCGCTGAGTTTGCGATCCAGTCCAACACCGGCGTGACGGTGAATCCACTTCTGGGGCTGCACTACAGCGCACTGCTGCAGACGGATGAGGGCATTGAGGCAATGGACGAACTCGTTGCTGAGGAAAATGGCACATCCGAAAAACCGCTGTCAGCTGAGCGTCGCACTGAGTTGGAGAACGTGGTGAAGACTTCCGGCCTGCGTAGCAGTGTGCAGGCAGCTGCCGTCTCACTTTTCTCCGAAACTGCTTCTCGCGTATTGCTGGCGGTTAAGGCTGAGCATTATGGCGACGTGATGGTTGCATTGTCTGATGCAGGCCTCACCGGAACTTGGTTGGGTGTCGCCGGACCTCACGCCGGTGCCTCTGATGATGAGGGGAAACCACTCGTTTGCCTGTCCACGGAAGCCATGCCAAAGCAACCAATGAGCCAGTTCACTGAGATTGCTCATGATAGGAAGCAAGCCTCCACCGAAGGAGACACTGTTCACAGCGTGAATCTCACTGTTTCTGTAGCTGAGTTGCGGGAGGCCTGGACCAATACCCTGCCCGCATTGTTCGCCCATGCTGCTGGTGCAAACTCCGTGGTGAAGTAGGGTCAGCAGCCCCGTAGCGTCGTGTTGCGGCCAGCTGCAACCCTAGAGCTGCAGCTGAGCCGCTAACTGGTGATTTTGTAGTCCTCGCGCAGAGGCCGCACCAGTGGGTGAGGCTGGTACTCGGCGCGTAGCTCGCGCAGTTTGGTCGCGTGAGCTTCGAGGCGCTTGTCCTCGTTGGTAACTGGCTTAAACTGCCGGGCATTCAACGGATTGCCATCAAGATCCGTTGCGACATAGGTAAAGGACGCGTGGATAGCCACGGGAAGGTTGTCTTTACCTTCACGCGGGTCACCCGCTCGAAGATGAACCATCACGGACATGGAGCGCTGGTCCGTGCGGACAAGCCTGGCGTCGACTTCCACCAGATCACCAATATGAACAGGGCGGTAGAAGCGGATACCACCTGCATACACTGCCACGGTACGCTCCCCAGTCCACTGCATAGTGCAAGCGGTAGCAGCTTCATCGATCCATTCCATGGCGGTACCGCCATGGACGTTACCGCCCCAGTTGACATCAGTAGGTTTCGCGAGAAAACGGTTGGTCAACTGTGGAGCAGTGGAGTCATCCGAGTACACCTGCTTCAGCATTTCCTCTTCGATCGCCTTGCGCAGCTGTACGCGAGAAAGCGCCGCTTCAGCTACGCGCTTTTCCTCGTCAGTTTGGGGTTGATACTTGGGGACACGCTTAGGCTTACGGTCCTCACTCATCGCCACGAAAATCACCAGGCAATCGCATGCACGGGTGAAAACTCCCTCACGCGGGTCGGCGGAGAAAACCTCGTTGACGATGTGCATAGAAGAACTGCCGGTGTAAGTAATCCGTGAACGAACTTCAACCATGTGACCGGAAGGGATGGGTCGGTTGAAATGGATGTGCCCAACGTAGGCGGTGACACAATAGGACTGCGACCATCCCACGGCACAGGCGTATGCGGCCTTGTCGATCCACTCCAGGACGCGCCCGCCGTGCACACCATTGGCTCCCGCCATGAGAATGTCGGTTGGTGCTGCGAGGAAGCGAAGGGTTACTTCGGGGCTGCGTTCGGTGATGAAGTCTGCTCCGGTAGTGGTTACTTCACCGGTGTTTTTGGAGGCGGTGTTCTCTGCCACTGCTTTTCTATCTTTCTGTAGTCCGATCCTTATAGATCTATGTGGAACTTTTTAATCCTAACGCGATGGGTAGCCTAGTGTGCATGAAGAGAGGTTTAAAGGGGCCGGAGCTATCTGCCGCAGCGCGGCAAGCGGTGGAACATGTTCTTCCCTGGGTGAGAGATGAGTCGGCACCTCACCCGTCGCGCCTGGCACTGGCTGAGGCTGTGCGCTTGAGCGTTCAGGTGCTGGAAGAGCTCGCTCCGGGACATGCGGTGGAGGTGAGGGTTCCGCCGTTTGTTGCGGTTCAGTGTGTACAAGGGCCTGCTCATCGACGCGGTACCCCTCCCAATGTGGTGGAGTGTGCGCCGCGTGAGTGGTTGCGGGTGGCCGTGGGGGATGTTTCTTTCGCCGACGCCACACTCGACGCTTCCGGCACTCGAGCAGTTGAGGTAGCGTCATTTATGCCGCTTTTCCGCTTCGATTTTTCGTCTATCCCGCGTTGCGAGAATGTTGATGAGCACAGCAGCGATGATGAATGGGGTGGGCTTGGGTGAGATGAGGATTGTCCGAACTGTTGGGTTTGTCCTGCTGGGGTAGTAAGGTGTGCTTCGTGGCAAACACGAATAGCCAGGATAATTCGCGGGCGCATCAGGTGGTAACTCAGCCAGATGTGGCCCTACGTTCTACCCAACGTTTTTCGTATGACGATCAAGGGGAGACGAGCCCGCGTGAGGAATGTGGTGTCTTCGGAGTATGGGCCCCAGGCGAAGACGTTTCAAAGCTAACGTATTACGGACTTTATGCTTTGCAGCATCGCGGTCAGGAGGCCGCCGGCATTGCTGTGGGTAATGGGGGCCAGATCGTAGTGTTCAAGGATCTGGGTCTGGTGAGCCAGGTATTTGACGAGCAGTCACTGGACTCCCTGAAGGGGCATGTTGCCATTGGCCACACACGTTATTCCACAGCTGGTGGGGCAAGTTGGGACAATGCGCAACCGATGTTCCGCATGAGCCCCGATGGTACCGATGTGGCTTTGGGTCATAACGGCAACTTGGTGAATCACATTCAGCTCACGGATGAGGCTGCTGAACTGGGACTGGTTGATCCAAAAGCTCACCCGTCAGATTCTGATGTGATGTGCGCATTGCTTGCTCATAGCACCACGGATGAGCACCCTTTGGAAGAAGCTGCTATTGAACTTTTCCCACGCGTTAATGGTGCCTTCTGTGTGACGTTCACCGATGGGCAGAATCTTTTTGCGGTGCGCGATCCTAAGGGCATTAGGCCTCTGTCTCTAGGACAGTTGGAGAATGGTGGTTGGGTAGTAGCCTCAGAGACCTGCGCGCTGGATATAGTCGGCGCGCAGTTTATCCGCGATGTTGAACCAGGGGAAATGGTCATCATCAATGAGGATGGGGTGCGTTCCAGAGTCTTCGCGGAGGCCGAGCGCAAGAGCTGCGTTTTCGAATACGTTTATTTGGCTCGCCCGGATGCAGTGATCAAGGGTCAGTCGGTGCATGCCGCGCGCGTGGAAATTGGTCGACGCCTCGCGTTAGAGTCCCCGGCCGATGGCGACATGGTCATTCCTGTCCCTGATTCCGGTACACCGGCAGCAGTGGGTTTTGCCCAGGGGTCTGGTTTGCCGTTTTCCCAGGGGCTGGTGAAGAACGCTTATGTAGGGCGCACCTTCATTCAGCCATCCCAGACTATTCGACAGCTGGGAATCCGCTTGAAGCTGAACCCACTGCGTCAAGTTATTGAGGGCAAGCGTCTTGTGGTTGTGGATGATTCGATCGTTCGAGGAAACACCCAGCGTGCTTTGGTGAAGATGCTGCGCGATGCTGGTGCTGCTGAGGTGCATGTGCGCATCGCGTCACCACCTGTGAAGTGGCCGTGTTTCTACGGTATTGATTTTGCCTCGCCGGAGGAACTCATCGCTAATACCGTTGAACAAGATGACCCAGTTGCCCGCATTTGTGAAGAGATCGGTGCGGACTCCTTGGCTTATGTTTCTACGGAAGCAATGGTCGCGGCATCTGAGCAGCCGTATAACGAACTATGCGCTGCATGCTTTGACGGCAAGTACCCATTGGGTATGCCGGAAGGTAACCCGAACACCGAGCTGGTTCGGTACATGCAGGCACAGCAGAGTTGCGAAACCGCGGATCCGCTTGAACAGTTCGTTCAGGATGCTGAGGATGTTGAAAGCGTCACGTCGGAGCAGTGAGGTCAAAGATCACCGTGGCGACGTGCGGTGAGGACCGTCATCTTTTTCTTTTCCCATTAACTTTAAGGTCTAACGGAAACCAACAACATGACTGATAACCGAAACAACACCGGAGCCTCCTACGCTGCTGCGGGCGTGGACATCGAGGCTGGCGACCGCGCTGTGGAGCTTTTTGCTCCTTTGGCAAAGAAGGCCACCCGTCCAGAGGTGCGAGGAGGACTCGGCGGTTTTGCTGGCCTGTTTGCCTTGGGGGAGTATGAGAAGCCCTTGCTGGCCGCAGCGTCAGATGGTGTAGGAACCAAACTGGCGGTTGCTCAAGCAATGGATAAGCATGACACTATCGGGCAAGATTTGGTCGCGATGTGTGTGGACGATCTGGTTGTCTGCGGTGCTGAGCCATTGTTCTTGCAGGACTACATCGCCATCGGCAAGGTTATTCCTGAACACGTTGCCTCCATCGTGAAGGGTATCGCCGAGGGGTGTGAACTCGCCGGCTGTGCCCTGCTGGGCGGTGAGACCGCCGAGCACCCTGGCCTGATGAAGGAGGGTGAGTATGACGTCTCTGCTACGGCTGTGGGAGTGGTAGAAGAGGCGAAGCTGCTCGGGCCGGATCGTGTTCGCCCGGGCGACGTGGTTATTGCTATGGCCTCTTCCGGCTTACACTCCAATGGATACTCTCTCGCGCGCCATGTCTTGTTGGAGATGAATTCTTTGCCGTTGGATGGTCATGTGCAGGATTTTGGCCGCACCCTGGGTGAAGAGTTGTTGGAGCCTACACGCATCTACGCCAAGGATTGCCTCGATTTAGCGAGTGAGTGTGAGGTCCACACGTATGCTCATGTCACCGGCGGAGGCTTGGCCGCGAATCTAGCCCGTGTCATCCCGCAGGGGATGATTGCAGAGCTGCATCGTTCCACGTGGACTCCGGGACCTGTTTTCCGCACCATTGCTCGTCTGGGACAGGTGGAACAAGCAGAGATGGAAAAGACGTTCAACATGGGTGTGGGGATGGTGGCCGTCGTTGCCGAAGATGACGCCGAGCGTGCCCTGGCTATGCTGACCGCACGCCACATTGAGGCCTGGCGTTTGGGGGAGGTTCGCCCCGCTGCTGAAGTTGGCTCCGAAGGTGCGGTGTTGACGGGCGAATATAAGCGGGGATAAGTAATAGCGGGTTCAGGTGCTCTCAAGGAGGCATTCCTGAACCCGCTATTTATTTCTATCTGTCGGCATGATCTAGATAGGGCTAAGTCGAGCGTTAAGGCTTGCGCCACATTGCTCGACTATGAGACCTCGACTATAAGACAGTGTCTGAGATAGCCCGTCGTTCTAGTACCCGAGAAGAGCGGTCCAGGCTTTCTGGGAGTGCGAAGTATCAGTTCTTGCTAGCCCAGCTGTCCCAGTCATCATCGTCGTCGTACGACTCGTATGACTGGTCGCTGCGCTCAGTATCTCCAGAAAGCTCGCGTTGGAGCCTCTCTAGATCCATTTCTGGAGTGTTGTACTTCAATTGACGGGCAACCTTAGCCTGCTTAGCCTTTGCACGGCCGCGACCCATGGCTTGACCCCCTTGCGGTGTCGAGGTGGCGCGGGGAAGCAACCACCCTTTTCTTACGTATTAGTTTCTTCCTGTCCTACACCATAGCGGTTTGACTCTGAGATTTCCGAAACGGGCATGGCTAAGAAGCGAATATCGACCACATTTTGTGGGTAGAGGCGGCGTTTACCTGGAATTATGGGATAATTGTCACAGATTAATTATTTTTTCGCAGGGTGCGGATTGCGGCACGTCCGGGTCTCGCTGCATCATCGGCACGGATATCGTCCGGGTCGATCGCTGCGTCGACACCGTCGCACATCAGATTCGGTACGGCGGCAGGGTTTTTGGCCATTTTTTCTACGACGCCACGTTTTACCAATGCCAGGGCGATAGGCCCGTAGTCTGCATCGTGGACGGAGGAGCCCACTCTGCCGATGTCGCGTCCGCCCGCGTTCAGGGCACATCCGACTTTTGGCAAATGGTCTGCTGATCCATCCAGGTGCAACTGAACCAGGACTCGTGGGGACTTGCCTAGGTTGTGCACTCGTGAGACAGTCTCCTGCCCGCGATAGCACCCCTTATTCAGATGAACAGCAGATTCAGTGGGGCCTTCCTCTCTCACTTCTTTTTGGGTGGCTCCTTGGATACCAGATCCGATAAACGCCGGGACCTCGTGAGGGATCGTACGCTCATCCAGATCCAGGTTTATATCTGGTTCGCGCGCTTGAATGCGTAGTGCTGTGTATGCCATCAGTCCAGTGGGAGTGGCCTTATGTGCTAGGTCGTCCCAATGGGAGGTTATTTCTTCTCGGGGAAGGAAGATATCAGTCACGGGGACATCTCCTAGACGGCGGGAGCGCCGGAATGTGTGGGCATCGCCCTGCGCCTGGTTGGGGCCTTCCAACTGAAAGTCGCCGTATTCCGCTCCCACTATGGCCAGCTGTGCGAGGGGAGGGCGAGTGATCTCCACCTGAGACCAGAAGACCATCCTGTGTAGGTACTCTTCCAGTAAATCGGCGTGAGCGGAGTCTACGTCGAGCATCAAGCCGTTTTCTAGCGCAGAGATACCGAAGTAATGCTCAACGTGCCCATGCACGTCCAGTATCAGTCCCCACGTGGCCTGCCCTTCTTGGATGGCATTCACTTTCTGGGAAATAAGGTTGTTGAGCCACGTGGTGGCCTCTGGCCCGCTTACTAGCAGCGTGGTGCGATCCCACAGGTCAACGAGCCCGGGAGAGGAGGGGCCGAGACGAGATTGCTCCGTGAGTGGGTTGCCGTAGTGCCAGGCAACGGGAAGTGTGCGTCCGTCCGCTTCATTGAAGGCTGAGGGGACGTGAGAAAGAATCGGGCTCAACTTTTCAGCATTATCCACATCCTTACTTGTACCAGCGAATGGAGTAATCGGGGAGGTGCTATTGACTGCTGCGGAGAAAAGCGACGCTTGCTAGGGGATACCGCTTGCCGTGGAGAAGGGTGACACTGGCCACGAGGAATGGATCATTGACGGCAACAGTGAGGGCAGAAGAAGATCCGCTGACGGGTAGCGACTACGCTGGCACACATGAACAGCAGTGACTCAAGGCAGTTGACTACCCCGGCTCCTAGCCCACATGACTACGTGGGAACACCAGCTCTCGCCACACCAGCACAGGTGATCGTCGACGTATTGGGCGCGCCGGAGCCACAACTTTGTGATCCTGCAGAACCAATGATCTTCGCGGATGATTTGGCTGCTGTGCGCGGAGACGGAGTATTTGAGACACTGATGCTCCGCAACGGCGAAGTTCATAACCTGCAACGGCATGCCACTCGTTTTGTCACTAGCGCCGCAATGCTGGACTTAGGTGAGCCCGATCTGGATCGATGGCTGGCTGCCACGGAATTAGCTGCAGAGGCTTTCGGCGCATCCGTCGGTGCTCCTGAAGCGGCGCTGCGCTGGGTCTACTCCCGGGGGCGCGAGTCTACGGGGCAAGCTACCGGCTGGGTGACCGTGGCTCCCATTGCGGCGGATGTCCTGACAGCCCGTCAATCTGGGGTGAAGGTGATGACTGCTGAGCGTGGTTTTCGTATAGACCTCTCCGAGCGCTCTCCCTGGGCTCTGATCGGCGCTAAAACGCTATCCTACGCGGCTAACATGGCAGCTTTGCGCTACGCGAAAGCTCATGGTCTCCAGGATGTTATTTTTGTCTCTGATGAAGGGCACGT
Organism: Corynebacterium anserum; assembly: GCF_014262665.1. Lineage (NCBI taxonomy): Bacteria > Bacillati > Actinomycetota > Actinomycetes > Mycobacteriales > Corynebacteriaceae > Corynebacterium > Corynebacterium anserum. The sequence goes on from NZ_CP046883.1 coordinate 453,196, forward strand.
CTTGGAGGGACCAACTTCTAGCGTGGTTGTGCTGCGGGATAACACTCTTGTGACGCCACCTATCGAAGCCGGTGTGCTTCCCGGAACTACCCAGGCAGCCCTGTTCCGAGTTGCTGAGGAACAGGGCTGGGAGACGGCATATGAGGTGTTGAGTGTCCAGGATCTCATCGAGTCCGATGGGGTGTGGCTTGTATCTTCTGTGCGCGTCCAGGCGCGCGTGACTGAGCTGGATGGCCATGAGATGCCTCGGGCGGAGTGCGCCGATGAGATCGAGCAGATGATGTGGGAAGCTGTGGCGCACTGAGATGCGGCGTCGTAAATCCGTGGTTTGGCTGGAACCTTCCGCGCGGAAGAATCCAGAAGGCCCCGGGGGTCTCTTACTTCGGATCAGGTACGGCAACGTACCGCAACCTTTGCCAAACTACGACGCCGTAGTGCAGAATCCGCGAGGCAGAGGTAGCCAGCGCAGCCGCATTAAGTGGACGACACTACCCCACGACGCGACGAAGCTGAGCGGACAGCCATGGCCTCATTTCACCGTCGATGAGGCGCTCATCTACCCAACCCAGGTCATTGTTAGGCATGAGGCCATACAAACGCTTACCTGGTCCCATACCCTCACGACCACTTTCCGTGACCATCGTGGATGCGGATTCTAGTTGCCAGGCGCGCTCGGTGAGGGGCTTGCCGTACATGATTTCCACCATGCCGTCTGAGTGGGTCAGTGTCATTTCGATGTTGTCGTCATTGTCGATGCTCAGCCATCCAGCCTCGCGCCGATCAGGGGTGTCTACAGGCTTGCCGTCGTCGTCCATACGCCACGTGCGTGATTCGTAGCGAATGCGATTCTCGCCATCGTGGGTGAAAACAATCTGCTGCCCGAAAGTGAATTCCTCTTCACCGGGGTGAGCGGCTTGACCCTGACCTCGCCACACACCGATTAATGGCAGGAGGGCTAGGAGACCATCGTGCAGGTTGGGACCCATGCGCAGATTGGCGGTGTCCTCGGGAATGGGGAGATCATCAAAATCAGGCACGTTTTTATGGCTGGTGGTCTTAGCGGCTTCTTCAGCACGCGCTACGGCCTCATTGGGGTCAACCTTGCCGGAGTTCGCTGGGTCGATGTTGGGAGTAGCGTACTCTGCAGAGCTTTGGTTGTTGTCAGTCATGGCAACTACTGTACAGACGCCGAGTGGAATACCCGTAGATCAGCCAGGAGTTACTTGACCGTGAGGAGCTCTATAGTCCGGGCTTTTCTTCCTTGCTGAGCGGGCGGCTATACGGTGCGAGGTCTTCGATGCTCACCGAGGTGTAGTATTGCTCGGATTCGATGAACACTCCTCCACCGGCTACATAGACGCGGACCGGTTTTCCCCGCATAGGAAGATCCTCAGAGGGGATGTCCATAGAAAAAGTCTTGAGGAGATCCGCGCGAACATTGTGGGAGAGTTTATCGCCATCGACAACCTTCGCGCCGGAACCCTTCGAGTTTGGTCCTTTGATGACGTCGACTGCTGAGATATGCACCGACCCCTGTTTGATACGGAGCTGCATTTCGATTGCAGCGGGCTGGGAGTAACCGTCCGGGGTTCCTTCGAAGATGGCTTCGGATTCCCAACCCCCGCGAGGAGAAATATCGTCCTTATTCTGAATAAGAAGGTCGCTGACGTTCATCTTCTTACCGAGGGAAACGCCGTCTAGCTGTATGCGGTAGAAAACCTTTCGGGCGGGAGCGTCGTGAATGTTTCCGGTGAAAACGTCGTCCCTACTCACAGTGACGTATTGCGCTGAGGAGGTGACGCTTGTGAGCCCCCAGCCAGGAACGTCGACATCGCGGGCTCCCACGGTGATGGTCTGGATCTCGTGGGTGAAGGCAGCGGCCGTATAGGGCAGACCAGTGACCTCGACGGACGGCGGAGTGGCGAGGTTGCTCCCCTCGTACAGGGTATTTGAGATTCGGCGTTCCGTCCGAGCAGCCACGAGGCTGTCGGCTAAAACCAGAATCAGGAAGGTGACAACCAGGCCAATCGTGATGCGAATGAGGGTGCGTTGCCACGGTTTGGAAGTGCTCATCATCCCTATATTTACCTTAGTTCCACAGGCCATTAGGTATTGTGGTCAGTACACATGTGGTGCACAGCGTTTATGCCACGTGTCTTAACTACTTGGAGAAAGCAGGATCCGTCGTGAAAGTAGCAGTTGTTTCTCGCGCTACTGATATCTCCGACGTGCTGCCCACCCTGCCTCTGTTGAACCATGAGATCCAGCTCTTGAAGGCTGAAACCAATTCCATCCGTTTGCTGGCGGATTGCAACGTGGTGATCATCGATGTCACGGGTAATGATCTGCTGGCTGCGCGTGATTTTTGCCGTACGGTATCTGCTTCTCATCCGGATTTGCCGGTTGTGGCTGCTATCGCGGAGTCGTCTCTTATCGCACTGGATGGTTCGTGGGCGGTAGATGATTTTATGCTGCCAACGTCCACGCCCGTGGAGATTGATGCACGGCTTCGTCTTCTGTTGATGCGTCGGCCGGTGCCGGTAGAGCAGGCCGACGACTCTCACGTGGCCGCAATTGGTGGACTCGTCGTGGACGATATCACCTATGTTGCTCGCGTGGATGGCAAGCCTTTGGATCTTACGTACAAGGAATTCGAGCTGCTGCACTTCCTGGTGAAGAATGCCGGCCGGGTGTTTTCTCGTGAGCAGTTGTTGCAGGATGTGTGGGGCTACGATTATTTCGGCGGAGCGCGGACGGTCGATGTTCATGTTCGTCGTCTCCGCGCCAAGCTGGGGCGCGACTATGAGGGTGTGATCGCAACTGTGCGTAATGTGGGGTACAAGGCCATAGACCCCGAGGAAATGGATTGACCCATGACGAACGCCATGATTTTCACGCCATTCGAGGATCTCCATGCGCATCCTGCCGTGGTGGAGAAAGTCATGGGGCTCCTCGCTGAAGTGCGCGACTACGATGACGTGGCCGCGCTAGGGGAGGCCTTTGTGCGAGGAATTGAAGAGGATCACGATTATCGTCACGTGATTGCTTCGGAGGGGGAGATCGATTCCGGTGAGGTGGTCGGAATCATTGCTCTGGATACTAATCGTACGCTGGAGCTCGCTGTTTCTCCTTCTCGACGCCACCATGGAATCGGCCGGGCGCTTTTTGAAGAAATCGCTCGCGCCTTCGACCTGGAGGGTGCGGTCGATGTGTGGGCTCATGGGGATTCCCCCTCTGCTCAGAAATTAGTAGAGGTGATGGGCGGTCGGCGTACTCGCGAATTACTGAAAATGGCCGTGAAATGCGCTCCGGGGTCGGGCCATAGCGAGCACTTCCTGAAAGAAGAGGCTCATGCTTGGCGTGAGGTGGAGGATCAGGACATCGAGGTGCTCACCTATCCACAAGCTGTAGAGAAATACGGCGAGGAGTTCGTGGATGAAGAGTGGGTTCGTGTGAATAACGAGGCGTTTGCTTGGCATCCGGAGCAGGGGGGATGGGATATCGAGCGCTTAGTGAGTGCTCGCGATACCAGCTGGTACAGGCCTGACGGGGTGTGGATGCTATGGACTACGGATGAGATCAATGGTGAATCTCGGTGCATGGGGGTGCATTGGACGAAGCTTCCGCTTGAGGAACGTGAGAAGCCCTCGGGGGAGAGAACCGGTGAGGTATACGTGGTGTGCTTGGCGAACGAGGCGAGGGGTAAAGGGCTGGGCGGGCCAATGACCCTGATTGGTATGGGTTCCCTGCTTCATGAAGGGGTGGGAGTTATTGAGCTTTACGTCGAGGGGGACAATGCTCCAGCGGTAGCTACCTATCGTCGACTTGGTTTTGAGGTGGTGCACACAGACGTGGTTTATCGCGGATTGCTTGCACCACACAAATGAGTGTTGGGTGAGATGAGACGGGTGAACGAAGAGTTAATTGAGGTCGGGTTTTAGGTTAAAAGGGGGGATTTTTCCCCTTCGGGGGTAGGGGATAATGTCTGTGAATATGAAATTTTTTGGGGGTTCTGAACTGCGAGGTACCGGGCGTTAATGCCTCGTTCATTTTCCGGGTGCTTTCCGTCAACCCGCAACGCATAAGTTTCTAGGCGATGCACGGAAACATCGTGCCTTTCTGATCTACACACCACGTCTGAGGACGTTGACTTTTCCCTGGAGGAAACCTCGTGAAGTCCAACATGAAGCACATCGGCGCAGCTGCCGGTGTACTGTTTGCCAGTTCGCTGGTATTGACTGCCTGCTCTAATGCTGACAATGCTGCCGGTGGAGGCAAAGGTGATTCGACATCTAACTACGATATGGCTGACGTCACCGGCGAACTGACCGGTGAGGGTGCATCCTCGCAGCAGAATGCTATGGAAAATGTCTTTGCACCAGCCTTCTCCGCAGCGGGTTCTTCCCTGGCTTACAACTCCACTGGTTCCGGTTCCGGACAGACCCAGTTTGTCGCCGGCCAGGTGGACTTCGCTGGTTCGGATTCCCCTCTCAAGGACGACCAGATTGCAGCTGCACAGAAGCGCTGTGATGACCATCCTGCATGGCATTTGCCAATGGTCATTGGTCCGGTAGCTATTGCATACAACCTCGATGGCGTGGATTCGCTGAACCTTGATACCAAGACCATTGCCAAGATTTTCAAGGGTGAGATTAAAAAGTGGAACGATAAGGCCATTGCCGCACAAAATAAGGGCGTCGAGCTGCCGGACCAGGATATTTCTGTGGTGTATCGTTCCGATGAATCTGGTACGTCCGATAACTTCCAAAAGTTCCTCAGTGCTTCCTCCGGTGAGTGGAATTCAGAAGGTAAGGCCTTCCCATCGAAAGTCGGTTCGGGAGCGAATGGTTCCACTGGAGTCGCAGACCAGGTTGCAGCCACCCCTGGAGCTATCACTTACGTGGAGTCCGGCTTCGCGAAGGAACGCAAGGAGCTGGGTATCGCCAACATTGACTTCGGTTCCGGCCCCGTGGAACTATCCAAAGAAACCGTGAACAACGCTCTATCCGCGGCACAGTTCTCTGGCAAAGGCAACGACCTCATCGTCGATTCCAAGGCTCTGTACTCCGAAAAAGGTAAGAACCAGTACCCATTGGTGCTCACTACCTATGAAATCGTATGTTCTGCTGGTTATGACCAAGAGACTGCTGGGTTAGTTAAGAACTTCCTCTACACGATTTTGGATAATCAGAACCAGTCCCTTGAAGATGCTGGTTACATTCCAGTCGATGGCCAGTTCAAGTCCAAGCTAGAGCACGCTGTTAAAGCTCTTTCCTAAGGGTTCATTCCATGTCAACAGCCAATAACACTGAGCTGGTTCGTGAGCGTAGCGTCGAGGTTGAAGACAAGCCCGACCTACAGGCCGGGGGAACATCAACGACGCATCGGCCGCCTGCATTGGGCGGTGGCAAAACACAAGGCCGTAGGGTGAGACGGCCAGGCAATGTGATCTTCGAATCTTTGGCTAAAGGTTCGGCTATCCTCATCACCGTCATTATCGCGCTGATTGCCTTGTTCTTGTTGGTGCGAGCCGTGCCGGCGATGAATACATTGCAGGATGGCTTCCTCAGCTTCTTCACCTATGCGGAGCGCTGGAACACCAATCACGCCACCAATGGCGGCAAGATGCAGTTCGGTATTCCGAATCTCTTCTTCACAACCGTTTTGGTATCGCTTCTTGCCCTGCTGCTCGCTATGCCGGTCGCGTTAGGAGTGGCGATCTTCCTGTCTAACTACTGTCCGAAGCGTCTAGTGAAACCGTTAGGTTTCATGGTGGATTTGCTGGCAGCGGTGCCGTCGATTGTTTTCGGCATCTGGGGTATCCAGGTTCTCGGACCGGCGATCGGTCCCTTCCTACAATGGCTATCCAGTTGGGCGGGCGGAATTTTCCTCTTCAATTTTGAACAGGGGACTTCCCCTGCATTTTCGACGGCTCGCAATATCTTCACTGGTGGAGTGGTGCTGGCTATCATGATCCTTCCCGTTATCGCGGCCACTACTCGTGAGGTATTCGTCCAAACCCCTCAAGGACAGATAGAGGCAGCCCTTGCGTTGGGAGCCACCCGCTGGGAAGTTGTTCGTATGACCGTGCTTCCTTTCGGCATGTCCGGCTTTGTCTCTGGCAGCATGTTGGGACTCGGACGTGCGCTTGGAGAGACGATGGCTCTGTACATGGTCATTGCTTCTTCTCCGGGGTTCCGCGGTTCCCTCATGGATGGCGGTACCACCTTTGCTACTGCGATCGCGAATGCAGCACCAGAATTCAATGACGATCTCAAAGCTGGCGCGTATATTGCAGCAGGTTTGGTGCTCTTCGTCCTGACTTTCGTGGTGAATGCTGCAGCTCGTTCTGCTATCACCAAGAAGAGTTAAGGGGACAACCGACATGACTAATGCTGTCACGCAAGAAGATATGACTAATGCTGTAGCGCACAAAGACCAGCAGACGGACTCTCTGTTTACGACGATTTCCTCTTCACGCAAGTACAAGGATAAGGCTGCTCACGGCATTATCTACCTGGCGATGGCTGTCGCGGTAGCGCCACTGCTGTGGGTGCTGGTCACCGTAGTGATCAATGGGATCCCAAGCCTGTTGTCTGTACATTGGTGGGCTTTCGATATGGCGGGGCAGGCTAACAATGCCCCTGGTGGTGGCATTGTCCATGCCATCATTGGCACACTCGTGCAGGTATTGGTGACTTCGTTGATTTCTGTGCCAATCGGTGTGCTAACCGGGATCTATTTGGTGGAGTATGCTCGTGGAGGTTTCCTTGCCCGTATCACCACTTTTATGGTGGATATTCTCACGGGCGTTCCTTCTATCGTTGCTGCATTGTTCGTGTATGCCATGTGGATCACCATGTTCGGCTTCGACCGTTCTGGATTCGCAGTGTCTATCGCTCTGGTTTTGCTGATGGTTCCAATTATCGTTCGCAATACGGAGGAGATGCTGCGCATCGTTCCTATGGATTTGCGCGAAGCGTCGTATGCGCTGGGAGTGCCGAAATGGAAGACCATCTTGAAAATCGTGTTGCCCACCGCCTTATCTGGCATTGTGACGGGCGTGATGCTTGCCGTTGCCCGTGTGATGGGGGAGTCCGCTCCTGTGTTGATCCTGGTGGGGTCCACTTCAGCGATCAACTGGAACGTCTTCGATGGCAATCAAAATTCCCTGCCACTATTCATGCTGCAGATGTACCGCGCGGGTAGCAATCCGTTCGTGCTTGAGCGTATGTGGGGAGCGGCTTTGACCCTTGTGTTTTTGGTGGCTGCCTTGATGTTGGGAGCACGTTTTATTTCCAAGCGCTTCTCAGCCAAGGTCTAGTAACCCGCCATTCTTTGGCTCCATCGGCATCCCTTTGCCACCATCGCTATTCTATGCCGCCATCGGCATCCCTTTTACTGACCATCGACATCACCTCAACAAGGAAGAAAGAAAACTCATGGCTAAGCGCCTTGATCTCAACAACGTCGATATCTACTACGGTGATTTCCAGGCCGTACAGGACGTTAACCTGCGGATACCTCCGAAAGCGGTGACTGCATTTATCGGGCCATCTGGGTGTGGAAAATCTACAGTTCTACGCACTTTAAACCGGATGCACGAGGTTGTCCCCGGTGCTCGTGTGGAGGGAGAAATCCTTCTGGACGGTGAAAATATCTACGGCTCAAAGATCGATCCCGTTGCGGTGCGAAACACCATTGGCATGGTGTTTCAAAAAGCTAACCCGTTTCCCACCATGTCTATTGAAGAAAATGTCGTTGCTGGTTTGAAGCTGGCCGGAGAGAAGAACAAGAAAAAACTGCGGACTGTTGCTGAGAAAGCGCTTCGTGGCGCAAACCTGTGGGAGGAAGTGAAGGATCGCCTGGATAGGCCGGGTGGAGGTTTGTCAGGCGGTCAGCAGCAGCGTCTTTGCATCGCTCGAGCTATCGCAATGGAACCCGAGGTGCTGCTCATGGACGAACCATGTTCAGCATTAGATCCTATTTCCACTCTCGCGGTGGAAGACCTCATCCATGAGCTCAAGGAAAAGTTCACCATCGTCATCGTGACGCACAACATGCAGCAAGCGGCACGCGTATCTGATCAGACTGCTTTCTTCTCTTTGGAGGCTACGGGTCGGCCTGGCCAGTTGGTCGAGGTCGGCCCAACCGCCAAGATTTTTGAGAATCCAGATAAGAAGGAAACCGAGGACTATATCTCGGGGCGCTTTGGCTAGTCGTCTCTCAGGTGGGCATTGTTTTGGCTAGTTGTCTCTCAGGTGGGCATTGTTTTGGCTAGTCGCGCCTGATTGTGACATCGACGGCTTGTGTGTTGGGTCCGGGTTTTACATGGACACTGACAGAAACCTGCCTAGACTGGGAGATGATATTGGTCATTGAACTTTTTGCATCTCGGGGTGATTCGCCACATGTCTGCTCAGCCACTGCACATTGTCGTTATGGGAGTTAGCGGGAGTGGTAAGACTACGCTGGCGCGGCGCATTGCGGAGCAGACGGGGCGTCCCCTACTAGAGGCTGATGACCTACATCCGGAAGAGAGCATGGTGATCCTTCACGATGGCACAATGCCGGACGCAGAAGCCCGCATGGAATGGCTCGGTTCTGTGCGAGATTGGATGACTGCGCGGGCGCGGGAGGGAAAGTCCACTGTTGTGGCCTGTACCGCGTTGAAAAGGGTGCATCGTGAACGCCTCAATGAGGCGGAGGGAATAGTATTTTACGTGCACCTTTATGGTACGGAGGATGTGTTGGCGGATCGTATGGCTCGACGCATCGGTGAAGACATGCCACGAGAATTGTTGGATGCACAACTGTCGATGCTAGAGACTCTCAACCCAGACGAACGTGGCCTTCAACTGGATGTGTCCCGTACTCCGGAGCAATTAGCAGATGACGCCATGTCCGCCGCGAATTTCGCGGCGAAAGCTTATCAGTGCTAGTCCCAGATTTCGCTATATCTGCGAGAGATCTCATCGAACTGCGATTCCATCAGGCGCTGTTCCTCTTTAGTACGCTCTGATGCCTGATATTCCTCGGGATGCATACCAGTGGCCATGTACACAACGCGGGATGCGATGGAAACAGCGTGGTCGGAATAGCGCTCTAGATAACGAGACAGCAGGGTGAGATCCACTGCTGCGCGGGTGGGATATTTCCAGTCACGTTGGGTGGTGAGAGTAAACAGATGCCGGTGGAGATCGTCCATGGCGTCGTCATCTTCTGCTAATTTCAATGCTTGCGACACATCTGTGCTGATTAAGACGTCCTTGATGGTAGAGGCAGAGTTGATGGCTTGCTTGGACATCTCCTGGATGTAGGGGCGGATTTCTTCGGGAACTACGTGCTGGGGATGGCGGCGTCGCGCCAAATTTGCGACGTGGACCGCCAGGGCAGCCATGCGAGAAAGATCCTCCACGATGTAGATGCCGCTCACCACTTGCCGTAGGTCGCGAGCGACCGGCCCTTCTAGGGCGAGGAGTTCGAACGCAGCAGATTCACACTTGGAGCGAAAGTCCTCCATCGTGTCTATGCTATCCACGACGGTCTCGGCCTTCGCGAGATGAGCCTCCAGCAGGGCGCTGGATGCAGTTTGCATAGCGGTACGTACCAAATCACTCATGACCAGAAGATCATGAGTGAACTTGTTCATCTGCTCTCTATAGGCCCTTCGCATGAGGGCTAATTTTACTAGCTGGCGAACAACCCCGCCACGCGAACAGGGAGCTGATGGGGCTGGGAAGAAGAACTATTGACCGCATGATGCGGTGACTTTTAATTTTCGGAGGCGAGTGGACACTGAAGGCGGATGCTGAAGGTGGACACTGAAGGTGGATGCTGAAGGTGGGTGAACGTCGGAGGTGGATGGATGGGAGAGATGGGTGGACGCTACATATCAGTGGGCGCTAACCGCCGGAGTGCATAATATCCGCGCCTTCCGGTACGGCCTCGTCTTCGGGATCATCAAGCCACCCTTCTGGGAGCACTACCTTGGCTGGGGAACCTTGGCGGCCGCGAGCCCCATCAGAATCCTCGGCGAGTGCGTCAGAATCGAAAACTGGTGCGAGGGTGTCGTACAGCTCCTTGAGGCTGGATGTACGCGCCAACGCTCGACGCAACTCCCCACCCGCCGGAAACCCTCGCAAATACCAGGTCATGTGTTTACGTAGGTCACGGCAGGCTTTGGATTCACCGTCATGTTCGGCCAGTAGTTCGGCGTGGCGGAGGATGATGCGCGCAACTTCCCCGAAGGTTGGCTCTGCCGGGATTGGTAGGCCGCGTAGCTCGGCGGAGAGCTCGGCGAAGAGCCACGGGCGGCCAAGGCAACCACGTCCCACGACAACCCCGTCGCAGCCGGTCTGTTCCATCATGTCGCGGGCGTCGGTCGCCTTGAAGATATCGCCGTTGCCTAGGACGGGAACGCCGGTTGGAGCCATATGCTCAACCAAACGAGTGATTTCGTTCCAGTCGGCTCTGCCGGAATAGCGCTGTGCCGCGGTCCGCGCGTGAAGAGCGACAGCTTTAGCACCTTCCTGGGCTGCGATGTGGCCGGCGTCTAGGTGGGTGTGGTGGTCATCATCGATACCGACGCGGAACTTCACCGTTACGGGAATATCCGTGCCCTCGGTGGCTTTGACGGCGGCAGCCACAATATTGCCGAAAAGGCGACGTTTGTATGGCAGGGCAGAGCCTCCGCCGCGGCGAGTGACTTTAGGTACCGGGCAACCGAAGTTCATATCGATGTGATCTGCGAGGTTTTCGTCCACGATCATTTTCGCGGCCTCGTAGGTGTATTTCGGATCGGTGGTGTAGAGCTGCAGGCTGCGAGGATCTTCGTCGGGGGCAAACGTGGTCATGTGAAGGGTCTTTTCATTGCGCTCCACCAGAGCACGAGCCGTGACCATTTCGCAGACGTATAAACCCGCTACGCTGCCCATGCGTTCGCGTTCTTGCTCGCGGCATAGTGAGCGGAACGCCACGTTGGTCACGCCAGCCATTGGTGCCAGGACCACTGGACTGTCCAGTACTAGAGACCCGATTCGCAGCGTGGGTTCTGCGGAGCCGTGGGGCTGGGATGTAGTGGCGTCGGCGGAGGTAGGGACAGAAGAGATCGACGTCCCGGCAGGGGAGGAGGCAGAAGAATTCACAACGACTATCTTCACACTCCAACGGGGGTAAACCCAAGTGAGTGGTATGTGAGAAGGAGAACGCAGATTGTGCTGTGCGATTAACGCACCTGTATGTTCGCTCGCAAAAATCTCTGGGGTAGTTGCCACATAAACTACTGGGGTTCGGTACTCTGACAAGAGTAGGTATATGCCGATCTACCTGCAGGAATGCTGTTATATATTCATTGCAATCTACGTGTGATTGTGGAAAATTTTGGCATAAAATCCGCGCGCTACTCGTGGGCATTTCAGTGAATGACTAGTAATTGCAGAGCTCGGTGCCTCAGAGGGGCACAACCCCACTGGAGACAACACAAAAATTTTTGGAGGAAAGATGTCTGACCGCATCGCCAATGCACTACTGAAGGGCAAGGTCATGAGCGCCGAGGAGGCCGCTCAATTCATTAACAATGGTGACGGCGTGGGAATGTCCGGTTTCACTGGGGCCGCATACCCAAAGGCGCTGCCAACTGCCATTGCCAACCGTGCCAAGGAAGCACAGGCAAAGGGCGAGGAATTCAAGATCGACGTCTACACCGGCGCCTCCACTGCACCTGACTGCGATGGCGTGATGGCAGAAGCAGGTGCAGTGAATTACCGCATGCCATATCAGGGCGACCCTGTGCTGCGTAATGCCATCAACTCTGGCCAAGCAAAGTACCAGGACATTCATCTTTCACACTCCCCGCTGTACATCGAGTACGGCTATCTTCCAATTGATGTGGCGATTGTGGAAGCAACCCGCATTACCGAAGAGGGGCACCTGATCCCATCCTCGGGTGTGGGCAATAACGTGGAATACCTCGACCACGCGGACAAGATCATTATCGAGGTGAATTCCTGGCAGTCCCTGGATCTAGAGGGAATGCACGACATTTACCGCATTCAGCCTCTGCCGAATCGCACCCCCGTGCCTATCAACCAGCCAGGGGACCGCATTGGTAAGAACTACATTGACATTGACTTGAATAAGGTCGTGGCCGTAGTGGAGACCAACGCTCCGGACCGTAATGCCCCATTCAAAGCTCCGGATGAAACGTCCAAGCTGATCGCGGGGCATTTCCTGGACTTCTTGGAAGGTGAGGTAGCAGCTGGTCGCCTCACCTATGACGGCTACATCATGCAGTCCGGTGTGGGCAACGTCCCTAACGCTGTGATGGCTGGTCTGTTGGATTCTAAGTTTGAGAACATCCAGGCCTACACCGAGGTGATTCAGGACGGCATGCTGGATCTTATCGACGCCGGCAAGATGACCGTAGCCTCTTCCACCTCGTTCTCACTGTCCCCGGAAGCGGCAGAGAAGATGAACAATGAGGCTGAGCGCTACCGCAAGCACATCATTTTGCGCCCACAGCAGATTTCTAACCACCCAGAGGTAGTGCGCCGCGTAGGCCTGATTGCTACTAACGGCATGATAGAGGCTGACATTTACGGCAACGTGAACTCCACCCACATCGCCGGCTCGCGTGTGATGAATGGCATTGGTGGTTCTGGCGACTTCACCCGCAATGCCCTTGTATCTTCCTTCATCTCCCCATCTGAGGCGAAGGGTGGAGACATCTCTGCCATTGTTCCTTTTGCTTCTCACATTGACCATACGGAGCACGACGCCATGGTGATCATTACCGAGCGTGGTGTGGCGGATCTGCGCGGATTGGCTCCTCGCGATCGTGTGAAGAAGATGATCGACATTGCCCATCCTGACTACCAGCCACTCCTCGAGGAGTACGTGGAGGCTGCTAACAAGGGTAAGTACTTGGCTACGCCACACGACTTGTCCCAGGCATTCGCTTTCCACACCCGTTTCCTCGAGACAGGTTCTATGAAAAAGTAGGAGAAGGATTGGCTGGGAGCATCAGCGATAGGTGCTCCGACCACTGATAAACGCTATATGAGGGCCCTAGTTGCATCCTCGGAGGGGGGATGCGCTAGGATCTTTAACGTTGATACGGGCCTTTAGCTCAGTTGGTAGAGCTGCGGACTTTTAATCCGTAGGTCGTGGGTTCGAGCCCCACAGGGCCCACAACATGAAAGACCGCCACCTCATGGTGGCGGTCTTTTTATTTACCGCCTGCGCGATTCTGTGGTGGACTTTACGATAAACAGATGATGAACAGCCTGTGAGAGGCGATGCAACGTGAGGGGTCAAGTGTGAGGGGGTAACCGTGAGGGGATACGTGCGAGGTGAATTGATCTCGAGGGCGCGTGAGTACAAACTCGGTAATTGTGTGGTCAGTGGAGGTCCTAAGGCAGAGGGGTGGGGTGATTTTAGGTAGCTGACGAGTGGTTTTGGTGAATTTTAGGGTAGTCGTTTATGCTAATGGAGCTGCTGAAGAAGCGATCTTTCTTTAGCAGGGCTCCCATCGTCTAGAGGCCTAGGACTCCGCCCTTTCACGGCGGCAACACGGGTTCGAATCCCGTTGGGAGTACGGCCCTGTGGCGCAGTTGGTTAGCGCGCCGCCCTGTCACGGCGGAGGTCGCGGGTTCAAGTCCCGTCAGGGTCGCCCTTTAAGCTGGGGGAACGGTATGTTCCCCCAGCTTTTTCCTTTCCGTGTGGGGATCAAGCAAGATTGAGCAGGCGATTTGTGCCATTCTATAAGGGCTGTGTAAAGTATCGCTCGTGCACAACGGCGCCGCGAGTATGAGGCGTGTGTGCGTGGCCCTGTGGCGCAGTTGGTTAGCGCGCCGCCCTGTCACGGCGGAGGTCGCGGGTTCAAGTCCCGTCAGGGTCGCATCGACGTTACACCTCAGGGTGTGTCGCGTCGAGGCCAGATAGCTCAGTCGGTAGAGCGTTCGCCTGAAAAGTGAAAGGTCGCCGGTTCGATCCCGGCTCTGGCCACACACAATCCCCAATCCCTATAAGGATTGGGGATTCTTCATATTCACGATTCGTGGCGGGTGTTTGACACGCATTACGCAGACAATCATTGCGATGGGCATGCGATGGTAGATAAAGCCCGAATGGATCGCGGTTGTGAGCATGCTCTTTGTTGACCATTCCAGTTGTTGACCTTTCCAGTTGAAAGTCCCCGACATCGAGCACCAGCGTTTGACTAGATTCGGCTTTTCACATTCCACCATGCACGGTGTGACATGTAGGTTCGGAAAGTAGATGCGCTGCGCACAAAGTAGTCGTTGCGCACTGCGTGAAAGCATACATCTAGAAAAGGACGGGAAATATGGCACACACTGTGATTCGGAAGGCTAGCCGGTACGTCATCGACGTAGATGGAGCTGAGGCTGGTTATGCGGAGTTTGTGGACCGGCGCGACGGCGTGCGAGATTTCAACCATACCGTTGTTGACCCAGCGTTTCGGGGACAGGGGCTGTCAAAGCCGCTCATTTCAGCGGCGCTGGAAGCTACTCGTGCGGAAGGAAAGAAGGTCATCCCGACCTGTTCGGCGGTTCAGGCTTTTATTGAGAAGAACCCCGAGTACAGGGATCTGATCGAGGGCTAGTCTTTTGGCTGGGTGGGGTAGTGGCTTAGATATTGTTCTGCATGTCGTCTACGTATTTCACGGCGTCTACTAAAGGTGTGTTTTGGTCAGCTTTGCGCTCGCGAATCTTGGCAGGGATGCCAGTCAGGATGGAATGCGGTGGCGCGTCCTTGGTAACCACGGCATTGGCGCCGATAGCGGAGCCTTCACCGATGGTGATAGGACCGAGAACCTTTGCTCCGGCACCGACCATCACGCCATTGCCGATAGTTGGGTGACGTTTGCGTTGCACTAGTTCCGAACCGCCTAATGTCACACCGTGGTAGAGCATGACATCATCGCCGATTTCCGCGGTTTCACCAATGACAACTCCCATCCCGTGGTCGATGAAGAAACGTCGTCCGATAGTGGCTCCCGGGTGAATTTCAATACCCGTGAGTGCCCTTGTGAATTGGCTCAGGACACGGGCTGGACCACGGAGGCCCTTGTTCCATAGCGTGTGGGATACACGGTGTGCCCAGATGGCATGCAGTCCGGAATAGACGATGGCATTTTCCAGGTCTCCGCGCGCAGCTGGGTCGTGCTGGCGGGCGTTTTCCAAGTCTTCCTTGATACGGCCCAAAATGCTCACGAAATAACCTCTTTCGAGCGGTGCATTGAACTAGTGCATAAAGCTGTGGTGGATAAACTACAGCGGACGTTCATTACGTGGAAAGTAATGAACGTCCAGCCTATCGAAGTTTTGCGCTAAGTGGGGTGCGCTAATTAATCGCGTAGATCGTCGAACAAGATGGTGGAAACGTAACGCTCGCCGAAGTCGGGCACGATGACCACGATGTTCTTACCCTCGTTTTCAGGCTTCTTTGCTTCCTCCACAGCTGCCCAGACGTTAGCTCCGGAAGAAATTCCAGCGAGGATTCCTTCCTTAACTGCGAGTTCGCGAGCCACGCGGATGGAGTCTTCCAGCGGAGCATCGAGCACTCGGTCCAGGACGTCCCTCTCTAGGTTCTCTGGATAGAAATTGGTTCCTAGCCCTTGAATTTTGTGCGGGCCGAACCGTCCTTCGGTAAGCAGCGGAGAGTCAGCTGGCTCTACACCTACGACTTCCACACTGGAGGACTGTTCCTTCAGGTACTTACCGGCGCCGGAGACGGTACCGCCGGTTCCTACACCGGCGATGAAGATGTCTACTGTGCCGTCGGTGTCGTTCCAGATCTCTGGGCCAGTGGTCTCGTAGTGAATAGCGGGGTTCGCTGGGTTGGAGAATTGGCGAGCCAAGATGGCGTTGTCAGTATTTTCGACGATCTCGTTGGCTTTGTCTACGGCTCCCTGCATGCCTGCTGTCCCTGGGGTGAGGACGAGTTCGGCTCCGAGGGCTCGGAGCATGACGCGACGCTCGGTGGACATGGTTTCTGGCATGGTAAGGATCACTTTGTAGCCGCGGGCAGCACCGACCATGGCCAGGGCGATTCCGGTGTTGCCGGACGTTGCCTCGACAATGGATCCGCCAGGCTTGAGGGATCCATCTTTTTCTGCTGCGTCAATGATGGCCTTACCAATGCGATCTTTCACGGAGTTGCCCGGATTAGATGCCTCAAGTTTCGCGATGACTGTGGCTCCGAGGCCTTCGGTGAGTTTGTCGAGTTTAACAAGAGGGGTGTCGCCGATTAGTTCGGTGAGGTTGTTGTAAATCTTAGCCATGGAGTGGCACGTCCCTTCAAATCTATACAGACAGTTCGGTCTATTTCTTTTGCTGCAGGCCACTGTACGCCAAGAAAATTGATTAGTCCACACTTTCCGACGTACTTCCCTGAGCCTCTCAGCGTGGAATTCGGCCACAGGGGTTCGTTTTATTATTCGATGCCACTAATGATGGCTCGAGGTGGCGTCGGTCAGAAAAGGGGTCAAAAAAGGGAAGGTCGGCCAGAAAAGCGAAGGACCCAATAGGACGCAGCAGAAGGAGGGCGCCGGAGTCAAAACGGACGTGACAGCCAGGCACAGGATTGAACGGACGGGACGACTAAACGGGAGGATTGCATGGACGTGACGACTAGGCGGAGGAAGAAGAAATTAAGAAGGAGATGGAGTGGAGGAAAACGATCAAGAGGGGGAGGAGAGCGGGGAAAACAATGACAACGGAGGGGGCACGGGGGACAATGGCACCTATGAGCAATTTTGAAACCATCCAGACCGAGGTCGACGGTAACGTCGCCACCATCACTATCGATCGCCCACAAGCACTGAACGCGCTGAACAGCACGGTGCTGGAAGAAGTCGTCGCGGCGGCCGCGGAGTACGATGCCGATCCAAAAATCGGAGCTATCGTACTGACCGGCGGCGAAAAGGCCTTTGCGGCCGGCGCCGACATTAAGGAAATGCAAGAAAAGACCTACCCTGCGATTCGCATGGAACGCATGTTTGAACAGTGGGAGCGTTTGGCAGAGCTCGATACCCCGCTCATCACCGCGGTATCTGGCTTTGCGCTCGGTGGAGGCTGCGAAGTGGCGATGCTTGGAGATATTCTCCTGGCCTCGGAGACCGCGAAATTTGGTCAGCCAGAGATTAACCTGGGCGTCATACCTGGCATGGGAGGTACGCAGCGCTTAACGCGCGCGGTCGGCAAGTACAAGGCTATGGATCTGATTCTCACCGGACGCATGATGGACGCCGAAGAAGCGGAGCGTTCAGGTTTGGTCTCCCGTGTACTACCCGCGGAAAACTTCCAGGAAGAGGTGGCGAAGATTGCCCAGACTGTTGCGTCCAAGTCTCAGGTCGCAACGGCCGCTGCGACTGCGATGGTCGACGCAGCATACGAAACAACGCTTTCACAAGGTGTTGCTACTGAACGCGATACCTTCTGGGCGCTGTTTGCTACCGAGGATCAGAAGGAAGGTATGAAGGCCTTCGTAGAGAAGCGTCAGCCGGAATGGAAGAACCGCTAGACATATGGCCAAGAAGAAGAGGTTCGTCCTCTACACGGAGCTGCCAGTCGAAAAACTCTACGAAGTATTGAGTTCGGAGACATATCTCATTACCAAAGAAGAGATGGAGCGGCCGGAGCAGGCGAACATCACGGACACGTCCTATGAGCGACGCGATGATGGCGTCACTGCTGCACGTGTGCGCATGGAGTCACTGTTGGACGCTCCAGGCAAGGAGCCTGAGGATTCCTCCGTTGATGAGCCTCGCAGGATGGTCATTGAGCAGACCACTCACGTGCAACCCATGGGAAGTGACAAAAGCGGGCAGGGCTTCAGCTTTGCCACGGTTATGCCGTTGCCAGGAAATATCGGCGCTATGTTTACCGACATGGAAATGACCCCGGGGAAGAATGGGACGGGCACCGATATGAGTGTAGAAGTGCGCGTCGACGTCCACGTTCCGGCATTGCGGATCCGGCTTTCTCAGCAACTGTTGGGAAATTCAGAGGAAACTGTCAGCAAGGGCATCAGGAGAGCCGAGCGTCTCGCGCAGAGTCACTTGCAGTAAGTGAAATCCCAACTTTTTGGGAAAAAAGAAAAGAAGCACGTCAGAGACCATTTATATGGGTCCTGACGTGTGTCTGTGAGAGGTTTTCCCATCTTTTTAGACGGGGGATATTTGGGGGTATTGAGGGGGTGTTCTATACTCACCTCAGACATGTCACCCAGACGTGGCCATCCCCCAAGTTGGTGCCCTAGCTATCGGGTACTACCAAGCCGGGATCCCCGGCGCTTGAGCGGGGTGGTGTGAATATGTTCGGCTTCAGCCGGAGAACCTGAAAAGGGAGTGAGTCCGTGGACCAGCAGCGCCATCGGGATGACGACGATGCTATTTTTTCAGCGCTGAATTCGTTGAAGAATGCCACTGGTATTCCAGCAACGATGTATGGAGCAGTGTTCCCAGATGGGAAGCTGAGGATTACGAAATGGGTAGGACTTCGAACCCCTGCTCTTCATGGTCTTGAGGTGCCGCCAGGCTCCGGTGTGGGCGGCCGGGTCATTGCCACTCGCCGGCCGGTGGGGGTTTCCGATTATACCCGTGCCAAGTCCATCTCTCACGAATTTGACCGGCACATTCGCGATGAAGGTATGCACTCCATCGTGGCTGTTCCGGTTATTGTGAATCGTGAGATGAAGGGTGTGCTGTATGCGGGTGTTCATTCTCGTGCTCGCATGGGAGACAAAGTACTTGAAGAAGTGACGATGACCGCCCGCTGTTTGGAACAAGAGCTGGCTGTCAACGAGGCCATGCGTCGCGCCGACAATGCACGCACTCCAGCTGGTGCTGGTAAGCAGGTGCGCTCCATGTCTGGCGCTGAATGGGAACAGGTTCGCGCCACGCATTCGAAACTCCGTATGCTCGCTAACCGCGTCAACGACGAGGCTCTGCGTCGAGACCTCGAAGTGCTTTGTGACCAGATGGTTTCCCCAGTCCGAGTGAAGCAAACCACAAAACTCTCAGCTCGCGAATTGGATGTTTTGGCTTGCGTAGCGCTGGGGCATACCAATGTTGAAGCCGCGGCAGAAATGGGTATTGGTGCAGAAACCGTCAAGAGTTACCTGCGCTCCGTGATGCGCAAACTTGGTGCCCACACACGTTATGAGGCCGTTAATGCTGCTCGACGTATTGGGGCATTGCCCTGATTTCGCCACGGATACCGGTTCTCCCTTTTTCTTTCCCCAGTGTGTGATCCCGGTGGTAGCGCCGGGAGAGCGAGCCGGAAAGTTCGGACGTGGAGTAATCAAATCAAAATAAGACGGACGGGTAACACGAATAGTACGAGGGCGCATAGATATCGGAATCTATGCGCCCGTCGCATTAGTGAATCTATGTTCCAGTCTGGTTAGGGTGGTGGATGTGAACGACAGTTTTCTTGTACACGGAGGAACGCGCCTGCAAGGTGCGGTGAAAGTAACTGGCGCGAAGAACAGCGTGCTCAAGCTGATGTCAGCAGCACTTCTGGCCCCGGGCGTAACTACATTGACGAACTGCCCGGAGATAGCAGACGTGCCTTATATGGCAGACGTTCTCCGTGGCTTGGGCTGTGATGTCGAGCTAGATGGCGATACCGTACGCATTAATACCCCCGAGCGAGTCGAATACAACGCAGACTTTGATGCTGTTCGTCAGTTTCGCGCTTCCGTCGCAGTGCTGGGCCCGTTGACCGCCAGGTGTCACAATGCGCGCGTTGCCCTTCCTGGTGGCGACGCCATTGGGTCCCGTCCTCTCGATATGCACCAAAGCGGACTGGAAAAGATGGGAGCCACGACCCGGATTGAGCATGGCTGCGTCGTCGCAGAGGCGGAGGCGTTGCACGGTGCCAATATTCATCTAGATTTCCCCTCTGTAGGTGCTACAGAAAACATTCTGACAGCTGCCGTATTAGCGGAGGGTACAACCGTCCTGGACAACGCTGCACGCGAACCTGAGATCGTGGATCTTTGTAATTTTCTCAATGAGATGGGCGCGCGGGTAAGTGGTGCGGGATCTAACACCATCACTGTTGAGGGAGTTGAGCGATTGTCTCCCGTCGAACACGAGGTTGTGGGAGACCGAATTGTCGCCGGCACGTGGGCCTATGCTGCTGCGATAACCCAAGGGGATATCACGGTAGGAGGCATTGATCCCGCTCATTTGCACCTCGTGCTAGCCAAATTGAAGCTGGCAGGCGCAGAGGTGGAGACATACCCCACGGGATTCCGGGTTGTGCAGAACTCCAAACCAACCGCAGTGGATTACCAAACGTTGCCGTACCCAGGGTTCCCAACCGATTTACAACCGCTGGCCATCGCGTTATGCGCGGTCAGTGATGGAATGTCGGTGATCACCGAAAATATTTTTGAGTCACGTTTCCGCTTCGTGGATGAGATGATGCGACTTGGTGTCGACGCGTCTATTGATGGCCATCATGTAGTGATTCGCGGAGGTCGAGCACTGTCTTCGGCTCCCGTGTGGAGTTCTGATATCCGGGCTGGTGCGGGGTTGGTCCTCGCTGGATTAGTTGCTGATGGCATCACCGAA
Organism: Corynebacterium anserum; assembly: GCF_014262665.1. NCBI lineage: Bacteria > Bacillati > Actinomycetota > Actinomycetes > Mycobacteriales > Corynebacteriaceae > Corynebacterium > Corynebacterium anserum. Next base: position 473,804 of record NZ_CP046883.1, read on the forward strand.
GTACACGACGTGTATCACGTGGATCGTGGATATCCTGATTTTGATACACAACTGAATTCTCTAGGTGCGCATATTGAGCGAGTGGGGCGCGAGAAGGAGAAAAACTGAGGGGCACGTACTACCGAGGGGCGGGGATGAAAGAGGGCAGGGAAGAGAGAAAACGAACGATAAAACTTGGCTTTAACGTTTGGTGAAAATGTGGTGTGAGCTGGTGATTTGTCAAGGTGTGGGGTGGTGTGTAAATTAGTTCAGGTCGCAGCGAGCGCTGGTGGTTGTTGTGCTGGTGGTTGTTGTGTGCGATTGTTGTTTGAGAACTCAATAGTGTGATGAACCAAGTTTTTGGATTCCACAGTGCCGCCTGGTGTTTTCTGGGTGGTATCACGGTTTGTGCCATGCGTGGCTGATCCGCTTTTTTGGAAGTGTTCATTGTCTTTGTCATGCAACGGGATGGTGAGTGTGTCGGTTGCGGTTTGTTTGGTGTGCACCCGGTCTGCTGTAGCGAGCAGATTGTTGTTGTGTGGAAACGTGATGTGATGATTCTTTGTTCACCGGTGGTGGTGGGCGAGGGGTTGTTGTCTACTGTGGCTGGTTGTGGGAGACCCCGCCCCGTGGGGTTGGTGATCATGGCCAGGTTTTTGTTTTTTGTCAGTAGTTTTTATTTTTTTGCCAGTTTTTGGCTCTTTGTATTGTAGTGCCGAATGGCTTTTATGGAGAGTTTGATCCTGGCTCAGGACGAACGCTGGCGGCGTGCTTAACACATGCAAGTCGAACGGAAAGGCCTCTAGCTTGCTAGGGGTACTCGAGTGGCGAACGGGTGAGTAACACGTGGGTGATCTGCCCTGCACTTCGGGATAAGCCTGGGAAACTGGGTCTAATACCGGATAGGACTGTTCTTTAGTGTGAATGGTGGAAAGTTTTTTCGGTGTAGGATGAGCCCGCGGCCTATCAGCTTGTTGGTGGGGTAATGGCCTACCAAGGCGACGACGGGTAGCCGGCCTGAGAGGGTGTACGGCCACATTGGGACTGAGACACGGCCCAGACTCCTACGGGAGGCAGCAGTGGGGAATATTGCACAATGGGCGCAAGCCTGATGCAGCGACGCCGCGTGAGGGATGACGGCCTTCGGGTTGTAAACCTCTTTCGCTAGGGAAGAAGCCTGTTGGGTGACGGTACCTGGATAAGAAGCACCGGCTAACTACGTGCCAGCAGCCGCGGTAATACGTAGGGTGCGAGCGTTGTCCGGAATTACTGGGCGTAAAGAGCTCGTAGGTGGTTTGTCGCGTCGCTTGTGAAAACCCGGGGCTTAACTCCGGGCCTGCAGGCGATACGGGCATAACTAGAGTGCTGTAGGGGAGACTGGAATTCCTGGTGTAGCGGTGAAATGCGCAGATATCAGGAGGAACACCGATGGCGAAGGCAGGTCTCTGGGCAGTAACTGACGCTGAGGAGCGAAAGCATGGGTAGCGAACAGGATTAGATACCCTGGTAGTCCATGCCGTAAACGGTGGGCGCTAGGTGTGGGGATTTTTCTACGATTTCCGTGCCGTAGCTAACGCATTAAGCGCCCCGCCTGGGGAGTACGGCCGCAAGGCTAAAACTCAAAGGAATTGACGGGGGCCCGCACAAGCGGCGGAGCATGTGGATTAATTCGATGCAACGCGAAGAACCTTACCTGGGCTTGACATACACCAGATCGCTGCAGAGATGTAGTTTCCCTTGTGGTTGGTGTACAGGTGGTGCATGGTTGTCGTCAGCTCGTGTCGTGAGATGTTGGGTTAAGTCCCGCAACGAGCGCAACCCTTGTCTTGTGTTGCCAGCACGTCGTGGTGGGGACTCGCGAGAGACTGCCGGGGTTAACTCGGAGGAAGGTGGGGATGACGTCAAATCATCATGCCCCTTATGTCCAGGGCTTCACACATGCTACAATGGTCGGTACAGAGGGTCGCGATACCGTGAGGTGGAGCTAATCCCTGAAAGTCGGCCTCAGTTCGGATTGGAGTCTGCAACTCGACTCCATGAAGTCGGAGTCGCTAGTAATCGCAGATCAGCAACGCTGCGGTGAATACGTTCCCGGGCCTTGTACACACCGCCCGTCACGTCATGAAAGTTGGTAACACCCGAAGCCAGTGGCCTAACCTTTGTGGAGGGAGCTGTCGAAGGTGGGACTGGCGATTGGGACGAAGTCGTAACAAGGTAGCCGTACCGGAAGGTGCGGCTGGATCACCTCCTTTCTATGGAGTTTTTATTGTTTTTGTCGGGGTAGTTTGTGCACTGGATGTGTGTGGTGGTGGCTGCTTTGTGTGAGTGGTTGTGGGATTCGTTGGTTTGTCATGTCTGTTGGGTGTCTGGGGCAATGGTTGTGTTGTTCCTGTGAATGTGTGCTGCTGTGTGCGTGTGTGCGTGTGTGGTGGTGCGTGTTGTGTTGTGTGAGAACTGTATAGTGGACGCGAGTATCTTCTTTTTGCATTTGTTTTGTAAGTTCATCGTCGGTGGCTGATGGTCTGTTGTGGCTGTTGGTTGCTGTTGTTGCTTTAGTAATTGTTGTAAGGGCACACGGTGGATGCCTTGGCATAGTGAGCCGATGAAGGACGTGTAAGGCTGCGTTAAGCCTCGGGGAGTTGCCAATAGAGCGTTGATCCGAGGATGTCCGAATGGGGAAACCCGGCCGTGGTTATGTGCGGTCACCTGCCACTGAATTCATAGGTGGTGTGGAGGGAACGCGGGGAAGTGAAACATCTCAGTACCCGTAGGAGAAGAAAATAATAATGATTCTGCTAGTAGTGGCGAACGAACGTGGATTTTTGGCTAAACCATATGCGTGTGATACCTGGCAGGGGTTGCGTGTGTGGGGTTGTGGGGTCTTGATGTGCGGTGCTGCCATGCCGTGCCTTGCGCATGTGTGTTAGCGGAAGTGGTTTGGAATGGCCTGCCGTAGACGGTGAGAGTCCGGTACGTGAAAGCATGTGTGTGTGGGGTTGTTGAGTGTCCCCGAGTAGCAGCGGGCTCGTGGAATCTGCTGTGAATCTGCCGGGACCACCCGGTAAGCCTGAATACTCGACTGTGACCGATAGCGGAGTAGTACCGTGAGGGAATGGTGAAAAGTACCCCGGGAGGGGAGTGAAATAGTACCTGAAACCGTGTGCTTACAATCCGTCAGAGCCTTGTTTGTGGGGTGATGGCGTGCCTTTTGAAGAATGAGCCTGCGAGTCAGCGGCATGTCGCGAGGTTAACCCGTTGTGTGGGGTAGTCGTAGCGAAAGCGAATACTAATTGAGTGTGTTGTGTAGTGGCATGTCCTGGACCCGAAGCGGGGTGATCTACCCATGGCCAGTGTGAAGCAGAGGTAAGACTCTGTGGAGGCGCGAACCCACTTAGGTTGAAAACTGAGGGGATGAGTTGTGGGTAGGGGTGAAAGGCCAATCAAACTCCGTGATAGCTGGTTCTCCCCGAAATGCATTTAGGTGCAGCGTCGTGTGTTTCTTGCCGGAGGTAGAGCTACTGGTTGGTTTAGCGGGACTATCATCTTAGCGACATCAGCCAAACTCCGAATGCCGGTAAGTGAGAGCGCGGCAGTGAGACTGCGGGGGATAAGCTTCGTAGTCGAGAGGGAAACAGCCCAGATCGCCGGTTAAGGCCCCTAAGAGTGTACTAAGTGGAAAAGGATGTGGGATCGCGAAGACAGCCAGGAGGTTGGCTTAGAAGCAGCCATCCTTGAAAGAGTGCGTAATAGCTCACTGGTCGAGTGGTTCTGCGCCGACAATGTAGTGGGGCTCAAGTACACCGCCGAAGCCGCGGCATTCAGTGTTGTGCTGGATGGGTAGGGGAGCGTCGTGTGGCCGTTGAAGGTGCGGGGTGACCTAGTGCTGGAGGCTATGCGAGTGAGAATGCAGGCATGAGTAGCGAATGATGAGTGAGAAACTCATCCGCCGGATGACTAAGGGTTCCTGGGTCAAGCTAATCTTCCCAGGGTGAGTCGGGACCTAAGGCGAGGCCGACAGGCGTAGTCGATGGATAACGGGTTGATATTCCCGTACCCGTGTGTGTGCGACCAATGGTGAATCAGTGATACTAACCACCCAAATGTTTGTGTGCGGCTTTTTTGAAGTTGTGTATGAGCGGCTGCGTGGGACCTGAGCTGGTAGTAGCCAAGCGATGGGGTGACGCAGGAAGGTAGCCAAGCCACTTATTGGATTGTGGTGTAAGCGTGTGGCCCGTGGACAGTGGTAAATCCGGTCCTGTGTGGGTGAGGCGTGATGCGTACCCGTTGTGGGGATGTTGGTGATCCTATGCTGTCGAGAAAAGCCTCTAGTGAGTGCATATTCGGCCCGTACCCGAAACCGACACAGGTGGTCAGGTAGAGAATACTAAGGCGATCGGGTGAACTGTGGTTAAGGAACTCGGCAAAATGCCCCCGTAACTTCGGGAGAAGGGGGACCACTGCTGGTGACAGACTGGTTGAGCTGGTGGTGGTCGCAGAGAGTAGAGGGAAGCGACTGTTTACTAAAAACACAGGTCCGTGCGAAGACGTTGAAGTCGATGTATACGGACTGACGCCTGCCCGGTGCTGGAAGGTTAAGAGGACCTGTTAGATCTTTGTGGTCGAAGCGGAGAATTTAAGCCCCAGTAAACGGCGGTGGTAACTATAACCATCCTAAGGTAGCGAAATTCCTTGTCGGGTAAGTTCCGACCTGCACGAATGGCGTAACGACTTCTCTGCTGTCTCAACCACAGGCCCGGCGAAATTGCAGTACGAGTAAAGATGCTCGTTACGCGCGGCAGGACGAAAAGACCCCGGGACCTTCACTATAGCTTGGTATTGGTGTTTGGTTCGGTTTGTGTAGGATAGGTGGGAGACTGTGAAGTGGCCACGCCAGTGGTTGTGGAGTCGTTGTTGAAATACCACTCTGATCGTATTGAGCATCTCAACCTCGGCCCGTGATCCGGGTTAGGGACAGTGCCTGGTGGGTAGTTTAACTGGGGCGGTTGCCTCCCAAAGAGTAACGGAGGCGCCCAAAGGTTCCCTCAGCCTGGTTGGCAATCAGGTGGTGAGTGTAAGTGCACAAGGGAGCTTGACTGTGAGACTGACAGGTCGAGCAGGGACGAAAGTCGGGACTAGTGATCCGGCACCGGCTTGTGGAAGCGGTGTCGCTCAACGGATAAAAGGTACCCCGGGGATAACAGGCTGATCTTCCCCAAGAGTCCATATCGACGGGATGGTTTGGCACCTCGATGTCGGCTCGTCGCATCCTGGGGCTGGAGTAGGTCCCAAGGGTTGGGCTGTTCGCCCATTAAAGCGGCACGCGAGCTGGGTTTAGAACGTCGTGAGACAGTTCGGTCTCTATCCGCCGTGCGCGTTGAAACTTGAGAAAGGCTGACCCTAGTACGAGAGGACCGGGTTGGACATACCTCTGGTGGGCCAGTTGTCACGCCCGTGGCATGGCTGGTTGGCTACGTATGGGAGGGATAACCGCTGAAAGCATCTAAGCGGGAAGCCTGTTTCGAGATGAGGTTTCGTTTGAGGTTCCCTAGAGATGATGGGGTTGATAGGCCGGATCTGGAAGCGCTGTGAGGTGTGGAGGTGACCGGTACTAATTGGCCGAGATGGTTGTTAAAGCTTGTGTGGTGGGCTTGCTTGTGTGTGGGGATGTTCGCGTTCGTTGTGCAGTGTCTGGGACAGCACCTGCACTGGCTGTGTTGGCTGCCGTTGTGGTGGTTGGTGTGGTTGGGTGTGTGTTCTTTGTTGTGTGTGTCGGTGGTTGTTAGCGGCGGGGTCACGCCCGGTCCCTTTCCGAACCCGGAAGCTAAGCCTGTCTGCGCCGATGGTACTGCACCTGGGAGGGTGTGGGAGAGTAGGTCACCGCCGGCCTAAAAACTTTATGGAAAGCTCTTCAGCTGGAGAATATGGACGTTCTTCAGCTGAAGAGCTTTTTGTTTTCGATATCGGGTTGTTCACGCTAGTTTGTGCGTTGTGTAAGGGTGCCAATGAAGGGTTGTTCCAGGGGCTCGGGCAAAGTGCGCGGTTTTGGTAACGAGCAGCTATTTCGGCGCGCATCTTGCGCTAATATAATGCTTCTCTTCGACCACAGGCAGCTTGTATGTCACCAGCATGTGCGCCGCCATCCATCGCGAAGATATCAGTGATGCCTATGACAAATTGACCTAGTTCTACGGCGCTTCTCAGAGTCTATAGCTATTCCCATAACTTCGTGTGGATAAAATCGGGCTGAACCTGCAATTAATGAATTCCTGCTCTACGGAAAGAATTTTCGCCCTATGGAAAATGGTGCCATGAACGATGTCAGTGTATCCGTGAACAATGAGGCCGCCGCTCGGGCGATATCACTAAGCAAAAGGTACGGCACTGGTGAAACCGAAGTGAAGGCTTTGGATGCCGTGTCGGTGGACTTTCTACAACACGAATTCACGGCCATTATGGGGCCGTCCGGTTCCGGTAAGTCGACCCTCATGCACTGCATGGCCGGTTTAGATTCACCCACTTCAGGCCGTGCTTTCATCGGCAGCACAGACCTCACAGAACTCAAAGACAAACAACTCACACAACTGCGGCGCGACCGTTTAGGCTTCATTTTCCAGTCTTTTAACCTGGTACCAACCCTGACCGCGGCGGAGAACATCACGTTACCGACGGATATCGCCGGAAAAAAAGTGGATAAAGCATGGTTTAACGAAGTGTGTGAGCGCTTGGGTCTCACGAACCGCTTATCGCACCGACCCTCAGAGCTGTCGGGTGGCCAACAGCAGCGTGTGGCGTGTGCACGGGCTCTTGTGTCGCGTCCGGACATCATTTTCGGCGACGAGCCCACCGGAAACCTGGATTCCAATAGCTCCGCCGAAGTTCTAGATATTCTGCGTACCGCCGTGGACAAGGACAACCAAACTGTGGTGATCGTGACTCATGACGCGCGAGCGGCGTCGTATTCAGACCGGGTGATCTTCCTCGCCGACGGGCGCATAGTCGACGAACTGCGTGACCCCACCGTCGATCAGATCCTGCGAACCATGACCAGCATCGAGGACTACTGATATCTATGCGACTCGGCCCCTCAGCAATGCAGAAAGTGTCCCTGCGTACCCTTGCGGGACACAAAATCCGTTTTATCCTCACGATTCTGTCTGTCGTCCTCGGAACTGCCTTTATTGCAGGTAGTTTCATGTTTACCAATTCGATGTCGAAATCCTTCGACAGTATTGCGGAATCAAGCTACGCCAATGTCGATGCCGTGGTGAAACCCGGCCACGATGGCAAACGCCTTCTTAACCAGCAATTTTTTGAGGAGCTCCAAAAGGATCCCGCAGTCAAAGGTGTGAACATCTCTTCCCAAGCGAACGTGATCGTCGCCACCAAGGACAAGCAAGTCCTCAATTCCGGCGGCGCGCCATCGATAGTTCAACCGTTTTATACCGGTGATCAGGCTGTCGCAACACCAATGAACATTGTGGATGGAACGAGTCCGCACGGCCCCGGCGAGATCGTTCTCAATCAGACCGCCGCCTCCCGGCATGGCATTCATGTGGGTGACACAGTTGTTCTCGTCGACCCGCACACCCGTCACGAAGTCACGGTGGTCGGCGTATACACCCTCGACTTGGAAGTCGGAGGATTCATCGGTGCGGCTATGGACGAGCCATCGTTCATTCAGCTTTTCCGTCCTCAGGGGACAGTGGACGAATTTACAGTGGCGGGGAAAACGTTGCATGGCAGCCAATTGGTGAACTACCTTGCCGGTAAATACCCTGGGGTGGAATTCGATACCGGAGAGTCCATCGCGGAGGATCTCACTGACCAAATCAACCAGGCGTTAAGCTTTGTCAATTACTTCCTTATCGCGTTTGGTCTCATTGCCCTGTTGGTGGGAACGTTCATCATTGCCAACACCTTTTCGATGATTGTGGCCCAACGCATGCGCGAATTTGCTTTACTACGTTCGCTCGGAACTTCTCGAAGGCAGCTCACAGGATCGGTGGTGTTTGAAGCCATCGTCATCGGTTTCTTCGGTTCTGCCCTCGGTATTGCCGCCGGCATCGGTTTGGTGAACCTCATTTATTGGGGAATGGCCAAAGCAGGTATGGGATTGCCCGATGCGGGTGTGAACCTGACACCCACAGCCGTGTTCGTTCCCCTCGTTCTGGGAATTATCGTGACAGTGCTGAGTGCGTGGGCACCAGCACGCCGAGCGGGGCGTGTTCGTCCAGTTGAGGCCCTGCGTTTGGGAGATGCGTCGTCCTCCTCGTCTCTTCTGACTCGCAGCATTGCTGGTGTGCTGCTGATCGGGATAGGTGTGGCTGCTGCCATAGCCGCGGTGTGGATATTCACCGACGCCACTTCTGGCCGACGAGCGTCCATCGTGGGAGTGGCAGCGTTGTTGCTTATCGTCGGTACTTTCCTCGTGCTCCCAGCCGTATCTGTACCCGTTGTAGGTGGTTTAGGTCGAGTTATCGGTCTCCCCTTCAGGGCGGTGGGGAAGTTGGCGTCGACTAATTCGAAGCGCAACCCACGCCGTACAGCAACAACCGCCTTTGCTCTGACGTTAGGCGTGGCTCTGGTTTCGGTTGTGAGTATCTTCGGCGCCACGATGAAAAACTCCGTGTCGGAGTTCACCGAGACCATGATGCGGAGCGACTATGTGGTCTCCGGGCCAGCACAGGCTAATTTCCCAGTCCCGCGTGAAGCCACTGCAGCGATACGTCAGCTGCCAGACGTGCAGGATGCAGTGGCCATCGGGACGATAGCAATGACCGTGGGAGATGTCTCTGCACTACCGGGGCACCCTCTCATGTCAGTGGTAGATGGTGACCCGACGACTGTGGCCAATATCGACATGGTTGATGGCGACTCGCACTTCAATGAACCGGGGGTAATGGTCGATAAGACGACAGCCGAGGCCAAGGGGTGGAAAGTTGGTGATACGGTGCCGTTGAGCGTCGGAGTCACTGAAAAGATTCCGGTCGGGACGGCTACGATCCGCGGAATCTATCAACCAAACATAATGTTTGGGCCGGCCGTGATTAACCAATCCATGGTCACCCACATTAAGAAGCAGGCGCCGCAGATGACGGGCAGTCCGTTGCTCAGTCCGCAGGTTTTGTTACTGGCCGTCAACGGTAATTCCGGTATCGATCAGCAAAAACTGCGCGAGGAATTGGAAACAGTCACGTCGGATTATCTCGTCGTTCAGGTGCTGACAACTCAGCAATTTGCGGGTGCACAGGCTGTCATGATTGACCAGATTCTCAACATTCTTTATGCTTTGCTATCTCTGGCGATCATCGTCGCCATACTTGGGATTATTAACACGCTCGCGCTAAATGTGGTGGAACGGCGGCAAGAAGTGGGGATGCTCCGAGCTGTCGGAACGAAACGGCGGCAGATTCGGGGGATGATCACCCTTGAAGCCGTGCAAATTGCCGTGTTTGGCGCTCTCGTGGGTGTGGGCATTGGGCTGTTCCTGGGATGGGCTTTCGTTAGCGTATTGGGTAATGAGGGGCTGGGACACGTGATCGTTCCGTGGACACAGGTAGCCCTCATGATTGTCGGTTCAGCTTTTGTGGGTGTGGTGGCTGCTGTGTGGCCAGCGGTGAAAGCCGCGAAAACGCCTCCACTGGAGGCTATCGCGGATTAGCCCGCATGGCTTGAACGAGAGCTAGGTCTGTGCGCCCCGCTGGGGCGAATAGTTGGAGGGGCTTTTAGAATGAAGTCCATGAGTGAGAACACCTCTGAAAGCAACTCCAGCACACTGAACCAGATGCCCAACTCCGACATTGTGAATTTGCCATCGAGTGGGCGAGATGTTCAGGAAGGAGTTGAACCACTCACACCAGAACAACAGGTCATCCAGCTGAGTGATTTTCTCGAGGATAACTATCCGGAGCTTTTCCTCTCCATGACCACAAATGAGGCTGAGCCCTTCATCGCCGAAGGTAAGGAAATCCCCACAGACCTCAAAGAACGCACAGAACGCCTGTGGGCGAAGATCCCAGATCTGATCAGCCATTCGAGCCTTCTCGTCCTCGGTGCCGGTCTCGACCACGCAATGCCGCACACCGCGTTTGTCAAAACTGGTCCGTCTACAGCGCCACTGGATCTTGCGGGTCTTCCGGAAGGTATCGCGGGTACCATTCTCACACCCTCGCGCCCCAATGGGAACCTTGCAGTTTCGTTGCATGGTGGCCCGGGGTGGGTGGGGGATGGCATAAGCCACGAGCAGTTATGGTTGCCTTTGTTTGCAGCATTGGCTGAGCGTTCAGGGACGACAGTCGTTGACCTGACGTACCCACTACCGGGAGGGGGATCGTGGGACCCGACGCAAGCAGCTGTCGCTGATGCGTGTGAACAGATCACTGCATCTCGAGGCGAGATCTTGCCTGTACAAGGCTTTAGCGGGAGCAATTCCGCATGTGGACTCATCACTTTCGGTACAGGTTTTGTCGCAGCCCAGCGCGTACTCAATAATGTGGATTTCCACCTCATGATGACTCCACGCATTCCCGAAGGATTCAGTGCTCAGGCTGATGCCCCGGAAGCTCTGGTGTCCTTAGCGAGGATGGATTCTCGCGGAACCTCCGCCGAGAAGGTTCGGGCGTGGATGGACGCCCAAGGAGCTCGCTACGAGTACAGGGACTACCCGTCTGAGCATTTCATCGCCGCCCCTGCTGTGTGGCGGGAACGAGTGCAGGATGCAGCCGAGTGGTTGGCGGCTCGAGGGAATTCCTAAAATTACGTTTCAGATCATTGCTCGAAGAGCGGTCTTTTATTCTGTCGAATACTGCTTGTGCCTAGATCGAAAATACTACTGTGAAGGCCTGTAACAGGTACTATCAGTTACGTAAAAAACATTGAAGTTGCAGTGACTAACAGTGACCATACATGGTGCTAGAAGTCCTGCTTTCTCGACGCAGGCTTCCGTTGAGGCGGCGTAAGAAATTGGCAGAATTCCTTTAAATAGAATCGTTGGGAAGGTGAAAAATGGCTCTTGATGGATATGATCTTCTTCGGTTGGCGATCACCCTGGCAGTCATTGCCTTGGTTGTTTATTTGCTGGTTAAGCGGATGAAGAAAAACGTAATCGGCACAACTAAACGCTTTCCACCCTCCTTTACTCAAAGATTCCACTTGTGACGAGTTTCTGGGTGATTCTCTTTGATGTGGGGGAATTCATCAGTTCTCAGAAGCGTGTTTCCCCATAGCCTTGCCGTGTGTGTCCGGATCCAGCAAAAGAAGATTTCGTTTAGTAGCGAGCACGTCATCGACCTGATTCAATAGACCTTGGAGCATAGCCCAATGGTTCCGAGGAATAGCGCGTTCGGCTAGTTTCCACACCTGTGAGTCTTTAGTCCCCCATGCCACCGGCATGGGGGAAATTTCCTCGTACAACCCCTTTGAGCGCAAAGTTTGAATACCTGTTACTGCCATCGACGGCACATGAGTCCCTACTTCCCGCGGAATACCTGGGACACTGGTAACCGTGCGTGCCGCGAGAGCTGGGCGCGATGGATTTGACGGATCGGCTGTGGCATCGACCAAAGCCAATAACACCATGTCACGTGGGTTCACTTTTGCCACCATGGCAGGGACTAGGTCATACATATTGTAGTAGTGCTGAGGATCGCCCATTTTGCGTGGTAGAACCGGGATAACGACTAAGCACAAAAGGGCGAAGAAGCCGAATGTGATGCCCAAAGCAATACTGGTGACAGAAACGCCGAGGGTGACAAACAGCGCTATGACAACTGCAATAAGAAGTGCGGCCAAGATGCCAGCGGCAATTTGTAGACGCTTCGCATCGCGGAAAAATTCATTGTGTTTACGGGAATAGGCCTCATCGACAGTGAAATCGAACGGTGTCATGAACTGGGACATAGGTGTCAGAGTCTCCTCGTGTGCTTCTGTGTGTTGTTTTTCAAAATTCAGTGTGCCTACATAGTGTCCACCACTGTGAGGGTGGGGCGGTCTTTCGCTAGACAAGACTCATGAGTCAGCGGAGCCTGTGGGTAAGTCGAAGGAATCCATAATTCGGTATCCGTAACCTTGCTCAGCTAGGAAACGCTGCCGGTGCGCCGCATAGTCTGCATCCAGTGTGTCACGTGTGACGATGGAGTAGAAAAAAGCCCCGCCTCTGTCAGGCTTTGGGCGCAATATGCGTCCTAAACGTTGAGCTTCCTCTTGTCGGGAACCAAATGTTCCGGAGATTTGGATAGCCACGGAAGCGCCTGGCAAATCCACCGAGAAGTTCGCCACCTTAGAGACGGCAAGAGTCTGTACCTCCCCGTCGCGGAACTGTTGGTACAGCTTTTCACGCTTGGCGGTACCCGTCTTTCCATCGATCACAGGAATGTCTAGCTCCTCGGCTATCTCCTGCAACTGGTCAAGATACGCGCCAATGATCAAGGTTGGTTCATCCGGATGCATTGCCATGATGCGTTTGACCACTGTGTTTTTTCTTGGGGTGGTTGCTGCGAGGCGATATTTATCAGGCTGCTCAGCGGTGGCATAGACCATGCGCTCAGAATCGGTCAGCTGTACGCGAACTTCTGTACAGTCAGCAGGAGCGATCCATCCTTGAGCCTCGATATCCTTCCACGGTGCGTCGAAGCGTTTGGGACCAATGAGGCTGAACACATCCCCTTCACGCCCATCTTCGCGTACCAGCGTGGCGGTCAGTCCCAGGCGGCGTCGAGACTGCAAATCGGACGTCATACGGAATACAGGTGCCGGCAGCAAGTGAACTTCGTCGTAGATGATGAGCCCCCAGTCACGGGAATCGAATAGTTCTAGAGCCCGATATTCGCCCTTTGTTCTGCGGGTAATCACCTGGTAGGTGGCGATAGTCACGGGTCGAATTTCCTTCTTTTCCCCGGAATATTCACCGATTTCGTCGTCGGTCAGTGATGTTCGACGCAGCAATTCATTACGCCATTGACGGCCAGCGACGGTATTGGTCACGAGGATCAAGGTGGTGGCTTTGGCCTTGGCCATGGCCGCGGCTCCGACCATTGTTTTTCCTGCACCACACGGCAGGACAACCACTCCGGAACCGCCTTCCCAGAAGCTGTCGGCGGCCATTTCTTGGTAGTCGCGCAGCTCCCACTGCTCATGCTGCTGGCTAAGATCAATCTTGTGTGACTCGCCATCCACATAACCCGCGAGGTCTTCTGCTGGCCATCCCACTTTCAGTAGTTCCTGCTTAAGGCGTCCCCGTTCGGATGGGTGGACGATTACGGAGTCTTCATCTAGCGCTTCGCCGAGCATCGGCTTAATTTTCTTGTGACGCTGGATTTCTGCCAGGACGGCACGATCTGTCGCTTCCAACACCAGTCCATGAGCTGGGTTTTTGACGAGCTTGAGGCGGCCGTAGCGATCCATTGTGTCCGCTATGTCTATGAGCAGAGGTTGAGGAACAGGAAACCGGCTATAGGTTTCAAGCACGTGCATCACCTGTTCGGCATCGTGCCCGGCTGCACGCGCATTCCATAGTGCTAGCGGCGTGATCCGGTAAGTGTGAATGTGCTCGGGAGCTCGTTCCAGTTCAGCGAAAGGTGCGAGCGCGTTGCGTGCTTCCCCCGCTTGTTCGTGATCAATCTCCAATAGGACGGTTTTGTCCGATTGCACGATCAGCGGCCCGGTTCCGATGCCCACTCTTTCCTCAATCCCTTCGTTGCGGTTGGGTGTGGTGTGCTTTTCTCTTGACCTTCCTAGTCCGACGCCGCTAGTGCGTCGTCCAAGAACAACCACCCCATCCTACAGCCGTAACGATCTACGGCAGAGGTAGCAAGGGACGTGTGTAACGATCCACGGCAGAGGTAGCAAGGGAGGGTTTACCGTGGCACGTCGACGGCCGCGATGCGGTGGGGTTGAATAGTGATGGTTTCACCGGTGCTGTCGATGACTGCGCTGATAGTGGAGGGAGTCATCATGACGATGCTTATCCATTCTTGACTGATTGCGCCGGCGTAGTCCACATAGTGGAGACGCACCTGCCTACCAGAGGAGTACGCCATGCGTAGCTCAGCCATGACATCGCGCGGGGTGCGTACAGTCCGAGTATCCGTGCTGGGGAATCCCTGGGTGGAGTCGAAGGATTCGGAACCTGCGTGGGTTCTACGGAAACTTTCTACTGCGCCGGCGATCTGCAGGGAGATGTCGCCTGCGGGCTCGACGGAAGGATCGTTAGGGATGCGGGTTGGCGTCGGAACATGGGACAACCCTGAGTGACCACGGCGCGAGGGAACAGAACCAGGGAGACCGTCATAGGAAGAATGCGCCAGGCCGCCATGGGAGTAGGCGCGGAAAGTATCGCTGAGTAGATACCGTAGAGATTGCGGCACGCTAGCTAAGCCGCCAGGTGACATGCTGTCCAAAAAAGCTTCGATCTGTTCGACGGTATCACCGCTGGCGAAGGCCGACAGCAGGGTCCGTTTACTGACACGCCAGACAGAGGCCATACCGGAGGACTCCTGCTCAGCCATGCGGGAAAGTTGATTCTGGTCCTCAGTGGACAGCAAGCCCGGAGCCAAAATTGTGTGGTCGCTCTGGATAATGAGCATCCGAACGGGATCCGGCAGAATCGTGGAAAGACGCATGGAGAGGGAATATAGAGCTTCATGATGGCTCATCGGTTCTCCACCAGCGATCCGCGCCTCCATTTCCCGCAGCGTCTCCCGCAAAGCATCAAGGGCGGAGGTTGCTTGTGGTGCGGCTGGGCTTTTCACACTATCGCTGGAGCTGACCATGCTACCAACGACGCCAGCCGCGCCACCACCGGGTCCGAGGAGTCCCAGATCACTGGCTTCGGATAATAAGGACTCCCAGGCGAGCTGCGGTGTATGCCAGGCGAGTGCGGGGCGCAGGCGCCACAGCTCTTCCGTAGGGTCCTCCGTTCGATCATCGAGATCGGCAGATGTGGGGAATAACGAACAAAAAAGGCTACGCAGTTCTGCCGCACAACCATGGTGTGCCTCCGGAGATAGCAGCTGAATGTCGTTATCCCGCAGCATCCATGTGGCGTATGTGGAGCCGACCCAACCCAAGAGAAGCATGGCCCATTGGGTGGACAGAGGTGCTTCGAGAAAATCGAGTGCCGCTTTGGTGATCGCCCAGTAGGTGCGTCCAGAATCGTTGGCGGGGGAAGGTTCGGGAAACTCCCGGGCGAGGAAATTCGCCAAGTACAGCTGATTGACGAGGTGTTGGGTCTTGTCGACGTCGATACTGAGACGCCGTGCGAGTTTATTAATTTCCCGAATGCCTAGACCTCCAGCACCGAGAGGCTGCAGTGGATTAGAGCCCACATCTTTGATGAGCTCTGATAGCTCCTGAATGGACTGAACCACAACTGCGATAGCAGCCGAATTCGCTCTATCGCTAGCTGGGTCAGGCCTGGTGGAGCTGCCACGGTTATTGGCGGTACTAGGGCTAGGAGAACAACCAGGGCTAGTAGCCGTAGTGGGGCTGTGAGTAGCGAGAGAACTATCTATGGCGCTAGCGGCGTCGCTGGTACGAGGGGTGGAGCTTTTCACCTGAGCTTTGAATGAGCCACCTACCGGGCCGATCACAGTGCGGCGAAGAAAAGAGCTGACGCGGCCAGAAAGGCGAACTGTCGTTGAATCGAGTTGGTCGAGGATTCCTTGGCGAACCATAGTCGGCAATGGGGCGTGAGGATCCGACCCCGGCTGCACGGTTGCTGAATGTCCCACTCCGCCGGCCGCGGAAAGTGTTCCGAGGAGACGTCGCTGCCGTGGAGGAAGCGCATCGATCGTGGTTGATAACGCGTTAGCTGGAATAGGGCAGCGGTTGCAATCAGCTAAGCGCCATAACTGTTCCGTGGCTGGGTCGAACAATGGCGGAACATGCGCCGGTACTTTGAACAACGTCTGAGGTGACATGCCCTTTGAGGCGGCGGCTAAAAGAGATTCTGTGACCGAGGAGTCCGCGCCTGTAGCTGAGCTGTTGGGGCGAGATAAATGCGGTGAAGTCGAGGATGTGTGTAATGAAGTAGTGAGAGTGAAACAGGGGCCGAAAACCAAACCCCAATTCGTAAGGCTCAGGAGGCCCGAGCAAATGTCGATGCTGCTAGGACGGCGATTCTCCGGTGTTCCGGCGATATCGAACAGCTCAGTGAGAGTTTCAGTGAGTTCCTCGACAGAGACCGGAGAGCTAGAAGCGCCAATTTCAGTGGCCGCATGCAAGATCGCTAGTTCCAGGGCGTTGAGATGATGCAGTGCCGGTTCCGGTGAGGCAGTGCCGGTGAGTTGTTCCAAAAGGGAGGTGGAACCGTGCGCGTAGAGTCTCCACAGAAGATCGGAGATTGCTTCATCACTATGCGAGGCAAGCCAATCTGGGTAGTTAGGGAACTCCTGAGCTGGTGCATTCATAACCGCCCCATACTAACGCCGATGCGTCATCGAGTCATCTGTGTGTCAACTGTGGATGTGTTGCAGAGCAACGTGGAGGAGCACTATGGGACATCTGCATTCGACGTGAGGTGTACCCGTTTATGTCTCCCTAGCTGTGGGAGTTCTTGCTGTACTCGTCATGTGGGAAACAATCTCAGTGAAAGAGTGAAACTTTTTCTGCAGGGGCACGTCTGTGAGATTTTTCGGGGGCACAGCCGTGAGATGAGAGCTGGACAAGGGGGATTGGGGGGGATGAACGTGGCCCAAAGTGTTCCGCTTTCGTGCCGTGATATGGAAAGATGAAGGCATGTCTAAGGTTGCGAAGAAGGGCTACGTCGATCCAGGCTGGCCAACAGATATCCCCGAAGGTAAGCACGCTGTCACCGAGCTGGTTGCTGATACCGCTGGTGCCCTGAGCCCATACGGTGACATTGAACTGCCAGTGGATCCTTCCACGCTGAGCTACGTTCACCCATACACCGTCATCAACAAGTAGTTTTCCCACCTTTCGCCTCTCTCGCGGCGGTGGAACGCGGTTGCAGACGGGGTACAATGTCGCCGTCGTGCAGCTAGGGGATGCTGAAAGATGCTGCGGATTCGCCGCAGCGGGGTAGGAAGACGCCAATAAGCGCCGCTTCTCTTTATGTTCCGTCACATTGATGCGACGGAGAGAAGCGGCGCTTACTTTTTGCCCGATATGAAAAGCCTTGGACTCCCGCTTCTTGTGGGAGCCCAAGGCCTTATGTGCTCATTTAGCGTGGAAGATTACCAGTAGCGATGGAGTTCGCGTGGGACTGAACCTGGGAGTAAAGGGAATCCAGATCGCCGGAGTTGTTGGCGTAGTAGTCCTTTACTTCCTGAGGTACGGTGTAGCCTGCGCCCTCGATGGTGGTGACGAAGCGCTTGTACATTGCCTCGACATCAGAATCCTTAGCTCCGTTAGCTGCCTTGGTGGCCTTTTCTGCAGCAGAAGCTGGGGTGGTGGTCTCCTTGGCTGCAGCAGGCTTGGTCTCCTTAACTGGAGCGCCTGGGGCGGTGCGTGGGGTTGGAGCGGAGTTTAGCCCCAGCTTGGCGGAGCAGGCTGGCCATGCTCCCCAACCCTGAGCAGCGAGAACGCGCTCGCCGACAACAATCTGCTCCTCGCGGGAAGCCTGATATGCCATTGGGGCGAATTCCTGGCCGCCGAAACCGTTCCAGGTCTGTGGGTGGAACTGCAGGCCACCGGAAAAACCGTTGCCTGTGTTGATGTGCCAGTTGCCGCCGGACTCACACTGTGCCAGGCGATCCCAGTCGGAATCTGGGGCAGCCTGGGCAGCTGGGGTGAGCATTGCGGAGGCTCCTGCCAGAGCCACGCCGGCTACTGCCATGCGGGATGTGGTGGAGAAAGAGTTGCGCTTGGAGTGGCGTCCCATATTTTTGGAGTGTCCCTTCCGAGGAAGACTTCGGTGAAGCCTCTAGATTCTCGTTCGTGATGTTTCTCGTTGTAGTGAGCCCGCCACCACTGGCTGTGATGCGGCCTGCGCGGTGAGCGTCTGTACTCTCCGTGCCTTGGTCTCCAGCTAATTTAGCGTTAAGTCACGATTCAGTCACGTTTTTTGGTTGAATTCGTAGCCCTAAGTACCGTGGATGTGTTCCGGTGTTTGTCTCGCTGACCTGGCGTTTATTGAAAAGTTACCGCAATGTTATATTCTGCGGTTTGTGATGAATATCACATTTAGGGCAGTTGGGGGTTATGGGTAACTGGCGGGGCTGATGAAAAGTAGAAGTGTGTCAGCGCAGGTCAGCGCCTCATTGGGGTTCCAAGTGACACGAGTTGTTGAGAGATATTTGGGTTAACTCGTGTGATTGGGTAATCTAGCTTTTCCCTCGAGCCGCCAGAAGATAAAGCATATCGATGCCTCTGCTCATTCATAGTGGCTCTTATTTAGTAGGAAATTAGAGAAGGTGAACAGATGCCTACTGGCAAGGTGAAGTGGTTTGACGCTTCAAAGGGCTACGGGTTTGTTTCCAACCCGGGCGATGAAGACGTGTACGTCAGCGCCCAGGTACTCCCTCAAGGTGTAAAAGAACTGGTTCCAGGACAGAGGCTGGAGTATGATTTCGCGGCTGGTCGCCGTGGCCCGCAGGCGCTACGCGTCACCGTTCTAGATCAGGGGCCGCGACGCGCCAAGCACAAATACAAGCCAGAAGAACTCCGGGGAATGGTCCAAGACACCATCACCATGTTGGATACCAATGTGCTTCCAGCTCTTGAGGCGGGACGGCGCCCCGATGCCAAAGAATCTCGCGCGATCGCGGAGATCCTGCGCACCATCGCCCGCGAGCTAGACACTTAGGCGCGAGCTAGATAGTAGTCAGATACTGAGCAGAGGTCTCGCTTTCCGCAATGGGATGCTCACACTGTGACAATCCCTGGCTAGGTGTCCTTTGTTCTGTCAACGATAAGAGGCTTGCCCCATCCACGGGGGCAAGCCTCTTATCTTTATGGCCTCTAGGCATATAGATCGTTACGGTGTCGGAGTGATAGACCATACGGCGTTGACAGGGGTCTGTTCGCCATCGGCATCCTCACCGATCAACAAGCTCTGAATCTCCAACACGGTGAGCCGTGGTGTAGAGCCATCGTCAGATTTCTTCGGGGAGTCCAGCGATACTTCTACCTCTTGCTTCTCATTAGACTTGTAATAGGACTCTGTGTTCGCCCCAGGGTCGTTGAAGATTTCCACCAAGCGCCAGTCATGGTCATAGACATCGTGGGGAATCTTGAGGGTGAATTTTTTGGCGCCTTCCATCGACAACTCAAAAGGCTCACCGTCCTTACAGTGTTGGTCATCGACCTCACAGGTACTGTATGGTGCGACTTCTGTTTCTTGCCCATTCACTACCGCCACCACACGCTGATCCTGTGGCAGGGTCTCGATATGGTTATCCTTCCAGCGGTAGTACGCCAGTACAGATGCTACGACCACAGCCACAAGTGCCACGATGGCTACGATAGGGAGGAGCTGCTTTCGCTGAGCTTTAAGACGACGCTGTTTCTTCGTCAGCTTCTTAACAGGTTTCGAAGCAGCGTTAGCGCTGCGAGAGCTCTCGTTGACAGAAGGAGTATCAGACACGCTGTCCATGTTAGGTCACCGTGGGTACGAAACGAACTTCGTATGCTGTGTCCCATTTCTTTCCGGTGAGCAGATATCGATCGCTGCCAGGAATATGCGCAATCCCGTTCAATACATCCGCTCCAGGACGAAAGCGCGCGTCGAAGGCTCCGGCAGTATCGATGACACCCGTGACATCTCCGCTCGCGGGATCTATGCGGAGAATGTGGTCGGTCTGCCAAACATTGGCGTAGATAGAACCATCCTCAGAGCAGTCCAGCTCATTCAAATACGTCGTTGGCTGGCCATCAATGGTGACGTTAACGGAACCGATCTGCTCAAAGGACTCGGGGTGACGAAAGACTAATGTCCCTGATCCATCCGACATAATGAGTCGCTCTCCATCGGAACAAATGCCCCATCCCTGGCCTTCATAGTTCACCGTCTTTATGACGGAGAGGTCGTTGCGGCGACGTTCGAATGCAGTACCGCTTTTCCACGTTAACTGCCAGACCTTGTCGCCATGAATAGTTATGCCCTCGCCAAAGAATTGCTGTGGAAGACGGTGACTGTCAGTTTCTTCGCCGTTGAGCGTGGCGCGGTAGATCCGCGATTCGCCATATAAACCGGTACCTACGATGAGATTGCGCCCCTCGTCGACCTCGACACCCTGGGTAAAGGATTCGGGATTCCATGCATATGTGGCCACGATCTGTGGAGACAGATGCTCTATTGCAGCATCTTCGGGCAGAGTGGCCGCACCGGAAATGGTGTCAGGATGGCTCACATCGCCCTCACCAGAACACGCTCCTGCAGTCAACAGCACTGTCGACAGAAGCGTCGGGGCAAGCAGCCGGGAAAGTAGTCTGCCAGGCCTTGGTGTGGCGCGTGTGCTGCGTCGAGAAGAAACACAGGAAACCCGAGAAAACGGCGCACGGTCTTGAACCACAGGAGAGAAACGAATCCGGCGAAAAGCAGACATGGGTTAATGATGCCTGAAACGTTAGGCATAATGGGGGATGCCTGAAACGTTAGGCATAATAGGGAACGTGAGTAGGCGAAAAACCAGCAACACAAAGGTAGATCCCCTCCTCTTTAGCGACGAGGCCAAAGAACTGGCGCGGCAAGCACTAGTGGAAATCGGTGATGATCTAGTGGGGGAACATATCGGGGTAAGCATCTCCGGAGAAGTAGCTGTACACCGTTTCCGTAGTCTCGCTCCGGGGTATAAGAGTTGGGAATGGGTGGCTGTTCTGGCTTGCGTGCGCGGATCCGGCGCCATCACCGTGAATGAAGTGAGCCTCCAGGCGGGTAAGAACGCGGCGCGAGCTCCGGAATGGATTCCTTATGAAGATCGCGTGCTACCCGGTGACCTAGGCCCGGGTGACACTCTGCCTCCTCGTGCTGACGACGACAGACTGTGCCAGTTCAAAGAATTGACCACCGCACACAACTTTCCCCGAAACCCGCGGGCGCGTACGATACTCTCCCAGATGGGTTTGGAACAGACTCTCAAGCGCTGGCGCACAGGGGAGTTCGGTCCCAATAGTGAATTTGCAGCCAAAGCTGCCATGATGTGCCGAACTTGTGCGTTTTATCTCCCCTTCAATGACGTGGAGACACACTTCGGTGTTTGCACTAACGAATATTCTGCCGATGGACATGTGGTGCACGAAACCTATGGATGTGGTGCCCATTCGGAGACCAAAGCAGTGCCTGAAACTCAGACCAACCGCCATTATGGAGCCTTCGATGACGGTGCTTTTGATGACATCTCCGAGGAAATCTGCCGGGATAGGTAATTCACGCGAGCCTGTCTATGGACGACGTGGGTCGATGAATGTAATGCCCCCGTGCAATAGTCAGAGGTTGTCATAGTAAGCATCGAGGTGCGATTCTCTACATGGTCTAGTTTCAAGGCTTTTCCTACACGGCACGTGTCTGCGGAGAGCCATGGCAACTAGTTGACTGTGACGTTTTTCATGAGCATTCCAGACGTAAGGTGGATGCTCATTGCTGAGAGAAAAGACTTGAGTCCATGGCAGATTCTGCAACTGCAGCTTCCACAAAAGCGCCTGTTGGCAATCAAAAACAACAGCCCAGCGGCGGCTTTCTTGACCGCTACTTCCATATCTCTGAGCGTGGTTCTTCCATCTCTACGGAGCTTCGCGCTGGTGTAGTCACGTTCTTCGCGATGGCCTATATCGTGATTTTAAACCCGCTGATACTTGGCACAGGTGAGGACACTACTGGTCAGGCTCTTGGTACGTCCCGTGTGGCGGCGGCTACAGCGTTTGCTGCTGGTGTAATGACCATCCTGTTTGGTGTGATTGCCAAGTACCCATTTGGTATCGCTGCAGGTTTGGGTATCAACACGTTGGTCGCCGTGACCTTCGTTGCGGTTGAGGGGCTGACTTGGGAAGAAGCGATGGGTTTGGTGGTGCTCAACGGCATCATCATTGTGCTTCTGGCCATTTCTGGTTTTCGGGAAGCGGTGTTTAACTCCATCCCTTCTTCGATGAAAGCCGCGATTGGTGTGGGCATTGGCCTGTTCATCACCATGATTGGCCTGGTTGATGCCGGGTTTGTGCGTCGACTACCCGACGCCGCGAATACCACCGTGCCAGTGGGGCTCGGTATCAACGGTTCCATCGCGTCGTGGCCAACCGCGGTGTTCTGCATCGGACTGGTGGTCTGTGGTGTGCTGGTTGTCCGCGGGGTGCGAGGCGGTCTTTTCATTGGCATTGTTGTGAATACCATCATCGCTGTTATCGTCGAGGCCATTACAGGTTCGGGCTCTTCAGTAGGGCCCGATGGTACTCCGAACCCAGCAGGGTGGAACCTCGCCGTCCCGCAAATGCCGAACTCTCTGGGCGGAGTGCCTGATCTGTCCTTACTAGGGGCGATAGACCTATTCGGGGCTTTTTCCCGGGTCGGGGTTTTGGCGGCGTCATTGCTGGTGTTCACCCTCGTGTTGGCCAACTTCTTCGATGCTATGGGCACGATGACTGCGTTAGGTAAGCAGGCAAAGCTAACTGATGAAGACGGTAATCTGCCGAATCTGAAGAAGGCTCTGGTCGTGGAGGGCGCGGGCGCTATTGTTGGCGGCGCTTCTTCTGCTTCTTCGAATACTGTCTATGTGGATTCCGCTGCAGGCATAGCTGATGGTGCGCGTACCGGCTTAGCCAATGTTGTCACCGGCGTGCTGTTCTTGGCCGCGATGTTCCTTACCCCGCTGTATGAGATTGTGCCGATTGAGGCGGCAGCGCCGGTATTGGTCGTCGTTGGTGCGTTGATGATGCAGCAGATCACTGAGATTGATTTCCACAAATTCCACATTGCTCTGCCCGCGTTTTTGACCATCGTAATCATGCCGTTTACATACTCCATCGCCAATGGCATTGGCGTGGGCTTCATCGCTTATGTGGTGATGGGAATTTTCGCCGGAAACGCCAAGAAGATTCACCCGTTGCTCTACATTGTTGCGGCGTTGTTTGTTGTGTACTTTGCCATCGATCCTGTGATGGGCGCGCTGGACTAGGAACGTTTATTCCTCGTCCACTTCCTCCCTGATCTCTCTGTATTGGTTTCCCGCTCTAGCTCTTCATCACTTCTTCACCGCTGTTTCCTTGTACAAGCCCCTTCGGGTAGCGTGTGGCGCATGTCATACGCTTCCGAGGGGTTTAGTACTGTCCGGATCGAGGACCCGACCGATCCCCGTCTTGACGATGTTCGGGATCTCAATTCTTCCGATCACCGTCCAGACTTGCCAGAAGGCAAAGGGTTGGTGATAGCGGAAGGGCCGCTAGCCGTACCTCGACTGCTGTGTTCGCGTTACCCGGTGCGTTGCGTGGTGGGTTTCCGCAAAAAGCTGGCGGCTCTTCTCGACGCCACCCAGCCCCAGTCGCAGTCCTATGACCCTGAATTAGCAACGGCATTGCGTGGGGTGACCATGTATGAGGTGAGCCGCGAAACCCTCAAGGAAGTAGTGGGTTTTGATATGCACCGCGGATTGCTGGCAGCTGCTGATCGGATAGAAGAACGCGGTGTGGAAGCAGTTCTGGATGCCGTGGACAGTGAAAGCGAGGGCGGCGAAGATGAGTACCCCGAAGCAAAGCCACGCGTGATATGTGTCGTGGAAGGCGTGGGGGATCACGAGAATATCGGAAGTATTTTCCGTAACGCAGCTGGCTTGGGCGTGGAGGCCGTCTTATTTGGAGCGGGTAGCGCAGACCCTCTGTTCCGCCGTTCTGTGCGGGTGAGTATGGGTCACGTGCTGCGTGTACCCTTCGCCCGATTCCCTGGAACTATCACGACGTGGCAGCAGGATCTGGCGTGGCTGCGCAACCGTGGCTACACCATTGTGGCAATGACGCCCTATGCAGACAAAACGCTGGCGGAGGCGCTGGATGGCGTCGTCAATAAAAAGAAAATCGCGATTATGGTCGGGGCAGAAGGGCCAGGCCTCACTGAGCACGCGATGCGGGCGGCAGACGTGCGAGCCAAGATTCCGATGGAAACGGGCACGGATTCTCTCAACGTAGCGACAGCTGCAGCTATCGGTTTTTATGCAGCCAGGAGCCTCTCAAGCGCACATATTTATGCGGAGGCTGGCACTCACTAGCGGAGTGTTGAGCTGAACCCAGGGGTGCTAAGTGACTCACATTGTTCTGATGGTTTGCTAGCATGGCCGGAAGTGACGTGGGGTGCGTCCGGCATGACGAGCTGGACGCTGAGATCACACCCATTGAACCTGCTCTAGTTCGAACTAGCGAAGGAACTGTCCATGCATGTACTTTCGTGCGCAATAGAACAAATGCGCCGCCAAGCTCCACTCGTCCAATGTTTGACCAACTCTGTGGTCATGGAAGTCACCGCGAACGTTCTGCTCGCGGCTGGGGCACAGCCAGCAATGGTTGATACGCCAGAAGAATCCTTTCAGTTTGCCCAGCTCGCCTCCGGCGTTCTACTGAATTCCGGTACCCCCAGTGCGCATCAGTACGAAGGCATGCGGGAGGCGGTGCGAGGTGCACGGGAAGCTGATACCCCGTGGGTGCTTGACCCCGTTGGTGCAGGAGCGCTACAACGCCGTACCGAATTTCTGCACCAGATTGTTACAGAGAACCCGACCGCCATTAGAGGTAATGCCTCCGAAATCATCGCCTTAGCTGGTATGGGGCACGGCGGTCGAGGAGTAGATTCCACTGACGGCGTCGAAGCTGCAGCGGAAGCCGCAAGGGCTTTGGCGCGTACCACTGGTGGAGTTGTGGCTGTGTCCGGTCCAAAGGATCTCATCGTTTCTGAAGGGCGCGTGACATGGGTACACAGCGGACACGCGATGTTGCAAAAAGTCATCGGCACCGGCTGTTCTCTAGGCGCACTGACCGCTGCCTATTTAGGCGTCACCCGTGGTGGCTCTCTACCAGAAGACGATGGCCGTGAGTTATCGCACCATGACCTTGTAGTCGCTGCGCATGCACACACAGGAGCCGCAGCACAACTCGCTATGTACGGCAGGACTCAAAGCGGAAAAGCCGTGCCGGACGGGCCTGGGACTTTCGCCGCTGCCTGGTTGGACGGTCTGTTCCAACTCACCCCTGAAGAGATGGTGGATCTCGTCAGCATCGAAGAGACCACCGAAGAGATATAGGGGCGCGTGATGTCCACACAACAGACCTCGCACAACGCGACTCCGGATTTTGGCGTGTATTTGGTGACCGATCCATACCTTGGCGGAGGCCCAGAGAACGTGCCCGATATTGTGGCTGCCGCGATCGAAGGAGGGGTGCGCACAGTCCAACTGCGGGATAAAGACGCCACAGAATCTCAGATCACCGAACGTGCCGAAGAACTTTTGCAGCGTATCGGCGGCCGCATCCCCCTATTCATTGATGATCGCCTCGAGGTAGCTCAAAAACTAGGCATTCACTTGCACATTGGCCAGACCGATGTGCCTTATGTCTACGCGCGTCGGGTTTTACCGGATCACCTCATGATCGGGTTGAGTGCGTCGACAAAAGATCAGATAGATGCCGTGGCCGAGCAATGCGCCGAGGCGGGGGTTGCGCTTCCTGATCTCATCGGCATTGGTCCGGTCTTCCCCACGACCACTAAAGAAGACGCAGCAGATGCTTGCGGTGTGGAGCATCTTGGGGAGGTGGCCCGGTATGCAGCAGAAAAGGGTATGCCATCGGTAGCGATTGGCGGCATTAACGCTGCTTGTGTTCCAGCATTGCTGGGGACGGGGATCCATGGGGTGTGCGTGGTCAGCGACATCATGGCCGCTGATGATCCCAAAGCTGCAGCAGATAAACTCAGCGCCGCATTCAACGCCACCACACTCGACCCCCTCACACTCAACCACGTCGCAATCGACCACAGCACACTCAACCACACAGACACATCACAAGGGAGTCACTGAATATGAACATCTCCGCGAGCACTTCTGCGTCCTGTCCTCGAGTACTATCCATCGCTGGCACTGATCCATCGGGTGGAGCTGGTATCCAGGCGGACTTGAAATCAATCGGCGCTGCCGGTGGGTATGGAATGAGCGTCACCACTGCGTTAGTCGCCCAAAACACCCAAGGGGTGCGGAGCATCCATATTCCCCCTCAGAGTTTCCTCACCGAGCAGCTGGCCGCCGTCTTCGATGACGTTACCGTGGATGCAGTCAAGGTTGGCATGTTGGGCGACGCTACCACTGTCGCCACCGTAAGTGATTGGCTAGATAAGCACCCAGTCCCTGTCGTGGTAGTCGATCCGGTGATGGTGGCTACCAGTGGAGATCGTCTATTGACGGAAGAAGCTGAGGAAGCGGTTCGGCGCTTCGTGGCTAACCATGCCACTGTGGTGACTCCGAATCTTCTTGAGCTGGCGGTGCTGCTCAATACCGAGCCTGCCACGAGCATGGACGAGACTATTGAACAAGCACGGACCCTGGCGCGTGACGTCGATGTGGCCGTACTTGCAAAGGGAGGGCACCTCACCGAAGACCGTGCTGACAACGCGCTTATCTTACCGGATGGAAGCGTGAGCGTGATTCCCGTCCCGCGCGTGGAGACGAACAATACACATGGGACCGGTTGTTCACTGTCCTCAGCATTAGCCACGCGGCTGAGTGGAGGAGACAGCCCGGCGCACGCGGTCGAGTGGGCAACGAGATGGCTACGCGAATCCATCGAGTTTGCTGACGAGTTGCAGGTGGGGCGGGGTAACGGTCCCATCGACCACTTCCACCGTATGCGCAAGCTCTCTCGCGCCGGGTCTGCAGTGCCGTGGTTTGATCAGATGCACGCTGCGGAGCACTCGGATACGGGTGGCGGTAACGTCCAATTAAACAAACCAACCATTTCTCCCGCAGGTACGCACACTGAGGAGCTGTGGGAGTCGGTAAGTTCCGATATATGGCCAGAAATCCTTGATCTCTCCTTTATCCGCGCTTTGGGGGAGGGCACGCTGCACACCGCTGATTTCGCGTTCTATCTCAACCAAGACTCTCTATACCTGCGTGAATACTCGCGAGCCCTAGCAGGTTTGTCCACTCGTGCGTCCAACCCTGAAGAACAAGTGTTCTGGGCTAAGGGAGCCGCCGGAGCGCTAGTGGAAGAAGCGGAGATGCACCGAACATGGTTGGCGAATAACTCGGTCACACTCAGTGCTCATCCCTCCCCAGTGACGAAGGCATACACCGATCACCTGATCGCCAGCGTGCTGAGCCAAGACTATGTGGTCGGGGTGGCTGCCGTGCTGCCGTGCTATTGGCTCTATGCAGAGATCGGTGCGGTACTGCATGCCAAGAATCACCCTGGGCATCCGTATAGCCTGTGGTTGGCGACATATGCGGATGAGGAATTCGCTCAGGCAACCCAGAGCGCCATCCAATGGATGGAACAGGCACTAGAAAAGGCAACCGAGGAACAACGCCGTGCGGCGCGGAAGGCCTTCATATATGCCTCTATTCATGAGCGAGAGTTTTTCGACCAAGCCTATCGAGCGTGGTAGTAATCTCTCAACGTTATCTACATCTACTTCCGGTCAGTATGGCGGGCGCGGCGGCGAACTTCGTTGCCGATCTTGCCAGCCATGCTTCCAAGCACCCTAAAGCCTGTAGCAAAGCCCCCACCGATGATACTGATGACGTCTTTGGCCAATTCGCGGTTGCTGAGCTCTTCTCCGGAGGATGTGGCAAAAGATACACCGGACGAATAATCATCGTAGCCCTGCTCATCCTCAAACACCGAGACATCATCGGGTCTACGTTTCTTAGCCTGGGCAAGGCGAGGCACGCTTTCCGCTTTCACCTCGGTTTTCGCCTCCGGTCGGCCGTCGGTCGCGAATGCAGAGACTACTACCTCCAGACCGGAATTCCGTGGGGAGAATCCTAGCCAGTTCTCAGTGGCGGCTTCTGCTAGTTGCTCGGGGATAAAAGGCAGCTGTATTCCCGTCGCGGGCATATTGCCTTCCCAGAAGGGCATTTCAAAAGCCCCCGGCAAGCCTTGGTCTTCGAAGACTGTCTCCCGCGTAGCGGAGAACGCTCTTTTCAGTTGCCCGTTAGACCAATGGGCAAATGCTCCATAACCAGAACCAGAGGCCTCTTGGAGCACAGTGCTTTCCCCAGCTGCTACGGCGGTGGCGTATACCTCCGGGGCGCTGACCAGAGTGCGGTAGCGTTCCGGCAGCTCGGAGAGTTTCCACGTATTTTCTAGAACCCATTGAACAACGGACAACCCCGGATAGCTGCCTATATAAAATTCGTGCACACCAGGTTCGGCCGAACGAGACATGTCGAAATCGCCGATGTGGGTCAGCGGCCAACGCGGGTTCAGCTGCGCCAGATATTTTCGGGCAAAACCACGGTTGGTTGGCGGCTCGGCCTCCATTACTGTCCGAGGCTCAGGGGTGGTGACAAACCACAGAGTCACCAGGATTCTAGTTGGGCGGCTCTGCTCCATTTTGTCCGGATACCAGTCTTTCTTGTTTTATGTCTTTTTACTGCGCTTCTTTTACTTCTTTTTGCGAGGGTTGGTGCGCACTCCAAGTAGCACATCTTCCCAGTGTGGGGTTACGGCTTTGCGCTTGCGCTTGGGTTTGCTGTCTTCCGCGCCGGGGTGCAGGAGGAAATTGCCGTTATCCGTGGACTCCGCATCGCCGGATGGGGAGCTGGAATTGTCGCGATTCCTCAGCAGGTGTGGAGCCTCCTTGCGATCCCGCTGTTGGCTAGTCTTGCGGGGTAGAGCATCGGTGCCATCGTGGGAGTCTTTTCGCGCGTGTGTATTACGGGCTGTGGGATGGTGAGCGATGGGGTTGCCGTGGTCGTCGTAGTGGTCGTATTCGGAGTAGTCATCCTCGTCGTAGGCGGAGGTTATTGGTCCGCCTAGGAGCGGGGTGACAGCGGCCATGCGTCTGATTGGCCGGCCGTAACGAGGATCGATGAGGTCGCTGGCTACGGAGTTGTGCGGATGAACCAGATCAGGGGAGGGTGTGCACTTTTCAAAGAGGAACTCTGCCGAATGGGTGGAGGTTTGGCCTGCTGCCTCTTTGTGCCAGGTGACGGTGATGATCCAACGGCGAGAGTCATCTTGGTGTGCATCCCACTGCGCATCAGAGAGTGTAGCGCCACGGGCTGCTAGTGCGGTTGCTAGGACTTCCCACAGGGTGTTCTTGTTTGGGCCTTCGCCGGAGACGGGGTGTGCGGCGTGAGCTAGTTCGGCTATGCGGGCGCGTTCTTGCAGTATCGGCCAGGCATATGGCTCGATGCGTGATTCGTCTGTATCGGCTTCTTTTGCTAGCTCCGCGACGGATGCGCCATGGCGCACACGATCCTGAATCGTGCGCGGAGTCATGTTGATCTTGATGCGGTGTCGTCTCTTTTTCTCGACGCCATTTGCTTCTGTCCCGGTGGATACCGCGGAGGGGACGGCGGTTGAAGACTGTGATTGTGCCTCGGTGTTGACGCTAGACGCGACTGTGAGATCGGCGCGTGCGGCGCCGAAAGTCTCCGCGGCAGTAGTGCCATCAGAGGTAGTGCCATCAGTAGTCCCGTTATCAGTAATGCTGGGGCTATTCCCCTCGGCGGACGTGCCGTGGATGGCAGGCGTAGCGTTGTTTTCTGATGACGGCGATGCTACGGAAGAATCTGACTCCGCAGAAACTCCCGTGAGGTTATCTGACGGAAGTTCCTGCTGAGAGGAAGAACCAGAATCGAGGGAATTTTCTGTTGCTGAGGCGGCGGTGTCGGTGTCGGGGGAAGGGTCGGTGTCGGGGACAGGGGTGGCGTGTTCCAGTAGAGCACACAGTTCCGTGGTAACAGGGAGGAAATAGTCGGTGTGCGAACCGACCCCGCGCAGAACCAACGACGAGGTATCGCTTTCGGCAACGACGAGCTTGAGCTCTTGCAACGGAAGACCTCCTGCAGGGCTAGAAATATGGATTACAGCCCACCTTAGTAAATGGTGTTGCTACACCGTGGGAGAAATCACTCATGCCTTCAGGTTTATGGCCTGAGAAACTGATTTGTGATCGCTTTGTGATTCAAAAGTAGCTAGTCGCTGATTCGTCTACACCTTAAAAAGACCCCAGGCTCGTAGAAGTCATCTGGGGTCGTGGGGTAGCCCGAGCTATAGCCCAGGTTTCACGCAGCCGCGTTAAGCCTTGGCATATCCTCCATCAAGGATGAAGTCGATGGCGCTTGTGAGTTTCTTGATATCGGCAGGGTCGATAGCAGGGAACATGCCGATGCGCAGCTGGTTGCGACCCAACTTGCGGTACGGCTCGGTATCAAGGATGCCATTGGCGCGTAGGATCTTAGCGATCGTAGCTGCGTCAACGTCATCGGCGAAATCGATGGTTCCAACAACCAGAGAGCGAGCTGCTGCGTCCTGCACAAAAGGAGTGGTTTCCGGGCGAGCCTCGGCCCACTCGTACAGATGCGTGGAAGATTCAGTGGTGCGCTTCACCATGCCTTCCAGGCCGCCGTTGGCGTTCATCCACTTGACCTGATCATCCAGCATCAGCAAGGTTGCAACCGCTGGAGTGTTATAAGTCTGGTTTTTCAGGGAGTTGTCTACAGCAGTCTTCAAATCCAGGAAGGCTGGAATGTAGCGGTCAGTTGCAGAGATCTCCTCGACGCGCTCTAGTGCCGCCGGAGAGAAAGCCGCTAACCACAAGCCGCCGTCTGAGGCGTAGCACTTTTGAGGGGAGAAGTAGTAAGCATCAGCTTCCTTCATGTCCACCGGAAGGCCTCCTGATCCAGAGGTGGCGTCAATGAGTACCAGCGCGTCCGTATTGGGGCGCGTGACTGGAACCATGGCTCCTGTGGATGTTTCGTTGTGTGCCCAGGCGACAACATCAGCATCCGTTCCATCAAGTTCGGAAGGGGAAGGGACTGTGCCTGGTTCGGCGGATACGATGTGTGGTTCATCAAGCCACGGTGCTTTTTTAGATACGGTGGCGAACTTGCTAGAGAACTCTCCATAGGTCAGGTGCGCGGACTTCTTGCGGATGAGTCCGAAGGATGCGGCATCCCAGAAAGCAGTGGCGCCACCCAAGGAGAGGATGATCTCATAGCCCTCGGGCAATTGGAATAACTCAGCCAGGCCAGCGCGAACAGATCCTACGACATCCTTCACGCCCGCTTGGCGGTGGGAGGTGCCCATTATTCCAGCGTTGTTCTGGATTGCCTGTAGCTGGGCTGGGCGTACCTTGGACGGCCCACAGCCGAAACGGCCGTCAGAAGGAATCAGTTCGGAAGGGATGGTCGGGAATTCGTTGCTCAATGTCTCGGATCTTTCCGTGGGGCGTTACAGGGGCGAACTGCACTATTGGTATTGATTAGGGTCGGGCTGAATGTCAGTCCGCGTAGTTCTCGTCGTAGTGCTATCCGTTGTTCTATCCATGGCGCTAGTCCCAGCACTAAGGGGTTGAGTACTAGACGCCTAGGGATGTGTGATGAGTACTAGACACATATAGAATAGTCGCTGGGGTCTCATTAGCCAGGGGGAGCCGTAAAATACTTCCAAAAACATAAAGAATGCATGTCATACGGGGGTAAGTAGAAATGTTTTTGAGTCCTAGCGGGGTGTTTCTTAGCTCACAAGTTCGCTAGAGTGTGGGATGTCCCACGGTTTAGCTGTGGCAAGGCTTATGACAAAAACGCCACAAGCTAACCGCCAGTCCTGCGGCAAACGCAATAGACATGTGCATTAGCTGACTGGGCACATAACCTTTTCGTGGAGAGCCAGGGCTCCTTGAGAGCCGCGGTGAGGAGAAGTGGCGTCGGACAAAAGAAGACAAGCCACCGCCCCGCCAGTCGCAGGCTCAGCACGGGGGAGTAAACCCAGGACGCCCCGGCAGGACTAGGGAGTAAGCGCTACACTGGAACGCGCTGAAACAAAGCACGCTAGCATTCAGAAAGGGATGTCAATGGCTACCGATAATCCAGACAAGGCCGTCCTCCACTACCCAGGTGGCGAATATGAAATGGACATCGTCCATGCGACCGAAGGTAACGACGGTATCGCACTGGGCAAGATGCTGGCAGAGACCGGCCTGACAACTGTCGATCCGGGCTACATGAACACCGGCTCCACCAAGTCTGAGATCACCTACATCGATGGCGGCGCTGGCATCCTGCGCTACCGCGGTTACGACATCGCCGAGCTGGCCAACAAGGCCACCTTCAATGAAGTTTCCTACCTGCTGATCAACGGCGAGCTGCCCAACGCTGAGCAGCTGGAGGAGTTCAACACCAACATTCGCAAGCACACCCTGCTGGATGAGGATTTCAAGAGCCAGTTCCGCGTATTCCCACGTGACGCACACCCAATGTCCGTCCTGGCTTCCTCCCTTAACATCCTGTCCACCTATTACCAGGACAGCTTGGATCCACTAAACCCAGAGCACCAGAAGCTCAACACTTACCGCCTGATGGCCAAGGTGCCAATGCTGGCTGCCTACGCATATCGCGCATCCAAGGGCAAGCCGTACATGTACCCGGACAATAACCTCAACGCTCGCCAGAACTTCCTGCGCAACATGTTCGGCTACCCAACTGAAGAGTTCCAGGACGATCCAATCGTCACAAAAGCTCTGGACAAGCTGCTAATTCTCCACGCTGACCACGAGCAGAACTGCTCCACCTCCACCGTCCGCATGGTTGGTTCTGCACAGGCGAACATGTTTGTATCCATCGCCGCGGGCATCAATGCACTGTCTGGCCCGCTGCATGGCGGCGCAAACCAGGCCGTTCTGGAAATGCTCGAGGACATTCAGGCAAATGGTGGCGACGCAACCGACTTCATGAACCGCGTGAAGAACAAGGAGCCAGGCGTTAAGCTCATGGGCTTTGGTCACCGCGTCTACAAGAACTACGACCCACGTGCATCCATCATCAAGGAGTCCGCTCACGAGATTCTGGATCATCTGGGTGGCGATGAGCTGCTGGACCTAGCTATGAAGCTCGAAGAGATCGCGCTTGCCGATGACTACTTTATCTCCCGTAAGCTCTACCCGAACGTTGACTTCTACACCGGTTTGATCTACCGCGCTATGGGCTTCCCAACGGACTTCTTCACCGTCCTGTTCGCTATGGGTCGTCTGCCAGGCTGGATTGCTCACTACCTGGAGCAGGTCAACGATCCGACCGCGAAGATCAACCGTCCTCGTCAGATCTACACCGGCCACACCGAGCGCTCCATGTAAGACTGTGTAAGCCCACGGAGGCTTCAGCACGAGGCTTTTCTCTAACGCTCCGCGTCAGTAGAGACTCCCGTCAGGTACGGAGGTTCTCTTTTGAGCGGAGCGTTTCGCATTTCTGGGGGTCAGTAGTGGCGCGAGACAGCGTGGCTGGTTCGGCGGAAACGTAGCGGCTGTTGTCCAAGAATGAGCGGTTGCTGGAGTTTTGCTACCCTCGATAGAGGATGAAACCACGCCATGAGTAGTGCGTGCATTGGGTTACGCATTGTGCTGAACGTTTGAATGAGCGGAGCCGGCCTATTGGCAAGTGTTAGCGGTGAGAGTGACTAACACGGTTTTTAGCTCTTGGGGCGACTGCCTCGTGAGTGTTAACGACGTACAACCGTCAGAGGAGTATTTGATGAGTAAGCCACAGATTGAGCCACAAGAAGGCCCAGCGCCATCCGAGTTGGTGATTGAGGACATCACAGTGGGTGAGGGGGCAGAGGCCGTTCCGGGTGGCGTGGTTGACGTACATTACGTTGGTGTGGATTATGAGACCGGTGAGGAATTCGACTCTTCCTGGGATCGAGGGCAGTCCATTAAATTCCCACTCAATGGTCTTATTCAGGGATGGCAAGATGGCATCCCGGGTATGAAGGTTGGGGGACGCCGTCAGCTGATCATCCCGCCTGAGCAGGCTTATGGGCCATCAGGTATGGGACACCCGTTGTCTGGCCGTACCCTAGTTTTCGTCATCGATCTGTTGGATGCTCAGTAAAAGATGTCAGATAACAGAGCACTGGTTCATTGTGAAACCAGTGCTCCACCTCTGGCAGTGGAATTGCTGTGGTGCTGCCTAGCTAGTTTTCAGAGCTTTTCTCCAGCTCATCTTTGAACCATTGTGCAAGATAGCATTGCGGTAAATCTTCGCCACCATAGCTAGCACACCGACCGTGACTACGGTGGCGACACAGAATGAAGCGATAACTTCCATTAGACTCATGTGACCTCCAGCGAATTCGAGTGGAGCAACACTCAGGCTAAGGGGCGGAATCCACGATATAACCTGCATGAAATTGGAATCTAGCTCGTTCCACCCAAATATTGGTGCGTAAATCATCGCCATGATCAACAGCATGATTGGGCCTTGGGTTGATTGCAGGTCTTCAGTTCGTGACACCATCGAACCGGCCGCCGCGTATAGAGAACCGAAGAACAGCAATCCCACGACGAAACTCAGAAGCATCAGCGGGATTATGGTTAGGTCGAGCGTGAAATCATCCAGCAGGCCAGTGGCAGCTACGGTGGCGGCTCCAGCACCGATGATTAATGACGTTGCGACGAGCCCCAACACGGACACTCCGATGAGTTTGCCAGCGAGGAAATCCATCGGCCGGACGGAGGCCAGCATTAGTTCCACAACGCGGGAGCTCTTTTCTTCAGTGACTCGAGAACCGATGTTCGACGCAAAGAGGATGATGAAGAAGGCCATGAGACTCACTGCGAAGAGCACTGTGACGACAGCACCGATATTGGTCTCCTTGGCGTTTTCATCGCTGATGTCCACGATATTGAAGCTATGTGCAGGCAAGGCTTGTGCAAATTGGACTGGATCGACTCCCACGGCATGCAAGGCCTCGTTTTGAGCGTGGGCGTTCAATGTTGCACTGACAACTGCAACGATCTCGGCATTGGGCTTGCCATCCGCGATGAGCTGGTAAGTAGCGTCTTTTCCTTCCCCGGACGCCACCAGGGCCGCGTCCGCTTTCTCATCTGAGACCTTTTGCTTAGCTGCATCTGGGGAATCCGCGGACTCAACTTTGATGGCGTTAGTGTCACCGAATCCTACGCCAGCGATCGGCCCGGCGCCGTTCATAGCACCTTCATTGTTAGCCTCGGTGAATGCTTGGTTCGTCTGTTCAAAAGGGTGTGCGGGCATACCAGAGACAACCAGAACCGGCTGGTTTTCCTGATCCTTGTTCATGAAGTAACTCGCCGCGAACGCACCGCCGACTGTGAGGACCAGAGCAACAGCTATGGAGATGATGAGAGGTTTAGAGCGTAGCAGTACCGCGATTTCTCGCTGGGCGACGTTGAAAATGGTGTTTCTCGACGAATATTTATTCATTGAGTATTGGGTGTCGCTCATGACTGGACTACCTCCTGAAATAGTTCGGTGAGGTCGGGGATTCGGCGGGTGAAGGAGTGGACAGGGCCGGCGGCGAGAGCAGCGTGAAGTAGTTCTTGGTCACGGTCTTCAGAATCAACCTCAAGGATCACACTGTCGGTTTCGGATATTATGCGAGCCCATGTCGGGTACCATCCACGTGATGGAGTAGCTATGTTGTAGCGAATCGGCCCACGATTGCGTAGTTCTTGCACTTCACCTTCGGCTTTCATGTGGCCTCGGGTAATGATGCCTACGCGGTCGCACAGCCGCTGTACGAGGTCGAGTTGGTGTGAACTGAAGAGGATAGGTACGCCGGCTGCAGAGCGTTCTTGTAGCAGTTCACTCATCACGTTCACCGCCACGGGGTCTAAGCCAGAGAATGGCTCATCCAGAATGAGCAGATCAGGATTGTGTATCAACGAAGCCGCTAGCTGCACTCTCTGTTGGTTTCCTAGGGATAATTCGTCGAGTTTATTGTTGCGTCGTTCAGCTAGGCCAAGGCGTTCGAGCAAACTTTCGGCGCTTTTCTGAGAGGCGTCTTTGTCCATGCCGTGCAGACGTCCGAAGAAAGCCAGTTGATCTCCCAGCCGTTCCTTCGCGTAGAGACCGCGTTCTTCTGGCATGTATCCGATGCGCCGGCGGAGGTCATCGTTCATTTTCTGATTCCCGATGCGCACTTCGCCAGAATCGGCGCTGAGCACACCGAGAGCGATGCGCATCGTGGTGGATTTTCCCGCGCCGTTAGATCCTACGAAGCCGTAGATCTCCCCGGGGTGGACGCTGAGCGTCATGTCGGTGAGTACGTGGTGGTCACCGTAGCTTTTGTTGAGGTGGTCGATGTGGAGGGCTTCCATTGGTTATTATGCTTCTGATGTCGGTTGCTTGGCTGTGCTTTGCTGTTTGAGTACTGTGCTCGGCACTTCTTGCGTGAGAGTTAGATTTTCCGGGTTGTTTTTATAACTAATTTGACGTTACTCCTTCATTATCGAGTTCGGTTTCCAAACTGAAGGTCATCGCGTAACCCACGGCAGGGAGTGCGACTATCGCCAAGTAAACCAATAATCCAACCAGTGCCCCGCTATAGATCAGCAACATTGGATCGAACCCCCAGATCTCATCGGCGTGCAGTGCTGTAACACTGAAGATAATGAGGATGCTGAAGCCTATCACCCCACACCAGCTCATTAAGTTGAAGGCCATGCTGCGCCAATTGTTGATGACGGATTCTTCATATTCGTCGAGAACCGCGATCGGTGCATCATCCTTGGAGTCGATAGTGATGCGGAGTATGCTCCAGATCACAATGAGGGAAATGGTGACGAGAAACCAGCCCGCGAGGAGCGGGGGCCAGAAAATATGGCCGATAGCGATCGTTATTCCGAGTAGAAGCGTACCGAAATAGAGAGCGATTAATAGCTTTTGGCGACGAGGCTTACGCCAAGACAGAAGTAGTCCCCTGGTGCGTCTTTGACGTTTTTGCCAGCGCTCGATTCTGATGTCGCTGTGTTTTTCGGACCATTCCATCAAGGTTGTGGTGAAGTTCATCGTTTGTACATCTCCTGGCTCATTGGTGTGAATTTTTCACGGCTGAACACAGCTTCAACTGGAAGACTGAAAATATCGCAGATTCTGAATGCTAGATCCAGACTCGGGCTGTGGTCTCCTTGCTGCAAAGCGCCGATGGTTTGGGGGTTAACTCCCACGAGGTCCGCAAGTTCAACGCGTGACATATCTCGTTCTGCTCGAAGAACCCGTATCCGATTGAAGATGGGGTGCGATGGCTTTTTCTTTGCTGCCATGCATCATGGTGTTGTATAAACGCAACAATACGTCAAGTTTGTAAGTATTTTGTTTAGAAGAGTCCTCGCGGACACAAGTGTGAGGGGATAGGTGAGGGTTCATGGAGTGCAGGTGAGGGTGCACGAAAGATGCCGACAAAGCGGAGGAATGCTTGCCATTGGTGCCAAGACCAAAAGAGTGGGCTAGCGAAGTTATTGGAAACAGAGGACTATGGAACCTATGCATATTGATCTCAATGACGGCAATAAAATCCCTCAAATTGGCTTGGGAGTCTGGGAACTTGATGGTGAGGCCTGCTACAACTCTGTTCGAGAGGCGATAAAGACTGGTTATCGACATGTGGATACAGCCAAGGTTTATGGCAATGAAGATGCTGTGGGGCGCGCGATAGCTGACGCCATTGCTGACGGTGAGATCACCCGTGAAGATATTTTTGTGACGACCAAGCTCTGGAATGACGATCAAGAAAACGTGGAGCAAGCGTTGGATCAGTCGCTACAGCGCCTGGGCATGGATTACGTCGATTTGTATCTCCTCCACTGGCCGTGCCCTCAGCATGGCAAGTATGTGGCAGCGTGGGAAGAGATGATAGCTGCGCAGCAATCAGGTAAGGCCCGTTCAATCGGAGTGTGTAATTTCTACCGCGACGTCCTAGAGGAGATCATCGAGAAGACTGGTCACACTCCGTCGATTAACCAAATCGAGATTCATCCCGCGTTTAGTCAACCCGAACAGCGTGAGGACAATGCTGCTAAGGGGATAGCAACTGAAGCGTGGTCTCCGCTCGGAAGAGGAACTAACCTCTCCGACCCGCGCATACAGAAGATTGCGAATAATCACGGGGTTAGTGCGGCTCAAGCTATTATCCGCTGGCATATCCAGCGAGGTGACGTAGTCATTCCTCGTAGTTCCAAGCCGGAACGTGTGCGGGAGAATTTCCAAGTATGGGATTTCAGCTTGACCCCAGATGAAGTGACGGCCATTGAGGCGATGGATGCGGCTGATGGTCGTATAGGGCCGGATCCACTGTCTTTTCACGTGGGTACGCCGAAAGCGTAATTACTCCGTGACCAGTGGGGAACAATGTGCTGTTTACCTCCTCATCGGTTCTGAGAAGCACTAGATTTGTGAAGTATGAATGTTCGTATCTCCCGTCATGGTGACGTTACAGTCATCACGTTGAACAAACCCGCTAAACGTAATGCGCTGGATGCAGATTTTGCACGGGAGATCGCGGCAGCTGTTCGCGACGCATCCGCTGGGGAGTCTGCCGAAGACCGCCAGGCGAGAGCCATTCTGTTGCGTGCCGAAGGTCCAGCCTTTTGCGCTGGGGCTGATTTGTCCGGAGGTGTCTATGGGGATGACTTTTGGGGATCGTTGATGGACATGTTGGAATCCATTGTTACAAGTCCCCTGCCAGTGATAGCTGATGTGCAAGGTCCCGCTGTGGGGGCTGGTTGTCAACTCATAATGGCATGCGACTTGCGGTTATTTGGTGAGGATGCGGTGTGCTGGATCCCTGTCGCGCAGCATGCTTTTGCACTGGATTCCTGGACTATCACGCGAGCCAAGGAACTGTTGGGTGGCGCGATCGCGCGAAACTTACTGATCGGTGGGGCGAAGATCGGTGTGGAGCAGGCTTTAACGCAAGGGTTTGCTTTGAAAAAAGCGGTCGTTACAGAAGCAGTGGATGAACCGCTAGAGTTCGCGCAGAACATTGCGGCTCTTGCGCCTTTGAGCATCGAACATTCGAAGCGGGTGCTCAATCATGCAGATCCGACCAATGATCAGGCGCTGACGGAGATGTTTGAGGACGTGTGGCGCAGCCACGATGCACAAGAAGCTCGCATCGCGAGACTTCAGCAAAGGCCACCAAAGTTCCGCGGACGTTAGGATAACTGAGCGTTAGACTAGCTGGGCGTCGAACCAACCTAATGGCCACGTACTAGTTGTCGAGATCGCTAGGAATACGGGCAATGACCTCGATATGGGGCATCATGAATAGCGCGCCGGGAGCGTTAGCCCATTCATGCCAGCCTTCGGCGATCTGCTTAATAGCGGCGTGTGTGATGTCACCGGCTACAGGTTTTCCTGGCGTACCTTCTTGCACATCTCCAAGAGCGTGTGCGGCTTGTAAAACATAGGCCTCTTCCTGTGTGCGGGATGCCCACGATGTTGCCAATTGAACACAATCAGCTTTGTTGCTGTAGACCCAGTTGGAGGATGTAACGGTGGTATCCGTTAAGGAAGCTCGGCGGAACCATAGGGGAAGGTGGCGACCTGCGTTGGGCTGCGTGCCGTTGAGAGCGGCAACACTACTGAAAATCGCGCGCCAGCGGGTCAACCCGGGATGTGGCGGATACCAAAGCATTGCTCCGTAATCGACCTCGCGTGAGGCGATGATGCCACCCGGTTTCACTACTCGAGCACATTCTTTGAGCACAGCGGTGGGATCCGGAACGTGGTGGAGAACCTGGGCTAGAAAGGCCACGTCGATCGAATTGTCATCAAAGGGGAGTGAGGTGCCGCTTGCTTGGACAAATGTGACAGGTAAATGGGCACGAGCTGCGGCAGTATTGGCACATGACACAGCCTCGGATGCAGTATCGACGCCAGTTACTTGCTCAGCCAGACCTCCCAGCGATTCAATGTGGCGTGCCAGATCGAGGGTAATAGAACCTGGACCGCACCCAATGTCGGCGAGAATTGTGTGTTTGTCGAGATGAGGCAGGAGGAAAGCGGCAGAATCCTCAGCGGTGCGAGCTGCGTGAGTTTTTTGCGCTGCATCGTGACCATGGATGTACTGGGACATGACAGAAAGAGTACGTCACATGGGGATAGCTTGAAACTTCATGGTCATGCAGAAAACTGGTGTGTGAATGCATGGTCTGAGGATTATGGAGATTGTTACTTGCAGACCGAGGAGGCGTTTGAGCTAAAGGAAGGTGCGGGGAGGGCTCAGAGGTTTCTATTTGAAGACGAGGTAACAGCAAGATTCTTGTAGAAGATGTAACTGCTAGCAAACGTTCCGCAGGATCTGTGAAATGATAGAAGCCGTAAAAGTGAGGTATCACCAATGTGTGATGGGCATACTTGTAGTCGCAAAATTGCACTAATATGCAGTTTTATCTCTGGGAAGAAAGTGAAAGATGAAGAGTCTTCCAATTCAGCCGTCTGGTGAACGTCCAGCATTGGGCGCTCGACTTCGGGCTGTTCGCGAGCAGCAACACATGACTCTAGAGCAGATGTCTCAGGTCACTGAGCTATCTAAAGGGTTTATCTCCCGCGTGGAGCGTGATCTAACGAGTCCCTCTGTGAGTTCATTGCTGACGATGTGTCAGGTGCTGGGCATCAGTGCTGGTCATTTACTGGAGCCAACGGGGGCGGCTACTGTTGAATGGGATAAAGCTCCGAAAGTGAGCGTGTCCGAAGAGGGGGCCGACGTTCGTATGATGACTCCACCGGGCAACGAGTCCCATCAGGTCACTCGCTCCATTCTCGAGCCCGGTTCTAAAGGCGATCCGGAGTTGCATACTTTTCCTTGCGATGAAAAGTCTGTACACGTCACCCAGGGGTCTATCGTCATCGTGCATCCTGAAGGAGAAGTTACGCTAAACGCTGGCGACTCGATGGTTCTTCCTGGGACAGAGCCGCACACATGGTACAACCCCTCCAAGAAAGAACAGTGCATTATTCTCAGCGTAATGGTGGGCTTGAAGGCATAAAATTGACCAACGCAGAATCTGGAGTAGCATTTTTCTCGATAAAGAGAACGTGTGAAGGACTCCTTGCAATTGCCGGAGCCCGTTGATTCGATCTGAAAAGAGGCGAGTACAGGGATGGCCGGTAGCATAACCTCGTCACATAATTCGCCTGATCCAGCAAATCAGTCTGTGAGTGAGCTAGAGCAGGGTGCCGCACGTGGTTCAGTGAGGGAAGCGAAAGAACCGATCTTCACCTTCACGTTCGTGATGGCATGGGTTATCAACTTCAGCCAGTACCTTATTCTCTACTTGCTGATCACTACGATGGCGCTTTATGCGGTGAAGGAATTTGCGGCGTCTAATGCGACCAGCGGACTAGCCTCTAGTGCTTTTGTTATCGGTGCGACTATTGCGCGCATGTTTGCGGGATATTTGGTGGATCGGTTGGGTAACCGTCTGATGATGCTGTGTGGAGTGATCGTTGCAGTCGTCTCTTGTGCGGCGTACATTCCAATACATTCCCTCGGCGTATTTATTGTTGTCCGAGGGGTTCACGGCATAGGCTATGCGGTGGTCAGTACGGCCACTATGGCCTTAGCTCAAGCCTTGATTCCTAGTGGGCGCCGCGCAGAAGGTACGGGTTATTTCGCTCTGGGCTCCACTTTGGCAACTGCTGTTGGCCCAGCTTTGGGGTTGTGGATCGTTGGTTCTTTTTCATATTCGGTGCTGTTCGCTAGTGCGTTGGGTGCCTCCATCATTGGAGGTGTGTTGTCGCTGCTGGTAATGCGCGGCCAAAGTGCGGAGGTGGCGTCGGAGAAAGCAGAAGAAAAGCCTTCAGAGAGTAACGGCGCCGGAGAAGACTACCCGGAGACTGAAAGAGAGCAGCATGATGAGCAGCGTGCTCAACCGAAGCTCACACTGCGCTCCATGATGCATCCGAATGTGGTGCCGATTGGCGTATTCATGTTGATCGTTGGCTGCTGCTACGCGGGAATCATCACGTACTTGAATTCATATGGTGAGGATCGGGATGTGGCATCGGGTGCGGGGTTGTTTTTCGTTGCCTACGCCGTGGTGATGATGCTTGGCCGTTTCTATCTTGGGCGTTTGCAGGATGAAAAGGGTGACAACATTGTTGTCTATATGGGGCTTGTGAGCTTCGCTCTTGCCTTGGTTTTGCTGGGTGTAGCGCAGACGGATTGGCAGGTGATGCTTGCGGGTGCGCTGACCGGCTTGGGTTACGGTTCTTTGATGCCGGCGGCGCAGGCTATTTCGGTACGTCTGGTGCCTATGTCTGAGATGGGTACGGGTATTTCCACTCTGTTTCTCTTGCTGGAT
This sequence comes from Corynebacterium anserum, assembly GCF_014262665.1. NCBI lineage: Bacteria > Bacillati > Actinomycetota > Actinomycetes > Mycobacteriales > Corynebacteriaceae > Corynebacterium > Corynebacterium anserum. The sequence continues at coordinate 515,994 of NZ_CP046883.1, forward strand.
GTGGGAGTGGCGTTTGGGCCGATTGCGCTGGGGTATCTCGTTAGCGCCGTGGGCTTTGGGGTGATGTATGAGGTCCTCGCTGCAGTGGTTCTGCTTGCTGGAGTGTGGTACTTCTTCATTCACGGACGACGCCACCAACCGAAGCTAGGCATCGCTCACTAACGGCACGTGCTTCTTCATTCCGGCAACCTTTTGCTCTAGCGAGTCAGTAGTACCTTCAAAACACGAGGAAAGCGCTGCTCCTACAACGGTGCGGCGCGTATTTTATTGCGCACTAGTCCATTAGAACCGTAGGCAATCAGTATTTGCTTGGGTGGCATATCCACGCCCACGCCTCGCTATCGTCTGACGATCCCGCATCGGAGGGATCGACCATCTGCACCAGCTCTATGTCCAGTCTTGTAGGCATGCCCATAAGCGTCGATAATCGCAGCATCAGTCATCCGCTCGGCCACGGTGTGTAGAGGGTGAACAATTTTCACTTCCTTTATTTAAAATCATTTTTAATAACAATCCTGCAACAACACCGCCAGAAACTGGATTTTAGAGTTGAAACTTCCTAATCATGGATGATGACAATCGTTCACTCCGTGATTGGGGAAAACGATGATCGACAAGAGAACTTTTTGGACAGGTAGCAAGCGTAGCTCTTTCAGGTCTGAGCATTGCTTTTGCATCTACATCGCCAGCAGTAGCCCAAGACCTCCCCACTTTGGAAAGTGTCCCGAACGACGAAATCACCGTGTTGCAAGGGTTCGATGGACCTACTCGAACAACATCCCCTGTAAAACAGCCTGGAGTTCAGGGGCGAAACGTAGAACTACAGCCAGGTGATGAAGGCCGAATCAACTTCGATTCTGTCTGTTAAAGATAAGAAGTGAGCAGATCAATGTCTAGTTTCACCAATACAAGGAATATCATCCGCTCTTTCGCCGCCGTGATTGCTGGCATTTGGGCTTATTTCCTCATCGTAGCGCCAATGATGTCTCAGCAAAACTATGTTGAAGTAGCCGTAGATAAGTCCCAAACTATCGGCATAGGTTTCACTGTCGCTGCACTAGTTGTTGGAACAGTCTGGGTCTTTTTAGTAAAAAGAAGTCTAACCAGTGAACACTGCAATATAAGTGAGTTTAAGGCCTCAAATCTTTTACTTTAAATTGTTCCTCCAGGTTCTGGAGGAGCAATTTTTATGCTCGACCAGTTCGCCAAAAGAAGCTATCACATAGGCAAAGAAAAATGTTCTTCTTGAAGTCGGATCTTTGTGCTCAGCGGTAGGAACCAAGTTGCAGAAATCGAACGAATAACATTTCCGACACATTCAATGAAGCCAAGGCCACAACCAAGCAAGCTAAGGAGATCAGCTCAGAAAGATTGTCCGTATTTTCTTCCAAACGGGTCTCTCCAGCAGCTGTGCACTCGTTAAGACGCTTGGGCCAGAGAGCCTTAAAGCCTTCGAAATCACGGATCATGGTTGCGCGATCGGTTCGCTACATAGTCGGAGAGGCCACTCCGGCACTTTATCTAGTGCATTAGTTGCGTCGCGTAGTTTCCATATGCTCATACCACTGAGGTACTTCCGGCTTGGGGTTCATTTAAAATTGAACGCTTAACGCGGCAAACCTCCAAGCAGTTCAAGCATGACCTTGGCAATCGGCGTGGAGTCATCCAAATAATCTTTGCTTCTTTGAAAACTTCATCGAGATGCCCTGACTCGTCAGGCAGCTGATGGCTTTATAAAGATCAATGAGAGATCGCGATAATCGATCCATAGAGGTGACAATAAACTGATCGCCTGGGCATACCCTACTTTAAAAGTTAGCTATTACCTCGTTGACTACCTACACCACTCATCCTATATGACGAGCGTATGGAAAAATCCACTAAAAAGATTTTGCTAACTGTAGGCTGGTTCGATCGGCTCTAGTGCAGGCATTTTTAGTCAGCTTCCTGAAGTCTCTATCGAATTTGTTGCCGCTAGCATCGGTTACGATCCGTAGCAGTAGTGGAATTCCAGCGATAGTCAACATGGAATATTCGCAATTCTTTATTCCAGATATTATTTTAGTCACTGGAGGCAGCAGCGCTCGAAAAAATAGTGAAGGACAAACCATTCCCTAATTGACTTGCCGGCAAAGGTCGGGATTCGCGGGTAGTCGATTCAGTTTGTACTGGCTTGGCAATTCTAGCGGCGGCGGGCCTCCTTGAAAACACGACAGAAGCAATAAAATAGCTTTTAAATAGGCCACCTTTTTCGGAAAGAATGTTTATTGGGTAGGAAACGCTCGATGGGTAGAAGGCAATTGTGGACGAACTTCTTTCGAGATTACAGTTGGCATGGGTATGGCCCACCCCCTAATCCAATAGCTACTCGGGATAGAAGTAGCCCAACAGGTATCTACGATAGTCGAGTATATCCCTCATGAAAAAATAGTACTATTGATACATTTGGCCGTATAGACTCAGCTGCTTGAATGTCGACGCATCTGAAGTAAAGAGACTATTGTATATGGCGTGTTTATCATCATCAGTGTAAAAGCGCAGAAAATCAGCTCGGATCCGACGTGCTAAGGCGCCATTAGTGGCTATGTTATCCTCAATAACTACACACCCATTATGACTGAAACCTCCTCGCTTAGGAATTTTAATACCGGATAGTTTAGTTTTACTTAGACTTCTAATTCTTGATGTATTAAAATTTAGTTTTCGCAACCAGTCACCCAAAACCGGAACACGTGAGCCATTACGAGAAGCCCAATTATCCAGGTCTATCGCGACAATATTGTCAGAGTTTAAGTTCATCAGGGTTATTGGCTATATGGAAGTCAATCATACCCAGCCTCTCGGTGGTGTTGTTCAACATCAATATGGTGTAGGGCGAGAGTTAAACGTCGTTCGCTTCCCTCTGGCTGGGCTAGGATTGCGCCCTCTAACCAGCGAATAGCCTTCTAGAAAGGAAAGAGGAGGATGAATTCTATCCCTGCTTGAGCGCTTCGATATTTTCGCCGGCCATGAGCTCTCCCCAACCCAGATGGCGAGGAGTACTCGATTACTGTCGGGTTTTTAGAGTGACTATTGAGCCGTAGACCCCACGGTTGACGAGCATGCAGCGCACTCTGTCGGCGTACAGGCGCTTGAACCGCTGATCCATAACCTCCAGGTCTCTTTCCGGTAGCTGCCCGTTGGTCAGCACAAGCATCACGCGAGCCTCCGTCGATTCAAGGAATCGTGCAGCTGCGGCGGCGCGAGCAAGTGCGACAGGGCCGTGGCTGGATTGGCTGCCGTTGTCAGTTACTAGCGGTACTTGCCGAGGTGGAGTCGCGGGCCGGATGACCTCAATGCTCTCTCCGCCGAATCCCCAGGCAGAAACGGTTCCGCCGATGGTATTCACGGCGTGAGAAAGCGTCCACATGGTGGACTCCAGTGGCATCCCGGTAGGTAATTCTGCGCCCAATGGGAAGGCCCATGTAATCGTTGTTTCTTCCCTGACGTGTCACGTCCCCTTCGGGGTCAAGGATCGCCCATTCCCGCATCGTCGTTGCAGCACCGCAGCCGCGGCGTCACCGGGAAAAGAGTGCGCAAAGCGATTACATCGTCCTTCGAGTTCCACTGGCACCGGTTCTTAGTGAGCAACACTTCCTTTCTCAACGAGGCAAGATCATCGTCTGACACGCTGCAGCTTTCTCGCAGCACATCCCAGCGAGCCATTAGGGCTCTCAATTGCTGGTCATAACCTGAAATCTCTGGCGCACCACACCAGAACGCCTCGACGTCGTTGTAGGAGGTCTCCCATATCTTCTGTAGCAGTCGTGGAATATCTCCAACAAGGCGGTCTTCGAGGATGCCTGCATGCCATCGCAAGCCCACAGCTACTGTCGCAGTAGCAAGCCAGTGCTCATCAGGGCTATCCAAACGAGCCGCCTTAGGCAGCAATGAGTACACGGGATGCCTAAACCAGCTCGTCAACAAACGCCGCGCCTGCGGAATGGCCCGAACCTAGCGCGTCTCGGCGTTGACCTGCGCTAAGACCTCACCGACAGGGCTTGCGGAGTCGGCTGATGCCAAGCGGCCATAAAACCGAAGTGGGGTCAACGTCGAGACAATAGCCACGAATACCACGTGTTGGGCTAACCGCATGGATAACTCGGAAGTCCACCCCAGTGGCGCATCCTGCTCAGGATGAACCACCAACTCCGGATTGAACACAACCCGCTCATCGCCAGCCCACACGCCGAGAGTACAAAACGGCATCTTCGAAAAAGACACACGCTGACTACAGCCATAAGAAGACCGCAACATGTCCTCAACCGAGGAGGTAAAAATCCTCTCCCAACTCGGATGCAACAAAATCTCGCCAGGCTGAGCGCTCATGGCCATAACGGGTCCCTTTCGCAGGTGTCAGAAACAATTTCCGCCATCGTCGGACATGGCCGCCGCCACCTAGCCAGATACGAAAGTGGCCATATGGCTAACTATTACCGATAGATTCTCTAATCACACCTACATTTCACAGAAAGATTGAGACCAACCCATGTTCCAGGTTTTCGGCTACGGCTACATACCGTCCTCTGATGGGTTCGACACCACCTCCCCCACGCGCGCCAACTTTATGACCGACGACGGCCGGCACATTTAGGGAAGCGCTGGCGGCGTCGAAGACGAATTCACCGTCCTTCCCGACAAGCCCATAATTGGGGGATCGCGCTGACCCTTGAGATGTGTCAATAGTCAACCATGATGCCTACCATGTGGATATGGGAGAGTTACCACTCAAGCGGCGCGTTGCGATCATAATTTTTGAGGGATTCGAAGTTCTTGATGTATTCGGCCCCATAGAGCTCTTCAGTAAGATTCCGGACGTAAGAATTGATCTTGTGGCCGAGCGAGCTGGTTCTGTTCGGAGCGCCCAAGGCGTTGAGGTCATTGCAGAATTAGGGTGTCATGATCTTGAAGATCCTGACATTATTCTGGTTCCGGGCGGTATCGGTGTTAGGAAGCTGGTCGGAGACAGTTCGTTCCTGTCTTGGCTATCGGATATTGGAGAACAATGTCAGATAGTGGCATCGGTCTGCACTGGATCAGCAGTCTTGGCGGCGGCAGGTCTTCTAGAGGGGCGTCGAGCTACTAGTAATAAGCTCGCCTTTAAGTGGGTTTCCTCACTGGGAAACGATATTACCTGGGAGCATCAAGCCCGATGGGTAGAAGACGGTAACCGATGGTCATCAGCCGGTGTTGCAGCCGGCATGGATATGACCGCCGCGCTGATTCGGTGCATTTTTGGTCAGAAAGCTTACATGGAAGTATCCAAGTGTGTCGAGTATCAACCACAAATTGATAGCACCATCGATCCTTTCGCGAGGCTCTACAGTCCAGACTAGATAGGTCACCTTCGCTGGATCGGGAGGCGTACGCCGATGCTGTCGCGCAGCTTTAGGAGGGGGATCTGCCTGCACCGTCGTTTTTCGGGTGGAAGCAACAGCCGGCGGAGCCACCCGAGCATCTCAGCGAAATCTCGGATGCATTCGATTTCAATCCCCCCCAGTGTGCCCCGGAGGCGAACTGCATGCCAAGGTTGAGGATCTGATGCTGCATCGGGCCACGAAGTGGTCGGGAACGGAGATGGTACAGGCGGCATGGAATGCCAACGTTCGTATTGACATCACTGATGCGGACCGGGATAAGAACTATTTTGATGTCGATTCGTGGCTTGAACAGCGCGGTTTGGTGGAGTTTAAGCAGGGTGAGCGGATTGTTCGGATGACTCACAAGCATCTGCTGATCAACATGAAGGAAAAGTATGGGCTTTCTGACGAGGGGCGGTTTTACATGCAGACGGTTGCTACGACGATTGCCCGAGGGTTCGCGGGTGCCTCGTCGACACTGATGGCGGTTGGTGGCACGAAATACAGCACTCTGCGTGTCAAACTAACCTTCTGAGGCCGTGTCAACGACAATGCCTTGGATACTCTGGGAAGCCCAAGCGGCAAAGCTGCTTGCGACGGAAAAGCAAGGTGCTTAAAGTGCGCTTATCAGAAGAAAATCCTAGGCTAGAGCGCTACGGCGTCCAAAGAAGCGCCTCTGTAGGCTCCTCGTGCTAGGTTGGACAGTCGGTAAATGGCTGACTTCGAGATACGACCGAGAAGACCCGACTGGTCGGCTCGTCTCACAATAGGGATAGAAAGTGGGGGTACTGCACGAAAAACCCCGCACCACCAGGCAAAATGCCAGGTAGAGCGAGGAAACAAAAAAGCGCCCCAGAGAGGAATCGAACCTCCGACACCGGCTTTAGGAGAGCCGTGCTCTATCCACTGAGCTACTGGGGCAACAAGCGACTGAGCATGAAACACGTAAGCCCATGCGGTCGCACTCACAAGATACTACTAGGTAGTCACTCAGTGATTGAAACCGGTAAAGGGGATGTGTTGCTGCTGACGTTCTTGGTGCAAAAGAAAAGCAGGTTCGCTCCGGCATCGGAGCGAACCTGCTGAACGCTATCACTGGAATGCGATCCTCCCGAGGGAATTCGCATGTCGTGTGAATAGGGGCGTTGATCCCGTTGAGCTAGTGCTTGGTTTAGTGGTCGACGGGAGCTTCAACACCGACACCGGTGAGGGAGCGAACCTCCATTTCGGCCTGTAGCTCGTTGAGGTTGTCTGGCTTACCGATGAAGGTACCGATGATGCCAGCGAGGAAGCCCAGTGGGATGGAAACCAGACCTGGGTTTGTCATTGGGAACCAGGCGAAGTCTGCTCCCGGGATCATCGCAGTCTCGGAGCCGGATACTGCAGGTGAGAAGAAGATCAGAACCAGTGCGGAAACCAGGCCCACGGTGAGCGAAGCAACGGCGCCGGTGGTGTTGAACTTCTTCCAGTACAGGGAGAACAAGATGGTAGGAACGTTTGCCGACGCAGCGATACAGAAGGCCAGAGATACTAGGAATGCAACGTTTTGTTCCATTGCCAGCACGCCCAGGACGATCGCTACAACGCCGATGGCAACCACAGTCATGCGCGATACACGAACCTGTTCTTCCTCAGTGGATTCACCGTTGCGAATCACGGAGTGGTAGAGGTCGTGAGCTACGGAAGCGGAAGCGGTAATTGTCAGACCAGCCACCACGGCAAGAACGGTAGCGAATGCCACGGCGGAAATCAGAGCCATGAAGATGGGACCTGCTAGCTCCAGGGCGAGCAGAGGCGCAGCTGAGTTCGCACCGCCTGGGGATGCCTTGATGCGGTCAGGGCCGACCCAAGCAGCCGCAGCGTAGCCAAGGAACAGGGTGAGCAGGTAGAAGCCGCCGATCAGGACGATAGCCCAAGTCACGGACTTGCGTGCTTCCTTTGCAGTAGGAACGGTGTAGAAGCGCATCAGCACGTGAGGCAAACCAGCCACGCCGAGAGCGAGGGAGAGACCAAGGGCGATGAAGTCTAGACGGGATACTGCGTTCTTGCCGTACTTCATCCCTGGTTCCAGGATGGCGGTATTGCCACCGTGGGAGTTCACGGCCTGCTGCAACAGTTCGGAGAAGTTACCCTTCACGGTGATGAAGATGATGATGGTCATGATGATCACGCCACCGCAGAGGAGTACTGCCTTGATCATCTGCACGATGGTGGTGCCCTTCATGCCGCCGATGAGGACGTAAGCGATCATCACGATACCCACGATAACCACGACGATTGCCTGGCCGAACTTTCCATGAATATCGAGGAGTACGGATACGAGCGCTCCAGCGCCAGCCATCTGGGCAATCAGATAGAACAGGGAAACACCGAGGGTGGAGAAAGCTGCAGCGACGCGCACGGGGCGTTGCCGCAGACGGAACGACAACACGTCGGCCATGGTGAATTTACCCGTGTTGCGCAGAGGCTCGGCTACCAGCAGCAGAGCTAGAAGCCATGCGACGAAGAAGCCGATGGAGTAGAGGAATCCGTCGTAGCCGGTGAGGGCGATCGCGCCCACAATACCTAGGAAGGATGCGGCGGAGAGGTAGTCGCCGGCGATAGCGAGACCATTTTGCGTACCGGAGAATTGTGCACCGCCGGTGTAGAAATCACCTGCGGACTTCTGTGGTTTCTTCGCCGCTTTGGTCACGATTGTCATCGTCACAATGATGAATGCGATGAATACCGTGATGTTGAGAATCGGATTGCCTGCGGAAGGAGCTTCAGCAGCCAGGACATTGAGGTTCATGACTCGTACTCCTTATGCCTGTGCGTTGGGGTTGTGGGAAGCAGCGTGCGGGGAGCCTTCGAGAGACTCGCGGATCGCGCGGGCGCGCGGCTCCAAGTTCTTGTTGGAGTAGTTCACGTATAGCCAGGTGATGAGGAACGTGGTGACGAACTGGGCGAATCCGAAGAGAATGCCGATGTTCACGTTGCCGAACACCGCATGTCCGAAGAAATCTGGAGTGTACATCGCGGTGAGGATGTAAATAACGAACCACACAATACCGGCGACGGTGAGTGGGAAGGTGAATCCGCGCTGCTTAGAGCGGAGTTCCTGGAATTCGGCGGATTGCTGTGCTGCTACGAATTCTTGAGGAGTGGGGGTATGCCGCTGCATAGACGGTGACGGCTGGCTCAACGGTCTCTCCCTTTCTGTAAAACGTCTCGGGTGCGAAGCTGTGCTCGCATCCAGTGATAATTGTCACAGATCTACTGTGATTGCGACTTAACCTACAGCGATGAAGTTCGCTACACAAAAGAAAATGTATGAACACTAACTCTCGCGGGGTGAGTGGAGGTGTCTATTGCGGTAAGCGACCTGCATCTATGCAAAAAATGCAGCAGGAACATAGGGGGTATTGCGATGTGTTTCTCGCGGATTTTTGAGGGTGCATTAACTGTATGAAAGCTTATGTGAATATGTGCGTTGCTTGAGGTGAGGCCGATGATTGCAAGGGTGACTATCTGCGCTGTGGCAGGATGAGTTGCCTTTAGCAGGCTAAACCCCAGGGTTTGTCTGGTTACGCCACAAAAAATGAACATCACTGTCTAGGCGACAGTGATGTTCATTAAGTTAATGAATATTAACTAGACTGAGGCTTTCTTGTCCACACGCATATGCGATAGCGCAGGGGAGCTGCATCGTCCACCGCGTGACCCTTGCGGGAGGTCATCCATTCCGTCGCGGTGAAGTCGAACTGATCCTGTGGAATTTCGGGAGCGACCACGCGGAACCTCTCTGGCGCGGTCATCTCAATCTCAGTTACCACGATGCGATCCGCTACCGGCAGGCACTGCTGATAAACAGTGCCTCCACCCAATATCCATACGGTGTTGCTGAGCGCTTCCGATCGGTTCTCATCCATCCACCGGGCCGCAGCTGCAATCGCCTCAGGCAGGTTGGTGTGCACGTGACCTCCGGGTGCGTCATAGTCTGCGTCGGAGGTCACCACAAAATTTTCACGCTTTGGCAAAGGCTGGTAGGGCTCTTCCAGAGCCTCCCACGACGTACGTCCCATCACCACCGGGTAGCCTTCCGTGGATTTCTTGAAATGTGCGAGATCCTCGGGGAGATACCACGGCATGTCGGTGCCATCACCAATTACCCGGTCCGTGGTTTGAGCCCAAATCATGGCAACTTCCACATCGTGGCCGATCAGCTGGCGCAAAGTGGCGTGGTAAAGATCCGGGTAATCCGCGCGTGAGCTGTTATTGCTCGTGCCCATTTAAACCGATACCTTTCCCTTGATTACTGGATGTGGGTCGTAGCCTGTGAAGTTGATGTCGTCAAAGCCGTAGCTGAACATATCCGCAGCTTTTGTGAGCTCAAGTTGGGGGTAAGGCCGCGGTTGGCGGGATAGCTGTAGCTTCACCTGGTCAATGTGATTGTCATAGATGTGGCAGTCGCCACCAGTCCAAATGAATTCGCCGACATCTAGACCTGCTTGCTGGGCAAACATGTGCGTCAACAAGGAATAGCTGGCGATGTTGAAAGGGACGCCCAAGAACATATCCGCGGAACGCTGATAAAGCTGGCAGCTTAGCTTGCCGTCAGCGACGTAGAGCTGAAAGAGCAGATGGCACGGAGGTAAAGCCATCTTGGATAGTTCGCTGACGTTCCAGGCGGAGACGATGTTGCGTCGAGAATCTGGATTATTCTTCAGCATGTCCAAAGCCAGGGCGATTTGGTCGATATGTTGGCCATCAGGAGTGGGCCAGCTGCGCCACTGAGCGCCATAGACGGGGCCCAAGTCACCATTGTCATCCGCCCACTCATTCCAAATGCGGATGCCGTTATCCTGCAGCCACGTTACGTTAGAATCGCCCCTCAGGAACCACAGAAGCTCACCGACGACAGACTTAATATGCACGGATTTAGTGGTGATTAGGGGGAAAGAATCAGATAGGTCGTAACGGATTTGACGGGCAAAAAGGCTGGTGGTGCCGGTTCCCGTGCGGTCATCCTTGTGCATGCCGGTTGCTAGAATTTCGCGAAGAAGGTCTTCGTATGGGGTGGGTATAGAACCAGGGGTGCTCGCTGAACTATGGGAGAACGCAGAACCAGGAGCGGCCACTGGGCTACGGGTGGGCGCAGGGTGAGGGGTGGTCGCAGCCCCTTGGCTGCTCTGTTGCTGACTGTTCTTTTTACACGGCGCCACCAGTTCCGCCTCCTTGGGCTCGTTCCATGATTATGTCCACGCCTAGCCTAGGTGACAGGGGGTGGCAAGAAAATTCGGGTAGGTCGGGCGACTACTTTTATGCGTGGGGTTGCCTTCTATGCACGGGTCATTCCCCGAAACTGCCGTGTTCTTGCTTATACTTGGCGGCCGCAGCGAGCAGGGGTTCTGCAATATCAGGCCGGCATATCAGCAAGTCAGGAAGGTATGGTGACTTGTTGTTGTACGTTGGGCGTGAACCATCCAGGCGGGTGGTATGCAAGCCGGACGCCTGAGCCACACCAACTGGTGCTGCGTTATCCCACTCATATTGGCCGCCAGCATGAACATACGCATCATTGTCGCCGAGAATCACGGAGACCGTCTTGGCTCCACAAGAACCCATGGTCACGAGTTCCATACCCAGTTCGTGAGCAAGAAATTCCCCAATATCTGGAGGAGAGTTACGGCTGACAACTAGACGGTTCGTCTTTGGGCCGTCAACAGCTCGTACTTCATTGGTGTGGAACACCTTCCCAAGGTCCGGCATGCCGACAGCGGACTGGGTGATGGTGCCATTTTCTGCCAAAGCGATGTGCACTGCCCAATCCTGGCGGCCGGAAGCAAACTCGCGGGTGCCGTCCAGCGGGTCAATGATCCACACCCGGTCTTTGTTCAGACGCTCCGGGGTGTCTGCAGCTTCTTCAGAGAGCATGCCGTCATCCGGGCGGTGCAAATGTAAGCATCGTTCGATCCAATCTTGAGCGAGCGTGTCACCTGCGTCGCCTAGGGTAGTGCCGCGCAGTAAGCCCACGTTGCGTACGCCTTTGAGGATTTCGCCGGTGCCTTGTGCCAGGCGCAGAGCGAGCGTTGCATCATTGAGATCAGCCGTCATGGTTTCAACTTTAGCTGTCTGTTTAGATAGACACATGCCCACTGATCCGCTGAGCAACTTTCATGCCCCCGTATCGGCGTGGTTTCGGGATGTTTTCGTTGAGCCAACGGCGGTGCAATTGCAAGCGTGGGCGGCGATCTCCTCCGGAAAAAACACGCTGGTGGTGGCGCCTACTGGTTCCGGTAAGACACTCGCCGCATTCCTGTGGTCTTTGTCGGAGCTGACCAGTCGCCCCTTGTTGACAGACACTCCTTGCCAATTCCCACAGACAGATTCGGGGAAAACCACTCAGGTGGCGGCAACGGGCAACACGAAAGTGGTCTATGTGTCGCCTTTGAAGGCACTAGGTGTGGATGTGGATCGCAACTTGGCCGCACCACTGGCTGGGATTGCCCGCACAGCATCGGTGATGGGAGAGACTGTCGCTCCCGTCCGCGTTGGGGTGCGCAGTGGCGATACGCCGGCTAGCGAGCGCGCGAAGTTGGTGCGGAATCCACCTGAGATTCTTATAACGACGCCAGAATCCCTCTATCTCATGCTGACATCGAAAGCAGCAGGCACGCTGTCCGGGGTTGAGACAGTCATCGTGGATGAAGTGCATGTGGTCGCTGGGACTAAACGCGGTACTCATTTGGCGTTGAGTTTGGAACGCCTAGAAATGCTCACGAGCAGACCAGTGCAACGCATTGGCCTGTCTGCAACGGTGAACCCTATCGACACCGTTGCTAGTTTCCTTGGGGGAGACCGTCCCGTGGAGATCGTTAACCCCGCTATCACCAAATCGTGGGATGTACAGGTGCGTTCTGTGGTCAAGGACTTTCAGGATCCACCTGCGCGGGAGGATATCGACGCAGCATGTTACGAAGACACCGCAGCGGTTAATGAGGAGGGGTTCGCGCCGAGAGATGAGGACGAAACGGGGCTGATGGATAAGGGATCAGCGCCGAGCGAAGACGGGGAATCGGCGCCAATAGATGAAGCGCTTCTCGGACCCACCCTCATGGGAGAAGGCGTAGGTGGGAATACGGATAATGGATCGGGGGCACGGGTGGCGTCGGGGGTTGATAAGGAGTCCGCGCTACCGCAACAAAAAAGTGTGTGGCCCCACATCCAACGTGCAGTGTACGAACAGGTGATGGCGAACCGATCCACCCTGGTATTCGTCAATTCTCGACGCACCGCTGAACGCCTCACCGGTGCCCTCAACGAAGAATGGGCGCGGGAGCACGACCCAGAATCTCTGGCGACTCCTACACGCCGTGACCCCGCTCAGCTTATGGCTCAGTCAGCCCAGGTCACGGGAGCAGAGCCCGTAATTGCGCGCGCACACCACGGCTCGGTGTCAAAAGACGAGCGCGCGGACATTGAGGATGCGCTGAAAACCGGGCGACTCAAAGCTGTGGTCGCCACAAGTTCATTGGAACTAGGCATCGATATGGGGCTCGTTGATCACGTCATACAAGTGGGCGCTCCGCCGAGCGTGTCGGCCGCTGTCCAGCGGTGCGGTCGCGCCGGGCATACTGTAGGGGCGGTCAGCCATGCCACCGTGTATCCACTACATAAACGCGATGCGGAAGTGGCCACGGTGGTGGTGGACCGCATGCTCAAAGGCGAACTGGAACCACTCAATGTGGTCACTAATGCGCTGGACGTGCTGGCACAGCAGACAGTTGCCGCGGCAGTGCAGGCGGAGATCACCGCTGGGCTCGGCCTGGGGTGTGGTTCTGATGTCCGTGAGAACCCTGCCGGCGATGATGCCGTTGGCGGTGATAGTGGTGATAGTAATGTGCACGGTGAGGCAGCCGTCGGCGGTGATAATGATATGCACGCTGGGGCAGCCGTCGGCGGTGACTCCCACGCAGGTTCTACTCAGGGGAGCCTGAACGTAGAGCAGTGGTGGCGTAGCGTGCGCCGAGCATACCCCTATAATGCCCTCCCGCGTGATGCCTATGATGGTGTGATTGAGCTGATCAGCGGACATTATCCCTCAACAGATTTCGCTGACCTGAAACCCCGTGTGGTGTACGACCCGTTGAGGGGCACCCTCAGCGCTCGTCCAGGGGCGCAACGCACGGCCGTGACGAATGGCGGCACAATCCCGGATCGCGGAATGTTCGGCGTATTCCTCGCGGCTGGTTCTGAAACCGGTGCCCGCCGTGTGGGTGAGCTGGATGAGGAGATGGTGTATGAATCCCGTGTGGGTGATGTGTTCACACTCGGTGCCTCTAGCTGGCGCATCGTGGAGATCACGCGCGATCAGGTGATCGTGTCTCCGGCGGCAGGTCACACAGGGCGCTTGCCATTTTGGACTGGCGATGCGGAAGGGCGCCCCATTGAGCTGGGACGAGCCATAGGGAAGTCACGCCGAGCGTGGGGCGATGGGGGTTTGCTCGATCTACGCAGGGCTCCTTTCATCTGCGAGAACACCCGCAGCAATATGGATTCTTTTTACTCAGAGCAGAAAGAGTCTGCCGGGGTGCTCCCGGATGAAAAAACCATCCTCATTGAACGTTTTCGTGATGATATTGGCGATTGGAGGGTGGTTGTTCATACACCGTTTGGTCGTGGCGTGAACGCTCCGTGGGCGATGGCCTTATCGGCTCAGTTACAGCGTGCTACCGGCATTGATGCGATGGCGGTAGCGGGAGATGATGGCATGGTATTGCGTCTTCCTTACTCCGACGAACCGCCCGGTTTGAGTTTGTTGCTGGGAAATGAGGATGCCGATGCGCCACGCAGCGATGGGGTAGTTTTTGAAACACGCATGCCGACTGGTCGTGCAACGGAATCAGTTGTAGGTATGCAGACTGAGCGTGGAACCGAGTTTGCTATCGATGCAGCCGGCAATCACGAGGATCACATCATCGCTGATGTGATGCATAATGTGGGCAGTTCCGCACTGTTCGCCGGCCGTTTCCGCGAATGTGCGGCACGTTCTTTGCTGCTTCCCCGACGCCACCCCGGCAAAAGACAACCTCTCTGGCAACAGCGCCAAAGAGCCGCGCAACTATTGGATGTTGCGCGAAATCATCCCGAGTTCCCTGTGATGGTAGAGACCATGCGTGAGTGTCTTCACGACGTCTACAACTTGGATGCATTAGCGCGGATTGTTCGTGGCCTGCATATACGCAATGGTGTTGAGTCACACCGCGTAGCCGAAGTGACTACCGAAACGCCCAGTGCATTTGCCGAGTCTCTTCTGTTCTCTTACACCGGTGCATTCATGTATGAGGGCGATTCCGCCGAGCGCGCAGCTGCCCTAGCTGTGGATCCAGCACTGTTGGCGAAAGTACTAGGAAAATCCGGTGAGGGATTGCTCCTCGATCCGAAAATTGTCCGCCAGGTTGAGGACGCTGCGCAATGGATTGCGGATGGCCGACGAGCAGTCACAACTGAGCAGGTTGTAGACATGCTTCGACAACTCGGACCTCTGACGGAGGAACAGATCCTCGAGCGGCGGGAAATGTCCAAGCTGGGGAAGGACAGCGACCAACGAGAAACACCCGAGCAAAAGAAGGACGCTGAGTGGCAGGAAATGCCCGGGGCGGAGAAGGGGGGCGTCGGAATTGAAGGGGACAGCAACCCATTGTCAGCCATGGTTTCACCTGCAGGGGCTCCGCTGGGGGGAGTTAGTAATGCGAATGAGCAGGATCCACTCAGCGACGTGCGTACCTTGATCCCGCAGCGGGTGGTGACCGTGAAATTTGGTGGGGCGACAAAATTTGCGGTCGTGGAAGACGTGCCATTGTTACGCGATGCGTTGGGAGTTCCGGTTCCTCCTGGCGCGGCGGCGGATCCGAAGCCCGTGCAGGATGCGCTGGATCAACTGTTGTTGCGGTGGATGCGGCATCGTGGTCCTGTTACGGCCGCAGACGCGGCAAAGGAATTTGGCCTGGGCGTGGCGACTGCCGATGGCTTGTTACGCCGATGGGTGGAACAACGGCGACTGGATTCTGGCACTTTCGTTGCGGGGGCTGTGAGCGCTGATGGTGAGGCTACCAGTGGTGAGTCTGTCGATAGTGGGACTAGCGGTGGTCGTGAGAGTACTGGCAGTGGGGCTGCCGGTAATGGGGCTAGTGGTCGTGACCAGGTTACGCAGTATATCGATGTGGGAATGCTGCGTCGCTTGCGTTCGGCCACGCTTGCAGCCGCCCGTGGAACCCTGGAACCCGTGAGCAAACGCACCTACGCACGCTTCTTGCAGGCATGGCATGGCATTGGGGATTCTGAACGCGAAGACCTGGTCAACGTCATTGAGCAGCTTGCTGGCATCCCGTTGCCGGCCAGCGCATGGGAAACGCTTGTACTTCCGGCGCGTATTCCTGATTACCGTCCAAGTGATCTCGACGAGTTACTCAGTAGTGGCGAAATCATAGCTGTAGGCGCAGGAACGGCCAGCAGTAGTGATCCGCTCCTGATGTTGCTGCCCAGTGACGTTGCTCCTGCGCTGCAGGATATCGCTTCCAGTGCTCCTGCGCTGGGCAACAGTCCTGAAAAGTTTACGGAGCTGGATACTACTTCCGCTGCTCCTGCGCTGGGCATAGTTGCTACGCAGATTGTTCAGCATCTTAGTGGCGGGGGCGCATTCCTTGCCGCCGAGTTGGCACGAGCTATCGACGCTGATCACCGTGAAATAGACACGGCTCTGTGGGAACTCTTCGACGCAGGTCTCATCACCCCCGACTCTTTTGCACCTTTGCGTCGCCGCTTAGTCGACGCAGGTACTACCGGTAAACAAGCCCACCGTGCGCCTCGGCGGGGACGAGGACGGGGAAGCACCCGCACGCTGCGCCTGGGAAGAAATAGTTTCGCCCACGCTGCGCGCAGTGAGGAGGCGCGGGCCCGCAGAGCCGCATTAAACGCACATGCCTCAGTACCGGGTCGGTGGGCCGCCATCCCCACTATCAGTGTTGACGAGGCTGATCGCGCGGTGGCTCGGAGTGAAGCATGGCTGGATCGCTATGGTGTGGTCACGCGCGGATCCATCGTGGCGGAGAAGACTAGCGGAGGTTTCGCGGAAGCTTACCGCACGCTGAGCGCGTGGGAGGACTCTGGGGTGGTGATGCGTGGCTATGTCGTGGAGGGGCTAGGCGGTGCACAGTTCGCGCCGCGTGGTGTGATCAACCAGCTCCGACGCATGGAAGATGGGCAAGAGGGATCCTCCGCGACGCACTCCAGTAGTGGGCTTTCTTCAACGGTGACCGGTAGGAAAGGGCCTGCTGCGCCTGCTGGCGGAGGGTTACCTGCCTCGATAGGGGGGAACCGTGACACCATTCTTCTGGCGGCTGTTGATCCGGCAAACCCCTACGGCTCCGCGTTGCCGTGGCCAGCGAGTGTGGAGGGCGCCACGGCACCACATCGTGGTGCTGGTGCCCTCGTGATAGTGCGTGACGGAGAGTTGTTAGCTCATCTCACCCGCGGTGCCCACAGTATTACCGTGTTTCCAACTGACGGCGAAGTAAACTTCGACGATTCTGATGGCCATACGAGGACAACGGTAGTGGCGTCGGGGCGAATCGGCGAAGTGACCGAGGCATTAAGTGCGGCGGTCAGAGCAGGGCGACTTGCGCCAGTGGTGCTCGAGAAGATCAACGGGCAGTCAGTGATGGAGACAGATACCAGGCCATGGAGCATAGCTGGAGCCAGACTCACGCCCAAGGGGTTGAGTATCAAATGAGGACGCAGCGTGTAGCCCACCAGTTTGGTCAGCACGGGGTTAGGTTGAGTGCGGACGAGTATGGCGTCGAGGCGAAGGCGGTGCGTCATGCCAGAAGGTGATTCAGTACTGCAATTGTCTAATAGGTTGCAGTGGATGACCGGGAGAACTGTGACCTACACGGATGTGCGTGTCCCAAGGTTTGCCACGATTAGATTCGATGGGCAGCAAGTAGAGCGCGTTTGGCCATATGGAAAACACCTATTTATGCACATCGGTGATCAGGTCGTGCATACACACCTGAAAATGGAAGGCGTGTGGTCAATCCATGCCAGGGGGAGTAGATGGCGTCGTCCGGGATATACAGCGCGGATCGTATTGAGACTCACCCCTCAATATGACGGCGGCCCGGAAATTGAGGTCGTAGGGCACTCGTTGGGATTCGTGCGTGTATTCCAGCACACGGACTACGCGCGAGTGATTCAACACTTAGGGCCCGATATCCTGGCAGCTGACTGGGATGAACTAGGAGTTGCCGGAGGTTCCGCATGTGGAGCCGATGGACAAATGGGGAGAGGACGATGGGAAGGAAGTGGCCGAGAGGAAGCTATACGTAGGATTATGCGCAGGCCAGAGCGCTCACTGGGGGCGGCGCTGCTGGATCAGAAAAATGTAGCGGGCATTGGCAACGAGTACCGGGCAGAGATTATGTTCCTTCTGGGGCTTCATCCAGCAGTCGGCGTGGGAACTGTAGGGTCTGCAGGGGTGGAAAAAGCCGTAGATCTATCTCGGCGGTTGATGTGGGCAAATCGGCTAGAACCACACCGCACCTTCACTGGGGATAAACGCCCAGGAATGGGCAATTTTGTGTTTGGACGCGCAGGGAAAGCCTGTCGACGCTGTGGTGAAACAATAGAACAGTCTTCATTGGGAGGACGTTTCGCCGGTGGCGACCCTGATCTTGATGCAGGTGAACTCGAACGCATTATTTGGTGGTGCCCGAACTGCCAAGAAATGTGATGGCTCGTATTCATGAGCTCTCTAAGGGGATCGCTTCTCTACGCTGGGGTTCTCAGGAGGATTGCTCTTCTACCCTCGGGGTCCAAGGGGGATCGCTTCTCTACGCTTGGGTTTTGTTGTGGGGGTTGGGATTTGTTTCGTGGGGCGGGGCTTTGTGTGGGGGAGGACTGGCATATGTGCGGGGCGATAGTTTTCTGAAAATTCTTTAAACCCTCTTTTAGAGGAATGTGCCATTTTGGTGGTGTGCGGGGGTCTGGAAGCTTGAGGTGAGGGCCTATCTGGATCCCTGTGTCGCACTTCATTTGGATTAATGCAACAAATGTCGACATGAACCCATTGTCGGGGATTTCCATGTGTGAATGACCAGGGATTTTGCTAGGCGAGGGAAAGTTCGTGTCGACAATTGTGACGCGAGCATGGAATAGGGTCGAGAGTCTGGAAACAAGCAGGTATAGGGAAATGAAGAGGTGCGAGAAGAATGCCGGGTCCAGCGATCATAGTGATTGCTGTGGTTGATGAGGAGCAGGGGGCCGGCGAGGTGGAAGGGTTAGTGAGGAGCAAGGGACTGGCGAGGTGGAAGATTCTGGTGAGTCAGAGGATTCTAGAGAGTGAGCAGGGGCTGGTGTTCGACATGCTGCGATGTGCTGGGAAAGCGGTGTCTGGGATGCTGTCGGTCTCACTTACTTTCGGGAGATACTCGCCAAATGACGTGTCCTCCACGCGGTGAAAACCCACAGATCATCGCCAGCAATACCGAACCTTGGCTTGGGATACGTTGATGCCTGGTTGCGCGCAATACCGAACCTTGGCTTGGGATACGTTGATGCCTGGTTGCGCGCAATACCGAACCTTGGCTTGAGATACGTTGATGCCTGGTTGCCTGGGACTTCGAAAACTCCGGCTCATGCCTGGCTGTGCCATCTTAAGAGACAGCACCACCAGCGCGTCGCGGTAGCGCTTAACGAGCCAGAAACACCGCAGAGCCTATTCGCGCAGGTCGCGGTAGTATTCGATGAGAGAGTCGGTGGAGGAATCGCCGGCGTCGGAACGTTCTTCGCCCTTCACAGCAGGCAGCAAGTCGTTAGCCTGCTTCTTCCCTAGCTCAACGCCCCATTGGTCGAAGCTGTTAATGCCCCAGATGACGCCCTGGACGAAAGTGATGTGCTCGTAGAGAGCGATGAGTGCGCCCAGAACCCGTGGGCGCAGTTTCTCCGCCATGATCGTGGTGGAAGGGCGATTTCCTGGCATGACTTTGTGCGGGATCAGTTCTTCCTCCACGCCTTCTTCCCGCAATTCATCAGCGGTTTTGCCGAATGCGAGCACGCGGGTCTGGGCGAAGAAATTGCTCATGAGCATGTCATGCATGCTGGTTTCGCCGTCGGCACCGATGTTGTCATCGTGGCTGTTCACGAAACCGATGAAGTCTGCTGGGACCACGCGGGTGCCCTGGTGCATCAGCTGGAAGAAGGCGTGCTGACCGTTGGTGCCGGGTTCTCCCCAGTATATTTCTCCGGTGGGAAGGTCGACGGGGGAGCCGTCCAGGCGCACTGACTTGCCATTGGATTCCATGGTTAGCTGCTGCAGGTAAGCGGGGAAGCGAGCCATATCTTGGTTATAAGGCAGGACCGCGTGGGTTTCGTAACCCAGGAGGTCTGTGTACCAGACACCCAGCATGCCCATGAGGACGGGCACGTTCATTTCCAGTGGTTCGGTGCGGAAGTGGTCGTCGACGGCGTAGAAGCCCTCGAGGAATTCCATGAAGTCCGCCGGTCCAATTGCGGCCATCAGTGAGAGTCCGATAGCTGAGTCGACGGAGTAGCGTCCGCCGACCCAGTCCCAGAAGCCGAACATGTTCTTCGGATCGATCCCGAATTCGCGCACTTTCTCTTCGTTGGTGGAAACAGCGACAAAGTGTTTTTCGGTGATCGCGCGGATTTCTTCTTCCGTCTCTGCTGGGACTCCGGCGTGTGTGAGTTCGCTGAGCAGCCAGCGTTTTGCGGCGTGGGCGTTAGATAGTGTCTCTGAGGTGGTAAATGTTTTCGATGCGACGACGAATAGGGTGGATTCGGCGTCGAGGCCATTGAGAGTGCCTGCGAGATCGTTGGGATCGATGTTAGCGATGAAGTGCGGGGTGATGCCTGCGGTTTGATAAGGGCGGAGAGCTTGTGCTGCCATTGCTGGGCCGAGGTCTGATCCACCAATGCCGATATTCACAACGTGTTTGATTGTGTGGTTGGTGACACCGCGCCAGGCGCCGGACCGAAGTGCGCGGGCGAGGTCGCGTAGGCGACCCAGGACGGCGTGTACGTCTGCGGCGACATCTTGGTCTTCCAGGGCGAAGTCGCGTTCTACTGGCATGCGTAGCGCTGTGTGAAGTACTGCGCGTTTTTCGGTGGTGTTGATTTTTTCTCCGTTGAACATCGCTGAGCGGTATTCTTCGAGCCCCATGTCGCGCGCTACATCCACGAGTGTGTGGAGCGTGCGTTCGTCAATGAGGTTCTTTGAAAGGTCGACGTGCAGAGGTCCTAGTTCGAATGTCATGTCGCCTGCGCGGCCGGGTTGTTCGGCGAAGAGTTGACGCAGGGAGGTCTGTGTCATCTTGTGGGCTTGTTTTTCCAGCTCGGACCAGTCGCGAGCGTTCGTCACAGAGTTGGTGTTGACGGGGATGTTCACGGTGAGGTGGCCTCCTTTGGACACATGTTGGCAGCGCACTTTTGGTTTGTTTTCTGTTTCCCACGCTACTTGAGTATGCGGGTATGTGTCGGCCGGGATGTTTTGGCAGTGTGCTTTATTGTGTTGTGGTCTAGGAAACGTCTAGGTCAGGTCGGGGGTTGTTGGTTGTCGTGGGGAGGCCGTGGATGGAAGTTTCTGCACGCGTTGGGGTTGTGGTGGCACAGTAGGGGAATGAAGCATTGTGATGTTTATGCCATTGTTCGTGCCGGGGAGCGCGAAATCCGTGTCCCTACGGGTTTATTCCTGGGTGGGGAATTTGTTGCTGGTTCCTCTGGGGAGTCCTTTTCTGTCATCGACGCCAGTACCTCCCTTCCTATTGTTGATGTCGCTAGTGCGTCGGAGGATGATGCTCGCCGTGCGTTGGATACGGCAGTTTCTGTTCAGGAAGAGTGGGCAGAGAGCAGTCCAAAGGAGCGTTCTGAGGTGCTCTGGCGGGCGTTTGAGCTCGTCATGGAGCATGTTGACGAGCTGTCTGCGCTACAGTCACTGGAGTTGGGGCGGGCTTTGCCGGATTCTAGGTCTGAGGTGGCGTATGGGGCGGAGTACTTTCGGTGGTTCTCTCAGCAGGCGATGGCTGTGAGGGGAGACTATCGGGTTCCGCCGTCGGGTGTGGGGCGTGTGGTCACTCATCATCGCCCTATGGGGCCGGTGCTGGCGATCACGCCGTGGAATTTCCCGTTGGCGATGATCGCTCGTAAGGTTGCGCCGGCTATTGCCGCGGGCTGCACGGTGATTGTGAAACCTGCGCAGATGACGCCGCTTACCGCCTTATACTTAGGCGAGTTGTTGCAAAAGGCTGGTGTGCCCGATGGGGTAGTGCAGGTTGTGCCGACGGGATCTGCGAAGAATGTGTCGGTGCTGTTGGGGGATGATCGCCTGCGCAAACTCACGTTCACTGGTTCTACTGAAGTGGGGCAAATGTTGGCTGCAACAGCGATGGAAAAAACTATTCGTACGAGTTTGGAGCTCGGCGGGAATGCGCCATTTGTAGTACTTGAGCATGCTGATGTGGATAAAGCGGTGACCGAGGCGGTGACTGCGAAGATGCGTGGCGCTGGTCAGGTGTGTGTGGCGGGAAACCGGTATGTGGTGCATGAGAGCGTGGTTGAGGAGTTCACCACGGGGGTGGTGAAGAAGATGAGTGAGTTTGTCATGGGGCCTGGCGTGCAAGAGGGGGTGACCATGGGAGCTTTGGTTAGTGCGAATGAGCGTGACAAGGTCAAGGGGCTGGTTGAGCGGGCTGTGGATGATGGAGCAGTGGTGGAGCTTGGTGGTCCGGATGCGTTGGCAAGGTTGGGTGAGACTCATCCTGAACTGGATCCGCGGGGTTTTTGGTATCCGCCAACTGTTCTCAGTCGCGTAACGCCTGAGTTTGAGATCGCGAGGACAGAGATTTTCGGTCCTGTTGTTGCTATTCAGACGTTCACTGATGAGGAGGAGGCTTTGCGCATTGCTAATGACACTCCATTTGGTTTAGCGGCGTATGTGTGTGGAGAGAAGTTAGCTGAGACGCTGAGATTTGCGGAGAAGATGGAGGCCGGCATGGTTGCGGTTAATCGTGGTGCGTTATCAGACGCAACAGCCCCTTTCGGTGGTGTGAAGCAATCCGGTATTGGCCGCGAGGGCGGCTTTGAGGGGATCGATGAGTATCTTGAGACGGTGTACATCGCTTTGCCTGGATAGTTGTTTGCTGTGGTGCATGTATTGCCATTTGTTGCGACGTGTGGATTCGCGCGGGTGCCGCGCGACCGTTAAGAAGAGGAGCATTGTCTGTGGTCGCAGGTTGTGCTGCCAGACTGGTCGCGTGGAGGAGTGGGGTTGATGAACCGCTTGGCGAATGGTGTCTGCTTGACACAAGTAGGTGATGTGTCACTAAAATGCGTTGGGTGGTGTTCCTCGGCGCGTGGGCGTCGATATAAGAGCAACACAGACCACATGGGCTCTACGCCTCAAAGACGGCAACCGTTCGCAGCAGAGATGATGTGAGAAGTCCCAAGGGGTAGCAACTGTTCGCAGCATGGCTGTCCTGAACAAGAGTCAGGTGTGGCATCGACAAGAAACGACAAGAGACAAAAAGAGACGGCAAGAAAGAAGAAAACTATGAAGATTGTTGCAATTGTAGGATCAACCAGGCAGAACGCTGTGGGGCCGCAGATTGGTCAGTGGGTTAAAGAACAGGCACCGGCGATTACCGACAACATCGTGGGCGTGGAGAATGTGGAGCTTGATGTTGTGGAGCTCGGTGAGTTTCAGCTGCCACTATTCGACGGGCCGGTTCCATCGATGGCATTGGGAAAGAAGTACGAGGACGAGCGCGTTACCAAGTGGTCGAAAGTGATCGACGCCGCCGATGCCTTCCTATTCATCACCCCTGAATACAACCACTCCGTGCCTGCCCCGTTCAAGAACGCAGTGGATAGCTTGGGTGCCGAGTGGTCCGGTAAAGCCGTGGGCTTTGTGGGGTACAGCTTCACCGGAGGTGTGCGTGTTGTGGAGCACTGGCGAAGCATCCTGTCGAACTTCCAGATGGCGGATGTGCGCAATACCGTGGACATCAACCTAGCCACCGCTCTCGACGGTGAAGGCTCCTTCATTGCGGGTGATGAGTATGTTGACGCTCTGCGCACCGTGATTACCGATGTGGCAGTTCTTGCCCATCAGTTGGCCAAGTAGCTGGCAGATTAACTCTAACGGGGCGTGAGATGGCTCAGCACTTGGTCATGTAACAGACCGTTGGTGGCGATAGCGGAACCGCCGTGGGGTCCATCGGAACCTTTCAAGTCGGTGAAGCGACCGCCAGCTTCTTCCACAATGGGGACAAGCGCGGCAAGATCCCACAGATTGACCTCCGGTTCGGCGGCAACATCGACCGCTCCCTCAGCGACGAGCATGTAAGACCAAAAGTCACCATAGCCACGCAGGCGCCAGGCCTCGTCCGTGAGGGCAATAAGGTTCTCGCGCAAACCGCATGCGGCCCAGCCCGACAGTGAGCTAATAGCGACGGAACTGTCACTGATTTTTGCAACCTTTGAGACGGTGAGCTTACGCGGGGCGGCGGAGGGGACTTGCTCAACGTTAGGCACTGCTGGAGTGGCGAAACTCCTCCATGCGCCCATCTCTTTCGCAGCCCACCAGCGTCGCGATAGTGCAGGTGCGCTGACTACGCCAACGACCGGCTTGCCGTCTTCCAGCAAACTGATCAGTGTTGCCCACACGGGCACATCACGCACGAAGTTTTTAGTGCCGTCGATCGGGTCGATGACCCATTGGCGGCCTGTGAGTGCCACGTCCCCGCCGAATTCTTCGCCGAGTAGTGCGTCTTCAGGGCGGTGTGCTTCCAAAATGGCGCGAATTTCACGCTCAACTGCGGTGTCTGCATCGCTCACTGGTGTGAGATCTGGCTTGGATTCAACTTCGAGATCGGAAGCTTCGAAGCGAGACATCGTGATGGCATCTGCTGCGTCTGCCAAAGTTAAGGCCAGTGATAGGTCGTCTGCGAAAGCATTGGAAGTCACATCCGTCATAAAGACGATACTAGCGCCACTTTGGTCACATCTGTAACGCTGTGGGGATATTGTGTCGAGGGGGATGCAGATAGGCGTAATAATGCAGATAGCTCGACGCAGACGATGCACAAACGCCATCATTCCGATCCGCCAATGCCGCCCCTGAACGCGCCGCAGCCCAACCCGCCGACGCGCCACATTCATCACGCCGCAGGTCGACCCACCGGCGTGGCACATCCACCGACGTAGAACCCTAATGAGGCTACAGTGATCCCATTGGCGATCAGTAGCCGCGTTGCAAAGATTCGCAGATAGCTTCAACGGCCGTCTCGGATCCAGCAATGGACCATGTGGATCCTGCAGCATCCATAGTGATAGCGACTCCACCTGCCCCTTCAACCAAAGCGCGGCCTGGCAACCAATCCCATGCGGCTACGGAACGTTGCATCCATGCGCCGTGTTGGCCGGTAGCCACACCTGCCATGTCAACAGATGCACTCCCCAGCATGCGAACGGTGGCAAAGCGACTGACCACTCCCGCCCAGGCATGACCCAAGTCGTGTTGGTGGAAATCGGTGGGGTGGAGATAAGTAGCGAGGCAGGTTTTTTCCGGCGCGTTAGCTTCAATGGTTCCCACGGACTTACCGTCTAGAGACGTGGGAATGTCAGGCCCGCCGAACCACGTGTACCCCATTGCTGGCCGGTGCAGAGCCCCGAAGATAATCTCCGCTGGGTCGTTGGGAGAGCCCTTCACCAGAGCTAGCGCGCTGCACCAGTAGTCCGATCCCGTGGAGAAATTGTAGGTGCCATCCACTGGGTCGATTACCCAGGTTCGGCCTGATTGGGACGGGCGTTGGGTACCTTCTTCACCAAGCACGCCGTCTTCAGGCCGGATTGTGGCCAGTGCGTCTGCAATGAATTTTTCCGCAGCGCGATCGGCAGCGGTCACCACATCGGAGATATTTGTTTTGGACTTCTGCTCTGTGGTGAGGCCGGATTCCCGCATACGCCAGGCAAGGCGGCCCGCGTTGTAGACCAAAGCTTGGGCGAGGTGCTCATCAGTGTCATCCACGTGAGCAACGATGAACGTTTTGATGATGGCGTTCATCATTTCGTTGGGAATGGTGCTGTTGTTCGCAGTCGCCGCATCGGAGCCGGAAGACTGTGCAGCAGCAGAAGAAGGAGAAACAGAAGAATCAGAAGCCATAGGTTCTATTGTGCACCGTGGAAGGTAGACTTGCGCATTATGCAACCGGAAGTCACAGCGGATCTCAAGGAACTTCAAGGCACCCTCACCACCATTGAAAAGGTGCTCGACCTCGATGAACTTTCTTCTCGAGTAAGAGAGTTGGAGGCTCAGGCTGCTGACCCCTCTTTGTGGGATGATCCAGACCATGCCCAGACAGTGACCAGTGAGCTTTCTCGTGTGCAGGCTCAGTTGAAGAAATTGCGTGATTTACGGCAGCGGTTGGAGGATCTGCCGGTGATGTACGAGATGGCAGAAGAAGAAGCCGCAGATTCTCCTGAGGAGGCCAAGGCTGCTGCAGGCATGGCAGATGATGAGCGGACTGCGTTGCGGAAGGAGATCGAATCTTTAGAGGTCACCACCATGCTTTCTGGTGAATATGACCAGCGCGAGGCGGTTCTGAATATCCGGTCCGCCGCTGGTGGCGTGGATGCAGCGGATTTTGCTGAGATGCTTTTGCGCATGTACACCCGTTGGGCAGAGAAATCCGGCTACAAGGTGGATGTTTATGACATTTCCTACGCTGAGGAAGCTGGAATTAAGTCAGCGACTGTGGTGATTCATGGGGAGTATTTGTACGGCACCTTGTCTGTGGAGCAGGGAACGCACCGGTTGGTTCGCATCTCACCGTTTGATAACCAGGGGCGACGTCAGACCTCCTTCGCAGAGGTAGAGGTGTTGCCTGTGGTGGAGCAGACTGACCACATTGAGATTGACGAGAACGAAGTCCGTGTGGACACTTATCGCTCGTCAGGGCCTGGTGGTCAGTCGGTCAACACCACGGATTCTGCTATTCGCTTGACGCACTTGCCGACGGGCATCGTAGTGACGTGCCAGAATGAGAAGTCTCAGCTGCAGAACAAAGCATCCGCTATGCGTGTGCTGCAGGCAAAGCTCCTGGAGCGTAAGCGCCAGGAAGAACGTGCTGAAATGGACGCGCTTAAGGGAGACGGCTCAAATTCATGGGGTAACCAAATGCGTTCTTATGTGTTGCACCCGTATCAGATGGTGAAGGACCTACGCACGAATTACGAAGTAAATGATCCATCTAAGGTGCTCGATGGTGACTTGGATGGCTTTCTCGAAGCCGGCATTCGTTGGCGTATGGCGCAGCAACAATCTGCAGAGTAGATCCGGGACCCATCAGAGGCTATCTGGGAGGGAGTACTCCTACCGGCTAGGGTCAGGAACCGCCGCTGCCGGGTTCCAGCACTGCCGGGTTTCAGCAAGGGACTGCCCGGACGGGAGCGTCTCTACAGGCTAGGGTCACGGACGGCCACCGCCGGGTTCTCCTAAGGGACTGCCCTGGGGGTGCCTACGGCGTCAAGCCGTGGATGTAGCCAAAACGGTGTTCGGTGGTGGAAATTGCCTGTTCCAGCAGCATTGGAAGTAGTTCGCGGTGCCCGTCTGCGAGGACATCTTGATCCAGAATAGTGCTGCCAGAGATCACTGCAGCCTCATAGAGCTCGTCGGGTGCACTGCCTATGCTGCGTATCCGGGCTGAAGCTGCAGTAGACACCTCTTCGGCGAAGTCCGCGTCTGAGATTATGCGCATTGCGGTCCCTAGTTCTCCCAAAGATTCGGCCACATCGTGTGCAGCAGTGATGTCTAATTCCGTACCACAGGCTGCTGCGGCTAATCTCAGGCGCAGGACGCTGCGCGGCGTGGCGTCGTAATGAACACGGACCCGGAGCGGCTCGAGCAATGGCCGATATCGGAAAACATTCGACTCCACAACCAGAGCGGTCTTATCGTGTTCGATCCCGAACTCGGTGGACATGGCGTGAGCATCGGACTCTGCGGCGCGGCGTAGCCACGTATGGTCAGCCTTGGATAAAGCGGGAGAACTCACACCGCGGATCTCCCGGAGTAGCTGAGTGATGTGGGTCGGCAGAGTACTGGACAGCAGCTCGTTGATGTCACCTTCAGTCCAGCGTCCCTGCTGGGCGACGTAGTTTGGCCCACCGGCTTTCGCGCCATTGCCTATGGCAGAGTTTTTCCAACCGCCGAAAGACTGACGTTGTACGATAGCCCCGGTGATGCCACGCTCAATGTAGGCATTACCCACTTCGACGCGTTCACGCCAGAATGCAGACTCTTCTACGTCGATGGTGTGGATGCCGCCAGTGAGGCCGTAGCCGGTGGAGTTTTGCCATTCGATGGCTTGCTCCAAGGAATCGGCGTGCATGATACCTGCTACGGGGCCGAAACACTCATGGGTGTGGAACCAGCTTCCTGGTTGAACATTGTCGCGTAAACCGGGTGACCACAGGGTCCCTTCCTCATTGAGTTTTTCCGGTTTCACCAGCCACGTTTCTCCCTTGTCCAGCTGGGTCAGTCCGCGGAGAAGCTTCTCGCCGGGTTGTTCAATGATTCCGTTCATCCACGTGGAGATATCCGTACCCGGTCCCACCTTGATGGACTTCACGGCATCGACGAGTTGGCCGATGAAGCGTTGAGATTTGCCGATGGAGCCCACCGTAATGATGAGGGATGCGGCAGAACACTTCTGACCAGCATGGCCGTAGGCAGATTTGAAAATATCTGCGACAGCGAGGTCCGGGTCGGCCGCTGGGGTGACGATGATGGCGTTTTTGCCGGAGGTCTCCGCGTTGATCACCATCTTCGGTCTCCAACCCCGGAATAGTTTGGCGGTGTCGGAGGCGCCGGTGAGGATCACTGATTCCACCTCGGGGTGGCTGACGAGTCGCTGTCCCGCGTCGGCCTCGTCCGCGTTGAGCAACTGCACAAGGTCTTCGCTCACACCGGCTTCGCGCATGCATTGGATGAGGACTTCGGCAATGCGCAGCACTTGTGGCGCGGGTTTCAGAATGACTGCTCCGCCTGCGGCCAGTGCGGCAAGACAACCACCGATAGGAATGGCGATAGGGAAGTTCCACGGTGGGGTGACAACCACGGTTTTGTACGGCGTGAATACGCTTCCACGTACGTGGTCTAGCTGGCGTGCGCTTTCTGCGTAGTAGCGTGCAAAGTCGATGGCTTCAGATACTTCGGGGTCAGTTTCCGCGATGGTTTTACCGGCCTCGAACACGGCGGCGGCGATCAGTTTGGAGCGATTGTTTGCCAGGGCATCGGCTACGCGGTCGAGGAGTTCGGCTCGCTCAGTGCCAGACTTGTGCGACCATGTTTCGCCCGCTG
This sequence comes from Corynebacterium anserum, assembly GCF_014262665.1. Classification (NCBI taxonomy): domain Bacteria; kingdom Bacillati; phylum Actinomycetota; class Actinomycetes; order Mycobacteriales; family Corynebacteriaceae; genus Corynebacterium; species Corynebacterium anserum. The sequence continues at coordinate 544,809 of NZ_CP046883.1, forward strand.
CCGCGCAGCGCTCCACGGCCGTATCGATTGTGGCGGTGTCGGTGATGAGTGGGCTGTGCGCAGGGCCAGGATCGGATTCCGGGGAAAGAATCTTCTGTGCCCAGGCACGGTTAGCAGGAAGTACCGGGTCGGTATCTGGTTCGTTGACGAAGTTGCCGGGGATGGAATCGCTCTGGCACCCCGCCTTGCTGGCTTCTTCTTCTAATCTGTTTTGGGTGCGACGTCGTCCCGCGAACGTTGTCCAGCGGTCCCGGACGGAATGGCGGAACCGTTGTTCTTGGGACTGCATGGGGGTGAGCCCGGGGGAGTCCGATTCCGTGGAGGCTTCGGAGAATAGTGCGTAGAGGAAGTTCTGTTGTGCCCCGTTTTCTTCGAGTCGGCGTACGAGGTAGCTGACTGCGACGTCAAAGTTTTCTTTCTTCACGACGGGCGTGTAGAGGATCAGGTTGCCAACTACATCACGTACGGCTGCGGCCTGTGCAGGTGCCATTCCCTGGAGCATCTCGATGTCCAACTGCTGTTCGACTCCGCGAAGGACGGACAACTCGTGTGCCAAGCCAACGTGATACAGATTGTGGCTGGCTACACCCACCCTGAGGTTGTCTGCGTGTTCGGGACGGAGGATCCAATCCAGGAGACGCACGTAGTTGGCGTCTACCTCAGCCTTGGTTAGATAGGGAGCTTGGGGCCAATCGTGTATCTCGGAATCGACGCGTTCCATGGACAGATTTGCACCTTTGACCAGGCGTACCTTGATGCGTGCGCCTCCGCGGCCGCGGCGTTCAGCAGCAAAGTGTGCGAGACGCTGTAGGGCATCAAACGTGTCTGGTAGGTAGGCCTGGAGAACGATTCCGGCTTCAAGCTCAAGGAACTCCTCTTCACTGAGTAGCTCGGTGAAGAGCTTGAGAGTGAGCTCCAGATCCTTGTACTCCTCCATGTCCATGTTGATGAAAGGATGTGGGGAGCGTGACATGGCTTGTCGGTAGAGAGGGCGTAGGCGGTCTTTGAGGCGCTGAGTGGAACCCTCGAGATCCCAGTGATTGAGTTGGCTGCAGACAGAGGATGCCTTGACGGAGACGTAGTCCACTCGTGGGTTCTTAAGTAGATTGATGATGTCATCCAGGCGTCGTTGAGCTTCCGCCTCTCCCAGGACTGCTTCGCCGAGGAGGTTGAGGTTCAGGCGGAAGCCCTCTTCTTTTGCCTTGTCTAGCATGTCGTCGAGGGCTTGGCTGCCTGCGTCGAGAACAAGGTGCCCTACGGTACGGCGCAAATAGGAGCGGGCAATGGGCATGACCACGGATGGCAGAAGAGGGGCGGCGATGGAACCGGCGGTGAGGAGGAAGGTGTCCAGAAGACTCATGAAGCTCGGGGTGCCCACTTTTTTATGGAATGGGTTGGCGATTTTCGCAAATTCCCGGGCAGCCACCGTATTGTCTTCTGGTCGAGCGACGCGGTCAACGAAGGCAAAGGTGAATTCCACACCGTTCGGGTCGTGAACCATAGTGGCTAATTGCTTCGTGGACTTCGACGTCTCTGTGACCTCGAGCCATTTCTCGGCTCTACGGATCGCTGCGTCCACTGATGCTTCGACATCGTGACGAAGTGGATCGTTGTCTAGGGCTTGGCTTGCGGTTGTGCGTGTCATGTTGTGTACACCGTCCTTCTCTGGGGGTTGTGGTGAGAGAATGAGCCGCGCTTGGTGAGGGATTGTGGTGAGAATCAACCTTCCGAGTACATAGTCCAGTGGGGTGATGGGGGTGGGGTTCAGGAATCAGCCCCCAAGGTTGTAGTCCATTGGGGTACCTGGGCCGAGCGGCAGGCCGATGGCCCACCACAGGCAGAACAGTAGGAACCAGCCGATTAGCATGGTGATGGAGTACGGCAAAGCCAGGGACATCAGCGTTCCAATACCTGCCTTGGAGTAGTAGCGCTGAAGGAAGGTAAGCGCCAGTGCAAAGTATGGGGACATGGGGGTGATGATGTTGGATGGGGAATCGCCGATGCGGAATAGCATCTGCGTGACCTCAGGGGAGATACCGACGTACATGAACATGGGCACAACCACCGGGGCCATGAGCGCCCACTGAGCGGATCCAGAGGTGATCAGCAAGTTGATGATGGCAACCAGGAGGACGAAGGCGCCAAACAACACGAGGGGTGGCAGGTTCCACTGGGTGAGTAGTTCTGCGCCCTTAATGGCTGTCCAGTTGCCTAGGTTGGTCCAGGTGAACCAAGCGAGGAACTGGGAGACGGCGAAGAAGAGCACCATCATTGGCAGCAGTGTTTTCAGGCCTTTGGCCATCATGTCGGGGATGTCAGAGGGAGACTTAATGGTTCCCGCGATCACGCCGTAAATCAGACCCATAAAGAAGAAGGACAGCGCGATCGGAACGGCCACGGCCTTAATCAGTGGGGATTCCATGACAGCTCCGCCTTCACCTTGCAGTGGGGAACCGGAGACGAACATCAACGCAAAATAGAGGCCGAGCATGATAATGAGTGCAAGCCCCGTGATGCTGAGGGCGCGAATTTCCTTTGGCTCGAGCGCAAGGGATTCTTCTAGTTCCTCTTGGGTTTGTTCATTGTCGTGGATTTGTTCACCGGCGGCTCCACTGTTTCCTTGGGTAGTCGAGCTCATCGAGCCGCTCGAGTTAGCAGAGCTGCTGGCGTCTTGTTCATCGAGGAAGGTCTCGGCTGAGTCGGTGTTGGAGTCGGCTGCAGATGTTTTTTCGACATCTGAGGCTTTGGAAAAGGTCAGGTGCTCGTAATTAAGATCATCGTGGTCCACCAGCTCACGGACTTTTTTGTTCATGAACAGTTCGGTGACCAGGGTGATAATCAGTGCTAGGCCGATGGAGGAGAAGACGACGAAGAAGTAGTTGGCCAGCGGGGAGACTTCGTATTCGCTGTCGATGATGTGCGCAGCGGTGGTGGATATTCCTCCCAGGAGTACGTCTGTGATGTTGAGTACGAGGGATGCGTTGAAGCCAGCAGAGGAGGCAGCGAAAGCCACCATTGCTCCGACGATGGGGGAGCGACCCACGGCGCGGAATGCCATGGCTCCTAGTGGAATAAGGATCACGTACACAGCGTCAGAGGCCACAGAGCCGGTGACTCCGGCGATGGCGACGACGAAGGTTAGTGAGCGAGGGCCCACTTTGGATACGAGTCCGCGGACAGCGGCACTGATCAGGCCGGAATGCTCCGCGACCGCAACACCGAGCATGACTGTGATGATGAGTCCAAGCGCGGGGAAGGTGACGTAGTTTTCCACAGCGTTGGAGACCATGTAGCTGATGCCCTCGCTGCTCAGCAGGTTTTTCACCACGATGTCCTTGCCACCAGCTGGATCTTCGGCGTGCATTCCAGCCATGTTGCCGATCCAGGAGGTGACAGTAACGAGGCCTCCGATGATGACGAAGAGCCAGAATGGGTCTGGCAGTTTGTTGCCGATGCGTTCAACTGCACCGAGGAAGCCTGTGGCGTGTTCCTTGGTGGCCGCGTCGTCTTTTTTATTTTCAGTGCCGTTATTGCCAGTGCGTGTATCTGGTTGCGCCTGGGTTTCCTTACCCCGTTGCGCGTGGGTTTGTTTGTTTGGTTTCGTGTCAGAGTGCTTGTCTGGTTCTTTGGTTGGTGTGTTACTCATGCGATCTTATTGTTTTGCTCGTTGTCATGGTCTTGACTGTCATCCGACGCCAACGTGTGACACCAGACGAGCCTGAAGGCGCAAGACGGCGGTTGACTCCTCGGTAGCGGTGTCTCGGCCGGTGCGTCTTGAGGCGCGTGGTGTACGAGGCTACCGGATTTCTATATGGGATGTGTCACATAAGTCACATAGATCTACTTACGTTTCTTCTGTCACGTCAGTTTCGCTAGACTGGCTCCCTGTGATCACATTCGACAAGGTTTCTAAGAGCTACCGGACCTCCACCCGGCCGGCGCTGGACAACATTTCTGTGAAGATTGACAAGGGCGAATTCGTTTTTCTCATCGGCCCTTCCGGCTCCGGCAAGTCAACCTTCCTACAGCTGATGCTGCGGGAAGAACAACTGGATTCTGGTGATTTGTACGTTGCTGATTACCACGTCAATAAACTGCGCCAGCGTGATGTGCCCAAGCTGCGTCAGCGAATTGGATACGTCTTCCAAGACTTTCGGTTACTACAGAAGAAAAACGTCTTCGATAACGTGGCCTTTGCCCTCGAAGTGATTGGCAAGAAGCGCTCGGATATTGACAAGCTGGTTCCCCAAGTACTCAAAACCGTGGGCTTGGAAGGTAAAGAAAATCGCTTCCCACACGAGCTCTCTGGCGGTGAACAGCAGCGTGTGGCTATCGCCCGTGCGTCGGTAAACCGCCCTCTGGTTCTCCTCGCGGACGAGCCAACTGGCAATCTTGACCCGGATACCAGCTCCGAGATTATGTTGCTGCTCAACCGCATTAACCAAAATGGAACGACCGTAGTGATGTCCACCCACGACAATGTGGCAGTGGACTCGATGCGCAAACGCGTGATCGAGCTTTCCAAAGGCAAACTGATCCGCGATGATGCGCATGGCGTGTATGGAGTGGGGCGGTAATCATGAGGACCAATTTTGTTTTCCGTGAAGCCTTCACGGGCTTAACACGTAACGCCACGATGACCATCGCGATGATCATTACTACGGCGATTTCTCTCGCGTTGCTGTCCACCGGTTTCTTGCTCACACAGATGACTGAGCGCACCAAGGACATCTACATTGACCGCATTGAGGTCATGGTTCAGATGGATGACAATGTGTCTAAGAATGACCAGGATTGCTCATCCAAGGAGTGCGCCGCCGTGATGCAGAAGCTGCAGGATGACGATTCTGTGACGTCGGTAACCTACCGTAACAAGGCGCAGTCCTATGAGCGCTTTGTGGAACTATTCCGTGATTCTGATCCGCGTTTGGTGGAGCAGACCAGCAAGGATGCTTTCCCGGCCGCCCTGCATGTGCGTTTAAAGGATCCGACGAAAACTCAGGCAATTGACAACATCCGCGAGGATCCCGGCGTGATGAACGTGGTGGATCAGGGTGACGATCTGCAGGCGGCAACACGCAATTTGGATTCCGTGCGTAACGCTGCGTTCCTGGTGGCGGCTATTCAAGCCGTGGCCGCTATCTTCCTCATCGTGAACATGGTTCAGATCACCGCCTTCTCTCGGCGCAATGAGATCTCCATCATGCGCATGGTGGGTGCGACCCGGTGGTACACGCAGGCTCCATTCGTTTTGGAGGCTGTCATAGCTGCCACGATCGGCGCCATTTTTGCGGTGTTGGGAATGCTTGCTGGCAAGAGTTTGGTTGCCGATAATGCTCTGAAATCTCTCTACGACGCCAACTTGATCGCCCGTATCACCACTGCGGACATCTGGCTAGTTGCTCCGTTCATGGTGCTTATTGGTGCGGTTGTCGCTGCTATTACTGCTCAGGTGACGTTACGTTGGTACGTCAAGAGCTAAGTAGTGGGATGAACGTGAGCTAAGTAGTGGGGATGAACGTGGTAGCGTGACCACTCACTATAAAGTCCGCCTGATAAGGTCGATGGCATCATGGCGAAAAAGAGCACGCCGGTAGACTCCGGCAAATCCAAGGGAAAAGGCAAGAGTAAGGCCAAGTCCGCGAAGGGGCCTGGCCAACTTGTCGTCGCCACCAACCGAAAAGCTCGCCACGACTATCACATCGTGGAGACCATAGAGTGCGGTGTTGTGCTGGTGGGAACCGAGGTGAAAGCTCTCCGCGAAGGCAAAGCTAGCCTCGTGGATGCATATGCAACCATCGATGAGGGCGAAGTGTGGCTACGGGGTCTTCACATCCCGGAATACTCAATGGGACACTGGACAAACCATTCTCCGCGGCGGGTGCGCAAACTGTTGCTGCATCGCCGTGAAATTGATTCTCTGCTGGGTAAGGTACGCGACGGCAACTCGACCCTCGTCCCGCTGCAATTGTATTTTGTCGCTGGCCGTCTGAAAGTGGAGCTTGCATTGGCTCGCGGTAAACAAGATTACGACAAGCGCCAGGACATCAAACGCCGTACAGAAGAGCGCGAAATTTCCCGCGAACTAGGGCGCCGAATTAAGGGGATTAACGCCTAGCTGTGAGGCTGACAGGACCTTGAAACTATAGGCACTGTTGTTAGCCTGTAAGCGTGAAGAGTGAACGAACGTTTACCACGGGCGAATGCGAGCGATGGGCACTTGATCATCCCGTATATGGCCTCATTGAGGTGTATGTCGGCACTCCCGAACAGCTGAGGCATGTCGATGCAGGTTTTCCGCAGCAAAGTTCACAAGGTAGCGGAAGAAAACAAAAACAGCACACTGCAGATGAACCCGAGCGCGGGGGCTCATTCACAGCGTCTTCGACGAAGCGTCTTCCCGCGACATTCTCTCAGTACCGTGCGCTGAGAAAACGAGAATTGCTCGTGATGCAGCAGAGGGTTGTCATCGCGCGTAGACGTTCGCTGGAAAGCGTGAAGATTGTTCTGAAGAAGGATCCAGAACCGCTCGAGGAGAGCAGGTATGACTTTGCTCTGGCGGTTAGCGCACCCTATCTCCAGATCATCTCCGGTGGTGTCAATGCGTGGATAAGAGAAATGTGGGTGAAAGTTCAAGGAACAGTCATCCAGATTGATGCTCCGCGGGGAAGTAAAGCGGAAAAGCGACAGAGGGCGATGGAAGACTCCCCGTATAAGCGGTGGCTCTATCCCTTGGCCGCTGGGATGGGCAAAGGTGGCTGGGCTTTCTTTTGCATCGTGCTTCTTCCATTCCTCGGGAAGGTAATGCAGCCGGTGACTGACTGGCTAGCGCAGTTCATTCCCGATTGGCACATCAACATCCCGTGGCCGGATATCAAACTGCCGCAGATCTTCTTCCCCGAGATTCATCTTCCTTCCATCCCATGGCCTGACTGGAGCGCGCCCGGTTGGCTGATCTTTCTCTTGGATTACACCAAGGTGTGGATGCCTATTGTTGTTGGTTTGTGGCTGGGGATCGTGGCGGTGCGCAATGCTCATCGTTCTCGGCAGGAGACGCTCCGCGAAGAGCGTCAGCGCCTCGTCAGCGCGTTCGCTGCACGGCTTGAACAGCTTGAAGGTAATGGGCGTGGATCAGCTGATGCAGGAGGGGAAGGAGTGGCGCTGAAAAAGAGAAAAGAGTAAGCTGAGTTTTCCTGCTGACATGCGTTTCCGCAGCAGGTAAAGCTAGGGGTCGATTTGGTTTCGACTTCGTGCATTGAGCCAGGGGAAGCGTGCCGGTGAAGGCGATCGACCACCGTAAGCGTCGACGTAACTCTATAAGCGCCGAGAACACTCAGCGCGACTACGCCCTCGCTGCCTAATTACAGCGACCGCGTGTCTGTCGGCCTAGGACCGTCCCACTCCTAGAATCCGGCATCGACTTTTGGGACTTGCCGCACGGCCGGGTTGCTCGGGCCAGGCGGGACACTTTAGAGCAACTGGGCTCATCGTCCGGACTCGTTCGCAAGATCCGGAGAGCCGAGTAGAGATCACCGCGAACTGCGCACGGAGAAGCCCTGGCGAGGTCGCGAAGGACCCGGGTTCAATTCCCGGCGGCTCCACCAGATAGAAACCCCGTTCGTACGCGGACGGGGTTTCTCGCGTGATCGCTAGTTGTTGCAGTGTTCGAATAAAACCCAGAGCATCAGAAGCTGACACTAAAGGACGCTCAATGGACTATTTTTGGACTATTTTCCCGAAAAATTCACACTGCATTTCGCTAGCTATGTGCAGGAACAATATTCGGTGCCGAGCGCTCGCCCCTAGAAATACTTATGCCGTTTGGGGGTAGTTACCCTGAGCATAGAGGCGCTGTTGGTTGTGGAGGATCGACGCCACCACCTCCTTACCCCGAATGTTCTGTAGTTTGCACACGATGCCATTCACAGTGGAAATCAGTTTCTGTGCGTGAAATTCCGCAAGTTCCTCAGTGATCTTGTACGAATCTTTCGCAGTGACCGTGTCGGTATTTTCTGCAGTGGCACTTCCGGAGTTTTCTGGGGACGTTGGTGAGGCAGAGTATGAATACTGGTAGGAACACTGGGAAGGGATGACAGGGCTTTCGGGGAGGTCTGTCTCAATGAGCAGGCGCTCAGCGGGAATCTGCCGGGCGTAGGCTCGCCCACGCTTTGTTGCAAGCATGCGGTGATTGACAGAGATGTATCCACCTAATGCAATGAACCGAGTGAGCTCATCACTCGTCCCGGAAAACCAGTGAATGATCGGTGCCACGTTGTATCTGCCAATGCGCAGCTCTTCCAGAATGTCAATGACCGCTGAGCTCGCGCGAACAGCATGTGTGGAGAGAACATAGGGAACATGGGGAGCAGATGAGCAGTTCGAAGGGCTATGTTTCCTGCTGGAGATGTGGTCGGCGGTGTCCCCGAACGGAGGGTGGTGCCGTTTTGCCCTATCAGAGACCTCTCGAGCCATAGCATAGTGTGTTGCATCCGCACCCCGAACTTCACCAGCCGCTGCACAGACTTCCGTGACGATGGTGCGGAAGACGTGTGTTTGGAGTTCCGCGCTGGCTTGTTCAAGCCTGCGCGGGGCAAAGTCGAGTCCAATTTCGCCGATGAAGCGCGTACTACGCAACTGTGAGCGGAAGACGGCCAGTTCGGCGTCGGCTTGCTTACGCGAGGTGATGTACCACGGGTGGAATCCAAGTGACCACAGAGGCAATCTGCGCCCGGGAGCTGCCAGCTGCTCCGCCTCGTGGATTAATACAACATAGTCGGAGGGGGTGAGGGTTTGTGCCACAACGTTGACGGGCTGTTCGAGGTCACCAGCGCCGTCTGCGTTGTGTGGTGCTGGGGCAGCACTGTGCGTCGATGGGTTAGCACTCTGCGCCGATGGTGCGGCATAATGCGTTGATGATGCACCGGTGCGTGCGTACGGTGCAGCACTGTGCGTCGATAATGCGTCAAGGAAGGCCGCCCTCAGCGGCTGGTTAGATAGAAAATCAAAGTGATAGTGAGTGTCCAGCAGCACAAAATCACCCCCTTTATGCTCTACGTGGACGGTAACGCGGTGGAGTGGGAATAGATTCAAAGCCGGCCAGACGGCGGATGACTAACCCAGCCATCATCTTGCCCATGATCGGTGGCATATAGCTCATCGACCCCAACGTCTCACCCTTGGACATCGCGCCGGGAGCTTTGTCCACCTTGAACGCTACTTCGGTGGAAAACAGAACCTCCAGGCCTCGGATTCCCCGACGTTTGCACTCATGCCGGATGTCTCGAGATAAAGGGCAATTCAGGGTCTTTTCAATTTTCGCGAATTTCAGGAGCGTGGGGTCAAGCCGGTTCGCTGCCCCCATCGAGGATAGGAGAGGTATGTTCTGTTGAGCACACCACTGGGCGACGGCCAGTTTTTGGGATACGGTGTCGATGCAATCCAGCACGTAGTGAGGTCGTGGGAACTCTTCCAACACGGTGCCCACATCTTCCTTGGTGAGGTACATTTGGGCGGCAGTGACCTGACAGTCGGGGTTAATGTCTGCGATGATGCGCTCCATCACTTCGGCTTTGGGCTGCCCCAGGGTGGACATATACGCAACGGCTTGGCGGTTGATGTTGGATTCTTCAACCGTGTCTCGATCCACAACGATGAGGTTGCCCACACCTCCGCGAGCAAGCGCCTCAGCGCATGCGGATCCCACTCCACCGAGTCCTAACACCATGACGGTGGAAGAGGCCAGTTTGTCTAAGCCGTCGTCTTTCAACAGCAGACGTAGCCTGGCAAGCCTTTCACTATGAGTCACGGACGGTAACCCTTTCTGCTCGATGGTGGTTGGCACGCTCAAGATCGATGCGGACGTCCTGACCTCCGCACCGTTTAACCATTATAAAAATGCGTCTCACTGGCTAATTACTCTGTTCTTCTTCGCACCGGGTCGAGTGGCCGTATGGTGGTCTGCAATGAATACGCACAGTACACCGAACATGCACGGCACCTCGCATGAGCACAGCTCACAGAACACACACGTCACGCCGGATACCCACGGTTCGTACGACACGCAGGGGACACTCAGTGCTTCTACTCGGCTCTCCCTCGGTGTGTTTGTCCTGGTATCCGTGATTCACCTCATCAACCAGCTATTCTCCGGCGAAGGCCTCATTGATACGGTGACGCAAATATGCCTGATGGCTGTACTCGCAGTGGTGCTCATAGCAGCCACCCGTGATCTCACGCCGCGTCCACGTGTGGTCACATATACCCTTATTTCGTTGTTCTTCTCCTGGTTGGGAGATACCGTTCCGCGCTTCCTCGAGGGTGACGCTAGTTTTATGGCCATGATCGGTGGCTTCTTTGTCGCCCAGGTTTTCTATGCTGTGGCTTTTTGGCCGTACCGTGGTGCGTCGTTGCTGCGTCGTCCGACTTTCCTCCTTCCTTATGCGGGAGCCGCGATTGTTGTGGTGGGAGTGTGTTGGTCCGGCGCGGGAGCGTTGTTACCCGCTGTGATTGCCTATGTGTTGGTGATCCTCACTATGGCTATTCTCGCTTCGGGTCTGGGGCGTATCGCCACGTTGGGTGGTGTTCTTTTTCTTCTCTCTGACTCCCTCATTGCCTTTCGTTCTTTTACCGACGCCACCCTTCCCACCCACGGTTTCCTGGTCATGCTCACGTACATCCTTGGCCAGGGATTGTTGGTGTGGGCAGTCATCCGTACAGCAAAAGACCAGAGTTGAGGAAGTAGGGAGGCCAGAGTTGAGGAAGTAAGGGCGAATCTCCAGTACCGAACTCTCGGCACGGAAAAGCGACTGTGAGGTTTGGCACGGATACTCAGGAATGTGGTGCGCGGTATCCGGGGATATGGCACTCAGGAACGTGGTGTGTGGTGTCCGGGGATATGGTTTCGGCAGGGTGACTGTGAAGATCAGCACAGATCCAGGCGCTGCCGCATAAACAGGCATATAGTGTGGGGATGCAGCGCACCAGCACATCTGCCTCCTCCAGGAAGATCCCAGGGCTCTGCGGAGTACTCGTGGGTCTGACAGCGCTCGCCGTGTACATCGTTGTCACTCTGCTTCAGCCGGACAACCTCCACAAGAAGAGCAGCAATCTTTTCCACTGGCCGGTGGACTTCCGCGTCTATTACGAAGCCGCTAAGGCTCTCAACTCCGGGGAGAACCTTTACGACGGGAACTTCGTAGGTAACTTGCCCTTCACCTATCCGCCATTTGCAGGGGTGCTTTTCCGGCCTTTGACCGTCACTGATCCGCATCCGATGGCTGTTGTGTGGCAGGTATGTTCAGCTCTGGTGCTGCTAGCGGTCATCATTGGAGTGCTGCGTGAAAGGCGTTATTCTTGGGGGCCTGGGCTGTTCGCTGTCGCCTTCCTGTCATGGGTGGCGTCGCTTAATCTCGGTTCCGTGTTCGGCACATTCTATTGGGGACAGATCAACATCTTCCTCATGGGGCTGATCGCGTTGGACTTCTTACGCGGGCCACGTTCGCTAGGACGGGGGATTTTCAGCGGTCTCGCTGCGGGTATCAAACTCACCCCGAGCTTTTTCCTCATTCCTCTGCTTGTGGAACGGCGCTGGTTTGCCGCCGTGACCATGACTGTCACGACGCTCGCAACGGTTACTGTGGGATGGATTGTCGTCCCCGATGCTCGGTCTTTCTGGACGGAGAAGGTGCTGGAAACCGATCGCATTGGCACAGTGAGTAATCCCGGGGCACAGTCCCTAGCAATCGTTCTCGAGCGCCTAGGTGTGGAGCATCATCAGCTTTGGTGGGCGATCAGTTCCGCATTGATCGTGGCCGTGTTTTGTCTCGCGGTCCGTGGTGCTCTGCGCTATGGCAATCGCTCCATGGTCTTTGCTCTTGGCGGTGTGGTGGCGTGTGTGATCTCACCCTTTAGTTGGTACCATCACTGGGTTTTCATTGCGCCGCTGTTTGTGGTGTTTGTAGATTCGATTGTCACGGCTTTCTCTCACGTCAGTGAACGTCTTACTCGTAGAGGGCGCGGAGCTGGGAAAGTAGCGTGGTGCATTGATCAGTGCGTAGGTCTCGCGACCGTCGCTGTGTGCGGTGTGATGTTCCTGCCGTTTTCTGCACCAGTCGCTTGGGAACCAACGAGTTTCCGGATTCAAGGCCGGGCAGACGAGCCCATCATGGCAGGTCTCATGATCTATACCGCCATCAGCTTCGTAGTACTTGTGGCGGTTATCTACGGTGTGCGGGAACTCGTCGACCGTAGGCGCGGTGCCACCCCCACCGCAGCCTAATCCGTGAACGTGACTGGCCACGTGTGGACTGGTGCGCCGGTGGCCTGCAATTCTAAATAGCGACGCAGAACTTTCGCGATAGCTGCTCGGCGCTCTTGAGAAGCTGGATGGGTAGCGGAGCCTCCGGCGGCGCTCAGTGCTTTGAGCTGCCAGATAGCGCCATTTTGGTGAGCGAGGGTGCGTCCCTCAATGATCTCCATGTAATTTTCGATGAGGTCCCGACGCACACCCAGCATGAGCAAGCCTTTTTGTGCATCGTTGATGAGATGGTCCGTGATGAGATCCTTCACTCGAATACGGCCGAGTGTTGGCCAACTGATCATGGCGTTCAAGCCGTCACGGGCACCCGCGTTGAAGTTCTTTTCCGCTTCTTCGAATGACATACGGGACCACACGGGGCGGGTTTGCTCACTGAAGTATTTGACCAGCCCGTAGTAGAAAGCCGCATCGGCAATGATGTCTGCGGGAGTTGGACCAGCAGGCAGCAAACGATTTTCAACGCGGATGTGGGACAACTCGGTATGGGGATCGTAGATTGGTCGGTTCCAGCGCCAAATCGTTCCGTTTTGCAGATTGAGATAGTGCAGAGCTGGGCTCTCACCAGTCATGAGTGGTGTGCCAGAATCTACGCGATCCTCTGGCAAGAGAGGGGAGAAGTAACGGACGTTTTCCTCAAAAAGATCGAAGACACTAGTAATCCAGCGCTCGCCGAACCATACTCGTGGCCGTACCCCTTGGTTCACGAGTTCCACAGTGCGGGTATCGATGGCCTGGGAGAACAAGGGAATACGCGACTCGTGCCACGTTCGATAGCCAGCGAAGAGAGGTGAGTTTGCGGCAATTGCCGCTTGAACTCCTGCAATTGCTTGGGAGGCATTCCATGCATCCGCAAAACGATTCGGCGCGATCTGCAGGTGCAACTGCATCGATGTGCATGCGGATTCGGGAGCAATGTCCTCAAAGTCCTCGTGGTAGTGCTCTTCGCGAGCAATATCGATACGTACCAATTCTCCGCGAGCCTCCATAATGGAGTTGCTCAGTGCGCGGTAGCGGTTTTCCTTTGTCATCCATTCTGGATCGCGCAGAAATTCGGTTGTCAGTGACGGCAAAGTCCCGATCATGGCTACGTGTGCGCCAACTTTTCCAGCAGCGACCCGGACCGCTGCAAGGCGTTCTTCGAGCTCCTGTTGCATGATGTCCAGACCTTCACCAGCTATGGACTGAGGTGGGAGATTGAGCTCGACATTAAAGGCGCCGATTTCAGACTGGTAGTCATCAGATAATTCGGACAGAACCTCCTCACCGCAACATAGGGGCTGCATATCGTCACCAACCAAGTTCAGTTCCAGTTCGAGACCAATGGTGCCTTCGTCTACGAACTCTGCGTGCTGAAGGTGATGATCGAACAATTCAAGGTCGCGGAGCAGTCGGTTGCGATAACGCGTGCGCTGCTGAGGAGTGTAGCTATCTGAAGAAACTGCGTCGCCCATAGTTCTCCAGCGTAGTGAACGTTAAGCAGTCGGGTGAGGAAAGCTGTACAGCAGCTCCAAACTAGGTGTCGGAGACTGATCCGATGAGCTATCCAGCCGCTGGACTGACGACATGAGTTCCATGGGGCTGGAAGGAGCGCCTGATGAGGTGGAAGGTGTGAGGGGCCGGATTAGACGCTGGAGTTATTTACCCGAGAGAGTTTCTTGTTCTTACGACGCTTGTTTATGCCCGAGATGATGATTGGCAACACGGAAATTCCCACAATCACCAGCATGATGCCCTCGATGGAGTGCTCTATACCCGGGATACCTCCCAAAAGCACACCAACCAGCAGCATGGTAATGATCCATGCTAGAGCCCCGGAAACGTTCCAGACGACGAAACGCTTGTACTCCATACGTGAAGTACCTGCAGCGAGAGGCACATAGGTACGAATAATCGGCACGAAACGGCCGAGGACGAGGGCAATCGGTCCATGCTTGGCGAAGAATTCTTCTGCAGCGTCCAAATGTTCGGTTTTGAGGATTGTGGCGTCGTCAGAGAAGAAACGGCGACCAAAGCGATGGCCGATGAAGAATCCTGCCTGATCACCGGCGACGGCGGCAATCGTTGCCACAGCGAAAATTGCCCAGATGCTCGTGTTCAGTTCGGTATGCAGAATAGCTGCGGTTACCAGGAGAGAATCTCCAGGGAGAAATGGAAAGAGCAGACCCGACTCGATGAAGACGATAATGCCCAAACCAACAAGTACCCATGGGCCGAAACTCGACAGCAGGGTATTCGCATCCATGAGATGAGTGAGGGAGCCAATGAAATCCAAAAGCTGGCCTTTCAAAAAGTGCAACGCGTGCAGGGAGAACAGTGCCGGGGGAAATGGGTTTTCTAGGCACTCAAAGTACAATCACAGCAATTTAACTCTCTCACATCTAATTTTCATAGCCTATTCCAGGCAATTTCGCTGAGGAGTAGCTGTGGGTTTCAGCAGAAAGAGGGCGAAAGCGGGGAAGGTGCGAAAGTTGGGGACTACACCCACATTGAGTCAATTCGACGCGGACCAATCTAGCTCTATGAACCCCATAGGCGTAGTGTTTCGCAGCGTGAGTAAGACACGTTCTTCTACACTCGCCCTGGTTATCGCGGCCTTAGGTGTGGTGTTCGGAGATATTGGCACAAGCCCTCTCTACGCCATGCAGTCCATTTTCGCCCTCGATGGCGGGGTTGTAGAGACTACCCAGACCAATATTTATGGTGTGGTATCCACGATCTTCTGGTCGTTGCTAGTGATCGTGACCACGAAGTACGTCGGCTTTATTCTCCAGGCCGATAATGGTGGTGAGGGCGGCATTTTGGCTCTCACGGCGTTAGTCGAGCGCTCAGTAGGCCGAGTGAATGCCAATGGACGGCGCGTGGGTAAGGCGCGGCTTATTGCGCTGATGTTGGGAGTGTGTGGCGCTGGTCTGTTTTACGGAGACTCCGTGATCACCCCTGCCATTTCCGTGATGTCAGCGATCGAAGGCGTGGCAGTGGTCAACCCTGACCTATCGCACTGGGTTGTTCCGTTGGGAGCGCTCATCATTGTTGCCCTGTTTGTGGCTCAAAAATGGGGCACGGGTGCTGTTGGAAAAGCTTTTGGTCCGATCATGGTGCTCTGGTTCAGCTTGTTAGCGGTGTTAGGCATCGCACAGATTGTGCAGCATCCAGGTGTTCTTGCTGCTCTGTTACCAACGTATGCGCTGCATTTCATCATCACTGCGCCGGGAATAGCATTTGTTGCTTTCGGCTCCATTGTGCTCGCTATCACCGGTGCGGAGGCTTTGTACGCGGACATGGGTCACTTCGGTAAGTCGCCCGTGCGTCGTGCGTGGTTGTTTATGGTGTTCCCGAGCTTGGTATTGAACTACCTAGGCCAGTCAGCCTTGCTTGTGAACACCCCCGAGGCGAAGGTCAAGCCATTCTTTTTAATGGCGCCGTCCTGGGCACAACTCCCACTGGTCATCATCGCCACGATGGCTACGGTTATTGCGTCTCAAGCCGTCATATCCGGTGCATTTTCTGTCTCCAAGCAAGCCATGAACTTAGGCCTGCTCCCGCGGTTTAGCGTGCGTCAGACTTCCAGTAAGGAAAAAGGGCAGATTTACCTACCCGCTATCAATTGGCTTCTGTTCGTGGGAGTGATGCTCCTGCTGTTGATCTTCCGCTCCTCCGAACGTTTAGCCACCGCTTATGGTTTGGCAGTGACGGGTACGTTCCTGATGACTACGGGCCTGTTCTTGATGTACGCCCGTTCTGTGAAGAACTGGGCAGTGTGGAAGTTGGTTGTGGCCGCATTGGCTTTCGGCACCTTCGAGGCATTGTTCTTCTCCGCTAACGCGGTGAAGCTCTTCCACGGCGGCTGGATACCTCTGACTATTGGTATCTGCATCGTGTTCATCATGGTGACGTGGCGTCAGGGTCTACGTATGCTGTTCGAACGGCGCATGGATATCACCGACAACTGGAATGGTTTCCTTACAAAGGTGCGTGCTCAGCAGCTAGTGACCGTTCCGGGGACCGCCATTTATCTCCACCTGAATCCGCTGACACCACCGCAGGCGCTGGAGACCAACGTTCGCTTTAACCACATGATTCACGAGCGGGTGGTGATTATCCGGGGGCTCACTTCTTCCTGGCCACGCGTGTACGATGACCGACGCGTGAGTGTTGACACGGAGTTCACCGACCCGAACATCACACTGGTGACCGTGCGGTTTGGTTTCTTCGAGGCTCCAAATATGCCAAACGCGATCAAGATTTTGCGCAAGGAGGGTGTGAATATTCCCGATGAGCCGTTCTATTTCACGTCGAAGATGAGCCTGATCGATGGCGAGGAATCTGCCATGTCTTCGTGGCGTAAGAAGGTGTTCTTCTTCCTCTATCACAACCAGGCTCAGCCGCTGAGTTACTTCGCTCTGCCGCCAAAGCGCACCGTTGCCTTTGAATCTCGGTTGACGTTGTAGTGCGCTCGTTGTGGTCTTTGGGCGCGGGCTAAGAGGCGGTTCTTCACACGTGATGGGTGCTGCAGCGGGTGGCTTGTTGGCGGTCACACCGCTAGTGTTAGTCCAGCCCAGAGGGTGGGTTGTGCCTGGCGTGACGAGGTTGCTAGTAGCGTCAGTTTTTAGCCTTTAATTTTGGAACCGTGCCCAGTCCACGCTTCGTCGCGCAATTCGTTCTTGCGTACCTTTCCGGTGGAGGTACGTGGGAGTTCTTCAAGTACGACCACATCACGCGGCACCTTGTATCCCGCGATGTGTGCACGGCAGTGAGCGATGATGACTTCTTGGATAGCCTGCGGGTTCTCCTGTGCCTGCTCGTGCGCTTCTGGTCGTAGTACCACGTAGGCGCGTGGTCGTTCACCCCATTTGTCGTCTGGTACGCCGATGACGGCGCAGTCGGAGACGTCGGGGTAGCTCACGATTGCCTGCTCGACCTCAATGGTGGATATGTTCTCGCCACCGGAGACCACCACATCCTTCGCACGGTCGAGGAGCTGGATATAGCCGTCTTCGTGCATGACGCCCAGATCTCCGGTATGGAACCAGCCACCGCGGAAGGCTTCCGCTGTGGCTTCTTCATCGTTGAAATACCCGGCCATTACGCCGTTGCCGGTCATCACAATCTCACCCATTGTGGTCCCATCTGCCGGTACATCGGTGAGGGTGGCGTCATGTGGCTCGGTCGGTTCCACCACACGGACGTCTTCGTTGGTGATCATCGCCACGCCTTGACGGGCCTTCAATACGGCGCGGCGGCGCACCGTCATATCTGCCCAGTCCGGCTGCGACTCACAAACGGTGAAGGGACCGTAGGATTCCGTGAGCCCGTACACGTGGGTGACTTCCACGCCGATGTTTTCACATCGGGTGATGATGGTCGGGCTAGGTGGTGCCCCTGCTGTGACGATGCGCATGCCGTGGACACGGCGCTTATTTTCGTCGTCGACGAGGGTTGTCAGCACGGCTGGGGCGCCGCACATTGCGTTAACCCCTTCCTCGACGATGAGGCGCCACATCTCAGGGCCGCGTACGGCGCGTAGAGCGATTTGAGTTCCACTAACGGCCATCACTGCCCACCCGGTGCACCATCCCGAACAGTGGAACATCGGGAGTGTCCACATGTAGACCGTCTGGTGGTTGAAGTGCTGTGTGGTGATGGCTCCGAGTGCGTTGAGGTAGGAACCACGGTGCGTGTACACCACGCCCTTCGGACGGCCTGTAGTCCCCGACGTGTAGTTGATGGCGATGGGTTGGTGTTCATCCGCGACGGAAAAGGGGAGTTCCTCGCCGTCGATATAGGCGCCGATGTACCGGCTGAACGTGGTGTGCTTATCTTTTTTCTCCGACGCCACTTCTGGCTCACTACCGTATTCATCAGCGATGAGAATTACGCGCCGTAGGAGTGTATCAATGTGAGAACTAGCTGTGTCGATGAGTGGTTTTTCGCCCATCATCACGGAAATTGAAGAGTGCTCGACGATGTACTGGATCTCTGCCGGTGCCAAGCGGGTGTTGATGGCTACAATGACAGCCTGGGCAAGCGGTATTGCGAATTGAGCCAGCAAGGCCTCGTAGCTGTTGGCTGCGAGTACACCGACGCGATCGCCAGGTTGGACTCCATCAGATCGGAGTGCGCGGGCGAGGGCGAGTGCGTCGTTTTTAAAATCAGCGAAGCTCACTCGGCGAGACCCATCCACACAGGCTGTTTTTTGTGGGTGAACCCGAGCGCTGCGCTCGAGGAAGCGCAAAGGGGTGAGAGCTACGTTGAGGCCTTGTTGAGACGTAGAGACTTCTAAGGTTGTTACGTGGGTGGAGGTGTGGGTAGCTGAGTGATCTGAGGCCGTTGGGTGGTTCGAGGTTGTCTGGCGGTAGGGCGTAGTGCTACGTGAGTGGTTCGATGTGGTGTTTGAGGTCATGCTACACACTTTATGTTCTCTAAACAAAAATAGTGTTAAGCCTTATGGGTTTTTGTATTCTTCTTGTAATGCTGAAGGGGCGGAGATACCGCCCTTACGCGGAAAATAGGCTCTGAGCTGCATCTGATTTGTGCAAATCAATACTGCTAGGATGGGAATATGCGTATTTTTCCTAAGCGAGCAAAGACAGCGTCAGTCCTGGCGGTTACCCCGTTTCTACTTGTCGGGCTGGCTGCATGTGGTGAAAATAGCAATGAATCCAGCACTACTGAGGCAAGTACCGTGACGGTAACCGAGTCAGTATCAGAGTCCGCAACAGCCGCTGGGTCTTCCTCATCTTCTTCATCGTCATCGGGTAGTGCGGCTGCCGATTCCGGTAAAGCCCCGACGATCAAGGTGGACGGCAACACCGTAGATAACTCAGCATTCACCCCGGTGCGGTGCAAACAGGATCAGGATGATGGTCACCCCCTGATTGAATACGAAGCTGGCAAGGACCGTTCCGGAAACGAACTGGACATTGACATCTTCACCGATATTAAAACCTTGGACTCTTTAGACTTTGACCTCAACAATGAAGAATGGGAGGTTGACGATGCTGATAAAGCCAATGCCACGGTCACCGAACACAACGGCGAGTACACCGTAAAGGCTACTGTGACCAAGGATGAACACGGCAGCAACCAGAAGAAGAACATCGAAGTCACTCTGTCCTGCAAGGCTTAGCCTCAAACCTAAAGGGTGAGTTTTGAACTTTATTATTCGCAATAAGCCTTGAGCTTTATATCTTGGTGCGAGCTTTATATCTTGGTGCGCCACGGGTTGTTGGTATCGATGAGGAATTTCTCTACGTCTTCTGGGCGAGCGCGGAGAGTTGGGTCGAACTTTAAGTAGACCTTTGTTTCTCGGGTAACCAAGCCGGAGAGTATGAGCAGGCCGATGAGGTTGGGCAATGCCATCAAGCCATTTGCCAGGTCGGAGAATGTCCATGCCAGAGTTAGTTCCGACGTCGCGCCGACAAACACCACGCAGGTGAAAATCATGCGATATGGCAAGGAAGCCCAATCTCCCAATGCCCGTTCTGCGTTGCGTTCGCCGTAGTAGGACCAGCCCAGGATGGTCGAGAATGCGAAGAAGACGACAGATAGGGAGACGATGGTTCCCCCCCACTGGGATCCGAGACCCTCAGAGTATGCAGCGGCCGTCATGCTGCCTGCTGCGTCTTTACCCTGATCCCACACGCCTGTGGTTACGATGACCAGACCGGTCATGCTCACCACAATGATGGTGTCGATGAAGGTCTGAGTCATTGAGACGAGGCCCTGACGAACGGGGTGGGTGGTTTTAGCAGCGGCAGCTGCGATAGCGGCAGAGCCCATACCGGATTCATTGGAGAAAATACCGCGAGCAACACCCATCTGCAGGGCGATCAAAATACCTGAGCCAACAAAACCACCCGTTGCGGCAGTCTCAGTGAAGGCATCGGAGAAGATGAGACCCAGCGCTGCAGGGATTTCGCCAGCGTGAATGAATAGAACGATAATGCCGCCCACGAGATAAATGACGATCATCAGAGGTACGAATGCCGATGTAACCTTACCGATGGTCTGGATTCCGCCTAGCAAAACGGCACCAACCAGTACGAACATGACCACACCGGAGACCCATGGATCCACACCGAAGGTGTCATGCAAACCTGCCGAGACGGCGTTGGCTTGCGTCATGTTACCGATGCCGAAAGACGCGATGATGGCGGCGATTGTGAAGAACCACGTCAAGAACGTACCGAAGCTGCCCTTGATACCCATTTGCAGATAGCGTTGCGGCCCACCGTTAATCAGTCCGGCTTTATCTGTGGTGCGGAAACGTACGCCGAGGAACGCTTCGGTGTATTTGGAGGCCATACCTAGAAGGCCAGTACACCACATCCAGAACAATGCGCCAGGGCCACCGATGGAAATAGCGGTTGCGACGCCCACGATGTTGCCCACTCCCACGGTTGCAGCCAGCGCGGTGGTGAGAGCTTGGTATTGGGTGATGTCACCTTCGCCACCCTCGTCGTCGCGGTCTATGAGACCGTGGCGTAATGCGACGCCCAATTTACGGAACTGGATTCCAGAAAGGCGGATAGTGAGAAAGAGGCCGGTGCCTAGCAGGAGTGGAATCAGGAACCATGGACCCCACACGAAGCTGCCCGCAGTGCTGAGCCAACCTTCGAGTTTTTCAGCGAAAGAAACATCAGTCATGCAAAAAATGTACAACTTTGCATAAATACATGGAATCTGTTCGACAAAACTTAACAAATACGCCATATCTGTGGCGCTACAGGCCGTCAATGAGCATTTACCGTAGCAACCGGTATTTCAGGCCCAGCAGCGAGCATTCACCGCCGGAGGGGAGGATCACGGTGAGCTGTAAACAGAGGCTTCTCTTCCGATGCAGTGAGGGAGAATCTGAGTTCGGGGGAGAAAGAGCGAGAAAAAGAAGGGGAAATCAGGCACTCTGGAGTTAGACCTCACACCGTCCGATTGAAGGAGACGCACATGCATCCACGCGCAGGGCAACCAGCACAACCGGAAGATCTCACTGACATCCCAGCGTTGCTTGCCGCTTATAAGGATATTCAGCCCGATGTGAACGACCCAGGGCAGCGAGTAACCTTTGGCACTTCCGGTCACCGCGGAAGCTCCTTCGACGGTGCCTTTAATGAAGCACACATTGCTGCCACTACTCAGGCGATCGTGGATTACCGACGCGACAAGCACATCGAAGGCCCGCTCTTCATTGGCCGTGACCCACACGCGCTGAGCGAACCAGCACACCAGACCGCGCTGGAAGTGTTGGCTGCTAATGGTGTGAGAACTCTCATGGATGCGCAGAATGGGTTCGTGCCTACTCCGGCGATTTCCTTTGCCATTCTTGAATACAACAAAAACCTCCCCGGAGGCCCTACGGGTACGGATCGGGGGCGTGCGGATGGCATTGTTATCACGCCGTCCCACAATCCACCGCGTGATGGTGGATTCAAATACAACCCGCCGACCGGTGGGCCGGCTGATACTGAGGCCACCAGTTGGATCGCCGACCGCGCTAACAAGTACCTTGACGCCGCTTTGAAAGGCGTAGAGCGAACCAGCGACCTTAGCAGCATCGAGAAGCATGATTTCTTGGGGACATATGTTGCTGCGCTGCCGGAAGTGGTGAATCTTTCTGCCATCCGGGAAGCAGGTGTGCGCATCGGCGCGGATCCGATGGGCGGCGCTTCGGTGGAATACTGGGGGCGTATTGCTGAGGAACACCGCCTGGATTTGACGGTGGTGAATGACAAGGTTGACCCTGCCTTTGGATTCATGACGTTGGATTCAGACGGAAAAATAAGGATGGATTGTTCTTCGCCGTCAGCGATGGCGTCGTTGGTTGCTGCGGTGGCAGGCGACGGAGCGGCCGCCTACGATATCGCAACGGGTAACGACGCAGACGCTGACCGCCACGGCATCGTCACCCCAGACGGCGGGCTGATGAATCCTAACCACTACCTCGCTGTTGCTATTGACTATTTGTTCACCCACCGTGACGGCTGGCCAGCCCAGGCGGCTGTGGGCAAGACCCTGGTGAGCTCTTCCATGATCGATCGTGTGGTGGCGGATATGGGACGGACGCTCAACGAGGTTCCCGTGGGCTTTAAGTGGTTTGTGCCGGGGCTGGTGGAAGGAACCATCGGTTTTGGTGGTGAGGAGTCTGCCGGTGCTTCTTTCCTGCGGATGGATGGCTCGGTATGGTCCACCGATAAGGACGGTATTATTGCTGATCTGCTGGCGAGCGAGATCCTTGCCGTGACAGGTAAAACCCCATCGCAGCGGTATGCCGAACTGGCGGAGAAGTTTGGTGCGCCATTCTATTCCCGCATCGACGGGGCGGCTAACCGCGAACAGCGGGAAATGCTGAAGAAGCTATCGCCCTCAGACATTACAGCGGACACCTTGGCCGGTGGAAAGATCACCTCGATTCTCACTGAGGCTCCAGGCAATGGTGCGTCGATAGGAGGACTGAAGGTGACTACGGCGGATGCGTGGTTTGCTGCTCGGCCATCGGGTACAGAGGATAAGTACAAGATCTATGCGGAATCATTCAAAGGCGAGGAGCACGTGCACCAGGTGTTGGAGGAAGCACAAGATGTGATTAATGGCGTACTCAACCCCTAGCGAACGTCCTCACGAGGGGTCGAGGGTACGGCTAGGCGGAGTCACGCCTGCATTAGCAGCGCTCGTACGACCTTCGCTCGTATGAGGGGATGTGAACCGAAGCTATTCATTGCTTCAACTGTGGAGAAGCTGTGAACGGGGAGTTTTTCTTTCCAAGTTCTTTTCAAATTGCTGGAAATACGGAGCTGAGGCTAGGGAACATTAGGGACTCAGACCCTTGATTGGATAGGGTTAAGCCATTGGCCTCAACGTTTCTGCGCTATTTTGTGGGATTAACCCACCATGTTTAGGAGAGGCTAAGCGTGGGTGGGTGTAACCCAGCATGTGAGAATATGCGCAGAATCGGAAAAATTGCATGGCTGAAGAGATAAAAGTTTTTGAAAGGATTCCCCACAGTGAGCCAGAAGATCAAGGCACCTAGCTCCAAGGGAGGCAGTGGTTTCGTTTGGGCCATAGTTGCCATCGTCGCGATCGCTGCCGTTGTCATTGGCCTGGTTGTTTGGAACAACTCCAAGAACAACGACATCGCCACTGGTATGCCGAAAGAAGAGGTGAACTTCAGCGTCAGGGCGGATGGCGATGCGATTGTGCTGAAGAGCGACAAGGCTAAGCAGGATGCAAAGAAGATTGAGATCTTCGAGGATTTCTCCTGCCCTCACTGTGCGGATCTGCACAACGTGGACCGTGAGGAACTGCGTAACGCCCTCAACGATGGCAAGATTCAGTTGACCTACCACTTCCTTAACTTCCTCGACGGCGGCAAGGTCGGATCCTCTACTCGTGGAGCTGCTGTGGCGATGACAATTGCCAAGACCGGTAACGCAGAAGCCTTCTGGAATATGCATGATTACTTCATGCAGCACCAGGCTGAGGTTGCTCGCACTTGGGATTATGGCAATTACGCTGACGCTGCAAGTTCTTATGATCTAGATGAGTCTGTCATTGACTCTATCCGAGATGGCTCCATCGAAAACGTGGGGCAGAATATTGCGAAGAAGAATGAGGACGAGCTGAAGAAGCGACGCGACCAAGTGTCTTCCCCTGTTGTGTATGTGGACGGCAAAGAGTTCGAGACTCCAACGGATTCCCAGGGGCACCCTGTTCCTTGGATCTCTGAGCTTCTGAAAAAATAGCCGACCCCCTTCTTCGGTATTCCTTCGTAGACCCAAAGACGCCCCTCTTCTTCAGCAGAAGGGGGTTGTACCCTTTTGTGCAAGAACAGGATAGCTAGTGGTTGCCACGTTGGAGCAGCACGATCACGCAGTAGACCAGTAGGTACACACAGTAGAATAGCGGGTGCACGCGGCTGAAGCAGTAGGTGCAGGGAATCGAGCGCAGGGTGCGACCTCAGAGAATGCTCAACTGACCTGCGGATTTGGTTGGTGGATAGCAGGTCATGTAGGTTTAGTTCGTTCGTTCATTTTGCTCGTTCATTTTGCTTGAACTAGTAAATGGATCGAGGGGCTATGGCGCAGCTGGTAGCGCACCACACTGGCAGTGTGGGGGTCACGGGTTCGAGTCCCGTTAGCTCCACCAGACACAAAACCCCAGTTCGTACATGAGCTGGGGTTTTCTCATGTTTCCGCTGGTTATCGCTGTGAGGGACGTTGTGGGTGCCAAGCTTTGACTTCTTCAGCATCCCAGAGCGGCAGATGGCCTAGATGTGCAATGACGGGCGGGGTTGTGCCGTTACGGACGTAGCTACGCCACGTGGCTTCCGATATGCCGCAATGTAAGGCACAGTCAGCGGTTCTCCATAAAATACGCCCGGTGTCGGAGTCGGTGATTATTGGTTTCATCGGGCTGCCTTTCGCTGGTTGTGGTCGATGGCAAGACCTATGAGGATGTAGGCAGGCATGAAGAAGGGTGATGCTCCCGTTAGGATCATAATGAGTCCGGCAAGCCCGCCGATAAGGGTGAATCGCATTTTCTTTCCTTTGGTAGTGTGAGGTGTATGGGGTTGCCCCCGGCTAGTTCGAGTAGCCGGGGGTTTCCTCATTTACGCCGTGTGTGCAACCAGATACTGTTCTATAGAGATGGTTATTTACCACGGGATGTCCGGCTAGCGCCGCACTTGTGAGGGACGTTGTGCGTGCCAAGCTTTGACTTCTTCAGCATCCCAGAGCGGTGTGCGGGCGTCTAAGTGAGCTACCGGCTGTGGGGCTTGTTTGCGGGAAACGTAGGATGACCACGTGCGTAGAACGAATTGGCAGTGTTCAGCGCATTCAATTGAGCGCCATAAGACACGCCCTGTGTCGGTGTCGATAATAGTGGGGGACATGGTTCTTAGCTTCCGCGCTTGAGGTGCCGAGCGGTAGCGCTAAGCGCTGCCACTGCTGGGACGATAAGAAGCCACGTGGGGGCACTGACGAAGATAATCCGGTGTATCCATACGCGGATGCCCCAGCTGATTGCTCATCCTAACCTAGTAGTCGGACTTATCGGGTGGTGCGTCAGAATGAACAGTTTATTTCGGGGGGTGATATTTTAGGCTGAGCATTCAAAGGTTCACATGAAAAAGACATCGTCGCTCATCTCTTCGAGCTTTATTCGCAGGCGGTTCAGGACTAGTTGGCATCAACGGCCGCTGCGGTGTTCTCATGCAACATGCGTCACATCTATGAGGAAAAAAAACCCTTCAGGGAGTAGTCTGAATACAGCACATTTGAGCGCAGCGCCTTTAGTACGCTGCCTGAGCAGCCTTTTCACACGCTGAGGAGCTATCCTTCATGACTCATGGTCAGACTCCGACCAACGACCCGCGTTCTACAACTTCCCAGCCTGTAAATTCCCACGGTGCCACAGCCGCTACCGGTACGACGGCGACGGCTCCAGGAGACAACCCCACGGTTGCTGCTGAGTCTGCACAGCCACAGCCAAAGACACCGAAGAAGCGCTGGCCCAATGGCACCAACGGGTACGGGTCAAGCGTGGTGTATGGCCTGTTTATGGTTCTCCTGGGAGCCATCGGTTTGGCGATGAGCTTCATCATCACAGTAGAGAAGATTCATCTACTGACAGATTCGAATTTTGTGCCATCGTGCACTATTGACAACATCATGTCGTGCAAGTCTGTGATGGAATCCCCTCAGGCAAATGTCTTCGGTTTCCCTAACCCTCTCATTGGTTTGGCGGGCTTTTCCGTCATCATCACCCTTGGAGTTCTGCTGGCAACAGGTGCGCGTTTCCCCCGATGGGTGTGGTGGGGGCAAGCGCTGGGCTTGCTGGCCGGACTGGTGTTCGTGCATTGGTTAGCGTTTAATGCAATCTACGAAATTGTTGCACTGTGCCCTTATTGCATGGTTGTGTGGGCCGTCACCATGCCATTGTTTGTCATGACCGTGGTTCATATGGCACGCGATAAGGCACGTGCCAAGGGGGAATATTACGGTGGTAACCATTTCTTGCCGCTATTGGTGGTGTTGGTGTGGTACGCGGCCATTGCTTTGCTGATCTACCTTCAGTTCTACGCATAGCCGCCCATTGCGCTCATGCGCAGCCATCCAATGGGTACGTGGGAGCCCATGGTGCTCACATGTAGCCGTTTAGCGGTTCTAGTAGCCGCTTATCGAGCCTCATCGTAACGACCCATTCCGCTTACCTACAGCTACCTGCTGCGCCACCACTGATCTCGCAGACTAACTGGTAGCGCCCGCTTGTGGCGGCTTATACGCCATAGGTGCTCGATACGCTCTGCGTCGGCTGGAGGCACTTCACGGCCTTCCAGATAAGCGTCGATGGAGGCGTAGGTGACTCCCAGAGCCTCCTCGTCGGGTAGCGATGGGCGGTCTTCTTCCAGATCCGCTGTAGGGACTTTCTTCCACGTAGATTCCGGCGCGCCGAGGTATTTCAGAAGGGCTGCGCCCTGAGCCTTGTTGAGACCTGATAGGGGGAGGATATCGGCGGCGCCATCGCCGAATTTGGTGTAGAAGCCGGTGATGGCCTCTGCGGCATGGTCAGTGCCCACCACCAGACCGCCAAAAGCGCCTGCAATAGCGAACTGTGAAATCATGCGCTGGCGTGCTTTGATGTTGCCCTTGTTGAAATCTGTGAGAGGTTCGCCCGTCGCCTCCTCAACAGCCTGAGCGGACGCATCGGTGGCGTCTTTGATATTGACGGTCACGGATTCATCGGGCTCGATAAAACGAAGGGAGATTTGCGCATCATCCTCGTCAGCTTGGACGCCGTAGGGGAGACGAACGGCGATGAAGCGGGCATCGGTGGCCGCGGCTCCTTCCGCGCGACGTTTTTCGACGGCTAGTTGGCATAGGCGGCCAGCGAGGGTGGAATCCTGTCCACCAGAGATGCCTAGTACAAATCCTTTGGTACCGGTGGCCTGGAGATAATCGGCGAGGAATTCCACACGCTTCTTCACCTCGCGCTCTGGGTTGATGGTCGGTGCGGTTCCCATCTCTTCGATAATCTGCTTTTGCAAGGCAGAGGGGGTGTACTCGGTGGAAGTCGTGGCCATGTACCGACATACTAGTCAAAAACGGTGCTGGGTGACGAGGGCGCGTCTCATGATGACTAGAGAATCACGATGACCAGGGAAGCGATGTGACGTGTGCGAGTGAGCCGCTCTATTGAGCATTTGGTTTTTGATCTGGACTTTGAGTAGACTAGCTGTTTGTGTTTGTGCTCGGTGTGGGCAGGTACCACCGAGCCGCCAATTTTGTGTGCTGTTCTACGCCGCGAGTTGGCAGTACCGCCGATGAAGAAAGGAGCGCCCGATGAAGGTCCGTAAGTCCCTTCGGTCGCTGAAGAACAAGCCGGGCGCTCAGGTTGTGCGTCGCCGTGGCAAGGTTTACGTGATCAACAAGAAGGACCCACGTTTCAAGGCACGCCAGGGTTAAGTACTGCCCCGTGTTATACGTGAGCATGTGAGCCTGTGGGCTCATCCGCCTCCTCCGATGGTTCGCCACGGAGGAGGTTTTTGCTTTGGGTGTGGTTTTTCTGGGTGTGAATGTGTGAGTGATCTCTGGGTGGGAATGCGTGGGGGAGATTACTGCTCTGAGGTCAAGGCTGCGTCGGGGGAGAGAATCGGGGTGCGGGGGTAGTAGGGACCAAATATTTCCTAGTGATAAAAAGTGCAGGTCGTGAAATTACACGCATGTATTTTGGTTCTCCAATATCTAGTGGCGAGCTTTTAACCCACCTGCAAATACGCCTCGTGTAACTACTATATATAGTGTTTACAGGATTGTAACTCCTCAAAATATTGTGTTTATCCGTGTTGTCTCACACCGTTGTGATGTGTAATCTCAAACAGGTCACACGCTGAGCAGTGCGGGGCAACATCGCACTCTCAGCTCTGCTTACCGGCGTAGGAAACGCCCTTTTTGCATTGCGTTAGATAGCGAATCCCCGTGTCGCGAAGGAGAACACCCACATGATCACCCTCTACACCAAGCCAGCTTGTGTACAGTGCACCGCCACCAAGCGCGCCCTCGATAAGGCCGGCTTGGAGTACACGATGGTGGATATCTCCCTCGATGATGAAGCACGTGATTACGTGATGGCCATGGGGCACCTGCAGGCACCAGTCGTTGTTGCAGGTGAGGAAAACTGGTCTGGCTTCCGCCCGGATCGCATCCGAGCTCTTGCCGCCGCCGCTGCTTAATAATTAACGCTGACTCCTTAGGCGGGTGTCTCTAGGAGATTCCCAAAGGGTTCTTGAAGAAAAACCACTCACAGATTTCTCGTAGAAACCTTCCACGAAAGCGTTGGGAAATCCCCACAGAGAACTCCGGGAAACCACCCGTACAACGCTCGCCCGATTGCGCGGGATGCCAGCCGAACATGCTTGTCACAAGAGCTCCCGGCTGGCTTTTTTGATGCCCGCAGTACATATGATGTGCCACCTATCTGAACCTTCAGAACAGTGATCGCAGCACGCACCTGGTACGCGTGCCGCCGGCTTGTCCACCATGAAAGACCGACCTGAATTCCATGACCGTGCGTAAGCTCTTCGCGGACACCACCCCGCTCCGCCATGACGATTTTCGTCGTCTCTGGACGGCGAACATCGTCACGGTCATTGGTGCACAGCTCAACATCTTGGCAGTGCCGGCGCAGAGCTACATGCTGACGGGCAGCTCATCCTACGTGGGGTTGTCCGGTCTTTTTGGTTTAATCCCGCTGATCGTTTTCGGCCTATACGGTGGTTCGCTTGCCGATGCAATGAACCGCCGAACCCTTCTGCACATCACCACGACGGGCATGATCATCACCGCCGCTGGCTTTTGGCTACAGGCAGCAATCGGAATCAACAACGTGTGGTTGATTCTCAGCCTTTTCGCTCTACAACAGGCACTATTTGCTGTTAACCAGCCGACGCGCACAGCCATCATCCCCAAGCTAGTCGGTAAGCAGAACATTGCCGCCGCGACCAGCTTGAATATGACCGTCATGCAGACCGGTGCGATTGTGGGTCCCCTGGTTGGTGGAGCTCTTATTCCGCTTCTGGGGTTCTCTTGGCTCTACTTTTTAGACTTTCTTGCCCTATTCGCCACCTTGTGGGCGGTTCACCGACTGCCTTCGTTACCGCCCGAGCCAGCATCTTCTACCGACGCTACCGCCCCCAGCAAACCAGGTTTCCGGTCAGTTTTGGAAGGCTTTGCCTTCCTCATGTCCCAGCCAATCATTCTGATGTCCTTTCTCGTGGACCTGATCGCAATGACCTTCGGTTCACCTCGTGCGTTGATTCCCCAAATCTCCCATGTGGACTTCGGCGAGCCCGCTGAAGGCGGAATGATGTATGCACTTCTTTTCGCAGCCCTCCCCGTCGGTGCCGTACTCGGGGGAGTGTTCTCAGGCATGGTCACTGCCATCGTCCGCCGAGGTTTGGGAGTGACGATCTCCGTCGTGGTATGGGGCGGCTCCATCGTGCTCATGGGCCTGGCCATCATGCTTGCCGATGGGCGTGTGAATGCCTGGGCGTGGATTGCACTGGGTGCATTTGCTATCGGTGGTGCAGCAGACATGTTCAGCGCAGTGCTGCGTTCCACCATGCTGCAGGAAGCAGCTGACGATAATCTCCGAGGGCGCCTGCAAGGTGTGTTCATCGTGGTGGTCGTTGGTGGTCCTCGGCTAGCGGACATTATTCATGGTTGGGGTGGTGCGCACTATGGTGCAGGCCCCACAACCGCCGTAGGCGGTGCGCTGGTTATCATCTGTACGCTCATTGCCGTGGCACTAGTCCCGCGATTCCTCACCTGGACACCACATGACAAGGTCAACGGTGGAGCAGAGATGGCGTCGCCAAGAAGGGAACAACACGCCCCAGCGCAACCAGAGTGCAACGCTCCCGAACGCCACACTCCGAGGCCGGAACATTGCACTTCCGAACCAGAACACAACACCGCTACCTCGGAAGGAAGTAGCTGACCCCATGCTCATCACATATTTCTCCTCGACGTCAGAAAACACCCACCGATTTGTTCAAAAACTGGGTTTGCCCAACAAGCGGATTCCGCTACGCCGCACCGAAGAACAACTCGTGGTCGACCAACCACACGTTCTCATCGTTCCCACCTACGGTGGAGGAGCAGGCATGACAGGCGACTACAGCAGACCAGTACCTAAACAAGTGATCACATTTCTCAACAACGAACAGAACCGGAATTTCCTACGGGGAGTGATCGCAGCGGGCAACCTTAATTTCGGCAACGATTTCTGCAGAGCCGGAGACATCATCGCCGAAAAATGCCGTGTGCCATATCTCTACAGATTCGAGCTCATGGGCACAGACCACGATGTGCGACGCGTGAAAGAGGGGCTCGCAGATTTTGAAAAGGAGTTACGCCTCATGGGACGATGGGACGCCGTAGCATGAAATAGATGCCAAACGTAAGCATGAGACAGATGCCGCATGTAAGCGTGAAACAGATGCCACACGTACGCAACAAAATCGATCGATAGCAGTGTGCAGATGAACATCGCTTATTCCCGACCCAGACATACAGCGTAGACATACAACTACACACTCAACACCGCAGGAGACATACACAATGACCGCTTCCGAGCTTGGAAAGACCGTCGCTGAGCCCGTGAGCCAGGCAGAGCAGCTGGACTACCATGCACTCAACGCCATGCTGAATCTCTACAACGACAAAGGTGAGATTCAGTTTGACAAGGACCGCGAGGCAGCCAACCAGTTCTTCCTCCAGCACGTCAACCAAAACACCGTCTACTTCCACGACCTGGAAGAAAAGATCAACTACCTGGTGGAAAACAAATACTACGACCCAGCAATTCTGGGTAAGTACGACTTTGAGTTCATCAAGAGCCTGTTCAAACGCGCCTACGCTGTGAAATTCCGCTTCCAGAGCTTCCTGGGAGCCTACAAGTACTACACCTCCTACACTCTCAAGACGTTCGACGGCCGGCGTTACCTGGAACGTTTCGAAGACCGAGTGTCAATGGTGGCGCTGGGGCTAGCCGATGGCGATAAAAAACTGGCCGAGGCACTGGTCGACGAGATTATGGATGGCCGCTTCCAACCTGCAACACCGACCTTCCTGAACATTGGCAAGGCACAACGCGGTGAACCCGTGTCCTGCTTCCTCCTGCGTATGGAGGACAACATGGAATCTATTGGTCGGGCTATTAACTCCGCGCTGCAGCTATCTAAGCGTGGAGGCGGAGTGGCTCTGCTTCTGAGCAACCTCCGTGAACACGGTGCGCCAATTAAGCACATTGAAAACCAGTCCTCTGGTGTGATCCCTGTGATGAAGCTGCTGGAAGACGCATTCTCTTACGCTAACCAGCTCGGGGCACGTCAGGGCGCAGGTGCTGTATATCTCCACGCTCACCACCCGGATATCCTGCGGTTCCTAGATACCAAGCGCGAAAACGCTGACGAAAAGATCCGCATTAAGACCCTGTCCTTGGGCGTTGTTATTCCAGATATCACCTTCGAGCTGGCTAAGCGCAACGACGATATGTACCTGTTCTCGCCCTACGATGTGGAGCGGATTTACGGTAAGCCTTTTGCGGATGTCTCCGTCACTGAGCACTACGAGGAGATGGTCGAAGACCCGCGTATCCGTAAGAAGAAGATTAACGCTCGCCAGTTCTTCCAAACCCTCGCCGAGATCCAATTCGAATCCGGCTACCCATACATTATGTTTGAAGACACGGTGAACCGGGCGAACCCAATCGAGGGTCGCATTACCCATTCGAACCTGTGCTCTGAGATCCTTCAGGTCTCCACCCCTTCCGTGTTCAACGATGATCTCACTTATGAGACCGTTGGCGACGACATCTCCTGCAACCTAGGGTCTATGAACATCGCTGCTGCGATGGATTCGGAGAACTTCTCCCGCACCATTGAGACAGCAATCCGTGGATTGACTGCTGTGGCAGACCAGACCTCCATTGACTCAGTGCCGTCCGTACGCCAAGGTAACGACAATTCCCATGCCATTGGCTTGGGACAAATGAACCTGCATGGCTACCTCGGGCGGGAGCACATTTATTACGGGTCGGAAGAAGCGCTGGACTTTACCAATACGTACTTTGCCTGCGTGATGTATGAGGCGATTAAGGCCTCTAACACCATTGCGAAGGAGCGCGGTACGAAGTTCCAAAACTTTGAGAAGTCGGAATACGCCACTGGTGAGTTTTTTGACCGTTACGACGTGGCAGATTTCGTTCCAAAAACCGCACGCATCAAGGCGATCTTCGACAATTCTTCGGTGAACATCCCATCTCAAGAACAGTGGGATGAGTTGCGTGCCTCCGTCATGGAGCACGGCTTGTACAACCGGAACTTGCAGGCTGTTCCGCCGACCGGTTCCATCTCCTACATCAACAACTCCACCTCATCGATCCACCCGATTGCGTCGAAGATTGAGATCCGCAAGGAGGGCAAGATTGGTCGCGTGTACTATCCAGCCCCACACATGACCAACGAAAACCTGGAGTATTACCAGGATGCGTATGAGATCGGATATGAGAAAATCATCGATACATACGCGGTTGCTACGAAGTATGTGGATCAGGGATTGTCTCTGACTCTGTTCTTTAAGGATACGGCGACAACCCGAGACATCAACCGCGCTCAGATTTACGCATGGCGCAAGGGAATCAAGACCATTTACTACATTCGTCTACGTCAAACTGCGTTGACGGGTACTGAGGTTGAAGGGTGTGTTTCCTGCATGCTGTAGCCCAGAGCAGTCCCAGAGCAGTTGAGCTTCTGGCTGGTATGGGTTCGGGAACTATCCCACCCTCCATGGATCCCGGCTCCTCCCCGGTGCCGGGTCTTCATTGGTTCCTCCCGTTCATAGGGCGTTCCAGCACTGCACGTCCCTGTCCGCCGTCCCGGAGAATTCCTTCTCATTTATCCCATATATATCCCATATATATAAGGTATAAGCCGGCAACGCGGAATAGGGCGACGGCGTTATTCGAAAATGGGGTGGGGAAGCGGGCTAGTAAAGATGCAGTGGAGCCTCATGTGTGGAACGGAGTGGAGTAATTACTCGGAATCAGGGCGGGAACCAAGTTCCTGGTCGATGCGCAGCAGGCCCGAACCATCCGTGCCCACGATCTTGATGCGGTCGATGATCTCACCGACCGTGGACTCCTCCTCAATCTGCTCATCAAGGAACCAGTTGAGCAAGGAGCGGGAGTCGATGTCGCCGACTTTGTCGGCAGTACGGGCGAGTTCTCGGATGAGCTCGGAAACCTTTTCTTCATGAGCCAAGGATGCCTCGAAGGCTTCCAGAGGAGAAGAAATCTTGATGGCTGGAACGTTTACGGTGCCCAGCTGTACGCGCTCCCCGCGATCCAGGAGATGCTGAGCGAACTTCTGAGCGTGTTCGCGCTCTTCCTTGGCCTGTTCGAACATCCAGTCTCGCATACCCGAGAAAGAGAGCCTATCGAGTTCGTAGGCGAGCTGGGTGTAGATCAACGCAGCCTCATGTTCTGCGATGACTTGCTGGTTTAACTGCTTTGCGAATTTCTTGTTGATACTCATACGGCGGAGTCTACGGATGAACGATCGTCGGCGCTAGGGTTCGCAGCCTCACCTAAATGTGCGTAGCCTTATCTACCGCTAAGAATGTGCGTAGCCTCATCTACCGCTAAGTCTGCTGTGCGTCATACGACAGGTCAGAGAACCGGGTTCGATGAGCTAAGAGCATGAGCTTCTTGTCTAAAACGGGTACGATGAATCGAAGCGCCTTGTATGAGGCAAACGCAGCTATGAGCTGCGAAAGGACAACCATCTTCATTAACAAAAGTGTGTTCGCAGGAGCGCACACACGAGTGGGAAGAAAAACCAAGGAGAAGTTGTACAGATGAGCGCGCAGGCTCCACAGTCGCCAGTACACCGCCAGATTGGCGTACCAGTTTCTGCAATTAACTGGAACAGCATCACCGATGACAAAGACCTTGAAGTCTGGGATCGTCTGACGGCCAACTTCTGGTTGCCCGAAAAGGTGCCCCTATCCAATGACGTCCAGTCGTGGCATACGTTGAATGACGTCGAGCGAGAGACCACCATGCGTGTCTTTACTGGCTTGACCATGTTGGACACCATCCAGGGAACAGTGGGAGCCGTCA
This sequence comes from Corynebacterium anserum, assembly GCF_014262665.1. Lineage (NCBI taxonomy): Bacteria > Bacillati > Actinomycetota > Actinomycetes > Mycobacteriales > Corynebacteriaceae > Corynebacterium > Corynebacterium anserum. The sequence continues at coordinate 579,298 of NZ_CP046883.1, forward strand.
AGCTCATAGAAGATTCCGCGACCCCTCACGAAGAGGCAGTGTTCACGAATATTGCCTTCATGGAGTCTGTGCACGCTAAGTCCTACTCTTCGATCTTCATGACCCTTGCGTCCACTCCAGAGATTAACGACGCCTTCCGCTGGTCCGAAGAGAATGAAAAGTTGCAGAATAAGGCTGATCTGATCCTTGGTTTTTACGAGGGTGATGATCCAATGAAGAAAAAGATTGCCTCCGTTCTCTTGGAAAGTTTTCTTTTCTACTCCGGGTTTTACCTTCCGATGTACTGGTCGTCCCATGCGAAGCTGACTAATACTGCAGACATTATTCGTTTGATCATCCGTGACGAGTCAGTGCACGGCTACTACATCGGTTACAAGTATCAGCGTGCACTTGAGAAGGAAACGTCCGAGCGCCGTGAGGAACTCAAGGACCACACATTTGATCTCCTGCTCGAGTTGTATGACAACGAAGCCCAGTACACCGAGGATCTTTACGATGAGCTGGGTTGGACCGAGGACGTCAAGCGCTTTCTGCGTTACAACGCCAACAAGGCTCTGAACAACCTGGGTTATGAGGGGCTTTTCCCCGCTGATGAGACCCGTGTCTCACCAGCCATCTTGTCTGCGTTGAATCCGGGCGGTGATGAGAATCACGATTTCTTCTCTGGCTCCGGTTCCTCGTACGTAATCGGTAAGGCGGAAAATACTACAGACGAGGACTGGGATTTCTAAGAAAAGTTCTGTTGTTTCCGGCATGTGCCGCATGAGGCTCGGTTGTGGCGCCGCTGCAGCTCAACCTTCGAAGTTGCTGTATGTGGGTGGATGAGCTCAAGTCAGACAATTGCGCTCAGTAGACATGATGACCTGGTAAAACTAGGTCGCTCTAGTACTGTTTTCGTTTGTCCCTTGGGTGTCGATGAAGTCTGGTTGCTTTAGTGCCACGTTGTTCCACCCCACTTCCGACGTCACCTATACACCCCTACCGAAAATACCGGTGGGGGTATATGCTTGTGAACATGTAGGAAGGTGTTTACATAGATTCAAAATTTTCTGGGAATGCCATGTCACCCCCGAAAAGTGCAATAGGTAAAGATGCATAACATCCTGACTATTGAAAAGGGGGTTGCACCTACTAACATGAAGATATTCCTGCGCTCGGTGGGAAGATGCTGACGACATCACAACACTGAGACTTGGAGAGATCATTCTTTGAATATCGGGAGAGACGATCCCGATATTGCGTAGTCAGGAGGAATCAATGACCGCAGTAGCGCCACGGGAAGACCACCAGGTCGCCCCGAGTCGGCCTGCGCCACTCAATGTGCAGAACCGTCGCGGCAGCAAAGCTTGGCTGATGCTGACCACGACCGACCACAAGCAGCTGGGCATCATGTACATGATCATGTCTTTCAGCTTCTTTATGGTCGGTGGCTTGATGGCTTTGCTCATGCGTTTGGAGCTTTTTAAACCAGGCCTGCAGTTTCTGACCAACGAGCAGTTCAACCAGCTATTCACCATGCACGGCACCGTGATGCTGCTGCTGTATGGTTCTCCGATGGTGTTCGGCTTTGCTAACTACGTCATGCCGCTACAGATTGGCGCACCCGACGTTGCCTTCCCTCGCCTTAATGCTTTCGGCTTCTGGCTGACCACCGCGGGTGGTGTCATCATGCTGTCTGGCTTCCTCACCCCTGGTGGCGCGGCCGACTTCGGTTGGACCATGTACCAGCCACTTGCTGACCCAGTTCACTCCCCAGGCGTAGGTTCCGACCTGTGGATCTTGGGTGTCGGTGTTGGTGGTGTCGGTACCATCGCATCCGCTATCAACATGATCACCACCATTCTGTGCCTCCGCGCACCGGGTATGACCATGTTCCGTATGCCGGTGTTCACCTGGAACATCATGGTTACCTCCGTCTTGGTTCTGCTGATTTTCCCACTGCTGACCGCAGCAGCTCTGGGTGTGTTCTACGACCGCAAGCTTGGTGGCTTGATTTATGACGCCGGTAACGGTGGAGCTATTTTGTGGCAGCACCTGTTCTGGTTCTTCGGCCACCCAGAGGTTTACGTTCTGGCCTTGCCTTTCTTCGGTATCGTGTCTGAGGTTTACCCTGTCTTCTCCCGTAAGCCAATGTTCGGTTACGTCGGCCTGATCTTCGCAACCCTGTCCATCTGCGCACTGTCCATGGCAGTGTGGGCACACCACATGTTCGTTACCGGTGCTGTCATGCTCCCATTCTTCGGTTTCATGACGTATCTGATCGCCGTTCCTACCGGCCTGAAGTTCTTCAACTGGCTGGGCACCATGTGGAAGGGTCGCCTGACCTTCGAGACTCCAATGATCTTCGCATTGGGCTTCTTCGCAACCTTCCTCTTCGGTGGTTTGACAGGCATCATGCTGGCCTCCCCAGCACTTGACTTCCACGTGTCTGACACTTACTTCGTGGTGGCTCACTTCCACTACACCCTGTTCGGTACAGTGACCTTCGCTTCCTTCGCGGGCATCTACTTCTGGTTCCCTAAGATGACCGGTCGTATGCTTGACGAGAAGCTGGGTCACCTGCACTTCTGGCTGACCATGATCGGCTTCCACACCACCTTCTTGGTTCAGCACTGGGTTGGTAACCTCGGTATGCCACGTCGTTACGCCGACTACCTGGACTCCGATGGCTTCACCATCTACAACCAGATTTCCACTGTCGGCACCCTGATCCTGGCTGTGTCCGTCCTTCCATTCCTTTGGAACATTTTCAAGTCCTACCGCTACGGCGAGGTTGTCACCGTGGACGACCCATGGGGCTACGGCAACTCCTTGGAGTGGGCCACCTCTTGCCCTCCACCACGCCACAACTTCACCTCCATGCCACGCATTCGTTCCGAACGCCCAGCGTTCGAGCTGCACTACCCACATATGGTCAAGCGCATGCGTGACGAGGCTCACGTGGGACGTCACTTCTAAGCGGTATCACCCGTCGAAACGGCACCGCAGCTGCAGTGCTGGTGAAGTGATAACCCTCAGTTAGGCACCCTGCCCGTCCAGCCAACACGGCTCAACCGGGTTAGGGGAGAAGTTAAAGCCACATCCCTACTACGCGGGATGTGGCTTTCGTAGTTTTCAAAAAAGCTGGGGCACCCCATAAAATCCAAAGGAGCGCACCAGTACATCACCACAAGATGACGTACATATAGCGCATACCCGATAGAACCAGCACGCATAAGCGCTCCATGCCTACAAACATCCTTGTACGTATCGCTAACCCATACGCGTAACCAAATCACACATTTAAGACCGCACAGTGAATACAGAGAAAACCGATCTGACCCAGCCCGAATCCCACACCGACGCCACCTTTGAGGGCACAACCAACGACACCCTCCAGCAAGGCCTCGTGCCTGCATTAGTAACAGTCAGTGGATTAGACAGGCCAGGCGTGACAGCCGCCTTCTTCCGGGTGCTGTCCTCTTATGGCGTGCAACTACTAGACGTGGAACAATCCGTCTTTCGTGGCACGCTCAACCTTGCCGCATTGCTTGGGGTCAACAAGAACGACATAGACAACCTGCGCGACGGGCTACAGGCAACGCTCATTTCTTACGGTATGGGTGTTCAGGTCACCGCAGATAGAGAACTGGAGTCCACCCGCCCCCGTTCTACCCACGTCATGGTGGTGATCGGCCGTCCCGTCACCGCCGCTCATATCTCACGAATTGGCCAGACGCTGGCGGATTACGGAGCCAATATCGACACTATTCATGGCATCGCAGACTATCCCGTCACCGGCCTGGAACTTGAGCTAACCGTCGCCAATGCCGCACCCGGTGGCGGAGTCCCCCTGCGTAAGGCTTTAGCTGAACTCACGAGTGAAATTGGTGTAGACATTGCTATTGAACGAGGCGGCCTGGCACGTCGTGCAAAGCGTCTCATTTGCTTCGACGTCGATTCAACCCTGATCCAACATGAAGTTATCGAAATGCTGGCAGCCTATGCAGGAAAAGAAGCTGAGGTAGCCCAGGTCACCGAACGCGCCATGCGTGGAGAGCTAGACTTCGTGGAATCCCTCCACGAACGAGTGAAAACCCTCGCGGGTCTCGACGCATCCGTTGTAGAAAAAGTGGCCCGCGATATCCAGCTCACCCCCGGAGCCCGCACCACCATTCGCACGCTCAAACGTCTTGGATACAAAACTGGCGTGGTATCAGGCGGTTTTATTCAAGTCATCGAGCCACTAGCGCGCGAATTGGAACTGGATTTCGCCCGTGCGAACACGCTAGAGATTATCGATGGCAAGCTGACAGGTCGAGTGATTGGCCCTGTTATTGACCGTAATGCGAAGGCAGAATCTCTCAAGGAATTTGCGTGGTCCAACGGAATTCAGTTATCCCAAACAGTCGCCGTAGGTGATGGAGCCAATGATATCGACATGCTCTCTACCGCCGGTTTGGGCATTGCCTTTAATGCAAAGCCCGCCCTACGTGAGGTAGCCGATGCCGCAGTGAATCATCCATTTCTGGATCAGGTGCTGTTCCTACTGGGAATTTCACGCCACGAAATTGAAGACGCGGATTTACGTGATGGCACATATCGCCGCGTCCCATTGGATCAGTAGAACGCCCCGGGACAAAAGACAACCCGGGGCAATCCTGAAGTGGAATCGTGTAGGGGTGGTTCCTAATTACTTCTCCCGCGCCTTTAGCTCGCGGCGCAGGATCTTGCCCGTGGAAGATTTAGGAATTTGGTCAATAAACTCCACTTCCCGGATCTTCTTGTATGGTGCAACTCGCTCGGCAACAAAGTCCATGATGGACTGCTTTTCTGCGTCGGTATTCTCACAACCTTGCTGCAGCACAATGAAAGCCTTCGGAATTTCCTCTCCCTTACGCACCACGCCGATGACTGCAGCGTCCGCAACGTGATCATTATTGAGTAGCAACGCCTCGAGCTCCGCAGGTGGAACCTGATAACCCTTGTATTTAATTAACTCCTTAAGCCGGTCGACAATAAACACATTGCCTTCGGAATCCTGCTCGGCAAGGTCACCAGTGCGCAACCAACCATCACCGGGTAGAGTCGCAGCAGTTTCCTCAGGACGGTTGAGGTAGCCCTTCATGATTTGTGGACCGCGTACCCACAATTCACCAACTGCAGAACGTTCCCCAGGTTCCGGCAAGCCAATCTCGTTACCTGACTCAGGATCTACCAACTTGTGCTCAGTGTTCGCCACAGGCTTACCGATGGATCCACGGTTCATCTGTGGGTCACTGTTCGTGTGGGTGACGGGGGACGTCTCTGTCATGCCATAGCCCTGCTCCACGTGTACTCCCAGACGTTTCTCCACCGCAAGGGCTAGCTCCTCATCCAAAGCCGCAGCACCGGATAGTACCGCACGCAACGTGGACAAGTTGAACTTCTCCACCACAGGATGTTTAGCCAGCAGCACAGCGATGGGAGGAGCAATGAACGTAAACGTGACTCCGAACTTTTGGTGGGCAGTGAGAAAGCTTTCTACCTCGAAGCGCGGTTGGGTAATGAGTGTTGCTCGTGTGGTGAGCGACAGGTTAGCTAGCGCTGTAAGACCGTAAATATGGAAAAACGGCAGTACACCAAAAATCACGTCGTCACGCGTCACTAGCTGCGCATCTTGAGCTTGAAGCACGTTCATTACGAGGTTCTCATGGGTGAGCTTCACTCCCTTGGGAAGACCGGTGGTCCCAGAAGAATACGGCAGAGCTGCCAGGTGGGTAGAGGGATCGAAGCTCACTTGAGGAGCTGTACGGCGTTCCGCAAACCACTGCTGGAGGCCATTGTTGGAGTCGAGAAAAATAGTCTCCACACCCTCAGACTTCGCGGCGTTCGCAGACGCTTCGCCTAACGCAGCGACAGAAAGTAGAAGTGTAGTCCCGGAATCCTTAATCTGTTCCGCAATTGCTTCCTCAGTTGCCAAGAGAGAGATTGGGGTGAGTACGGCTCCTATTCGCCAGACAGCATGCGCAGCGATCACAAAAGCAAGGGAGTTAGGGCAGTGTAAAGCTACGACATCGCCTGGCTTAACTCCACGATGCACCAAACCCCCGGCAGCGGATTCCACGTAGGTCTTTAACTCAGCAAACGTGGTTTCGGAACCGTCAGCCACATCGATGATGGCCACGCGATCTTCATCTTCCGGAGCAAGAGATCCAAATACAAGACCCCACAGTCCACATGCGGGGATCTCGAGATCTGGGCGGGGGCTAGCCACTGGCATATGTTCCTCCTCGGTTGGGGAAATCAAAAGGTTGAACCCAATCGTAAGAGAAAGAAGAAGATTTTGCGTCCAAATGTAGGAACATCTTTTCGGCTGCACCCGGGAACTCCCCCGATAGGCTTCGGTATGCGCCCGCACGCACTGTGCTTCATCTCATCCTGTGACAGTTTGCTCTCAATCCACGGCGGTTTTTGCCAATCGACGCAGCGCAGCAAGAGCGGTGCTCTGACTGGAAGTTTCCCAAAAATCAGGCATGGACGCTCGAAGGAAACTCCCATACCGAGCAGTGGCTAGGCGCTGATCCAGTACGGCGACCATGCCGCGGTCGTCAACAGAACGGAGTAAGCGACCTGCTCCTTGCGCGAGTAAAAGTGCGGCGTGAGTGGCCGAGACCTCCATAAAGCCGTTACGTCCTGCCTTAACCGCAGCTTCCTGACGAGCTTTCATGAGAGGATCATCTGGGCGGGGGAAGGGCAGACGGTCAATGACCACCAGGCTTAAGCTGGAGCCCGGCACATCAACCCCTTGCCAGAGTCCGAGCGTGCCGAAAAGACAGGTGGATGGATTGTCCCGAAATTGCTCCACCAAAGAAGAGAGGGAATCTTCCCCTTGCAGCAAGATGTCATAGGGAACTACGCCACGTAGTTCATCGGCCATCTCTTCGGCGGCACGACGCGAAGAAAACAATCCCAGAGTTCTTCCTCCCGCGGCATTGATGAGCCGGGCAGTCTCGTCGATGGCCTCTGCAGACAAGCCATCTCGCCCAGGTTTTGGCAAATGGGTGGCGACGTACAAAATGCCGTGCGTTTTGGAATCAAAGGGTGTCCCCACATCCAAAGTGGTGGCATGGGAGGGCATACCCCACTGAGCCATCATCACATTGAACCTGCCCCCAAGCGCTAGTGTTGCGGAGGTGAGGATCACTGTGGAGTTGGAGAATAATCGCTGGCGCAGCAAGTCAGCCACGCTCAAAGGGGCGACGAAAATCTGCTTTCGGCTACTGTCCGAGGAGAGCCAGACTACGTCTTCCCCGAGCAGGTCGTCCGGTCGTTCCGCGGCATTGGCGGAGGAGGCATCCAGCACCCGCTGGGCAGTATCGTGTAGCTCTTCGGTGGCCGCAATAACGGACTGACGCTCGGCGGCTTGTGCCGGGTCATTGGCAAATTCCCCCGCCGGGATACTGCTGATTGCGCGATTGACCTTCCACGCGGCATCGCGCAGAGCGGACAGTGGAGTCACTAATCCAGCCGGAACTTCAGTCCACCTGCCGATGACCGAGCCTGGGGTGCCTGCGGGAGCCGAATGGGCGATGGCAGAATCCAGCGCCTGTGACCACGCGTCTCCTGCTTCCTCGAGTTCCACTCCCGTGTCTTTTGAGCCGATCTTGTTCGCTCGTTTGGCAAGGATAGCCACCGCCGTCGGAGAAAGTTCCGCGGTTGCGGCAGAGGTGATGCGAGGCACCAGCTCGTGTGCTTCGTCGATCACCACGGTCTCATGTTCAGGGAGAATGGGTGCGTCGGCCATGGCGTCGATGGCTAAGAGCGCATGGTTGGTGACCACAATGTCTGCTTGCGCGGCGCGCGCTCGGGCACGCTCCGCGAAGCACTGCTCTCCGAATGGGCAGCGCGTCGCCCCAATGCACTCGCGTGAAGCGACCGATACCTGACGCCAAGCCTGATCACTGACACCCTTGTCTAGATTGTCTCGGTCTCCGTCATCGGTCTCATTCGCCCACTCATATAGGCGCTTGACCTGAGCGCCCGTGCGGGATACCTCCGAAGAAGAAAGAAGTGCCTCTTCTTCAGGATTCATCCCGGATTCGTTGGCAGCCTCTACTGTGGCGCCGTGGATCTTATTCAAACACAGATAATTGTTGCGCCCTTTTAAAATCGCGGATTCCAATGGACGCGGCAATTCGTCCTCGAGAGCCTGCGCCAAACGCGGTAGGTCCCGCTCTACTAATTGCCTCTGCAGCGCAATAGTGGCGGTGGATACGATAACCGGGAGATTGCCGTGCATCGCTTGATTGATCGCGGGAATGAGATAGGCCAAAGACTTGCCCGTGCCCGTGCCCGCTTGCACTGCGAGGTGCTTTTCTTCGGCCATGGCTGCGGATACCGCATCGGCCATTTTTTGTTGCCCGGCACGCGGCGTGCCGTTCAGGGAATCAACCGCTAGGCTCAGCAGCTGTTGGGTACGGTTCATTCCTCCATCATTCTTCCTCTGCGACTGTGACACTACGTGGTGTGGCGCACGGAGAGCGCTGGTTCGTCTCGGGTGAGAGCTAGACCTTCCCACGGAAGAGTGACCAGCTGTTGTGCGAGGTAATCGCGGGATTCCGTGAGCGCTGGGATTTCTCCGACTAGCTCACCATCGCGCACCATAGGGATGGATAGCTGCACGTAGGAATGGTCACCGACTTCTGGCAGATCACCACCGAGCGGATAAGTGACTTCGTCGATGGCTGTACCCGTATTGCGGAATATGCGGATTGCGCCTTTGGCACCACCACGTGACTCTTTGCCGCGTGCTCGCTTAGAGACGGGCTGGCCTTCAACTTCGACGAGCTTATAAACCAGACCCGCTGTGGGGGCACCGGATCCCGTGACGACGGAGGTACCCACGCCAAAGATGTCCACCGGTTCGGAGCGTAACGCCGCGATCGCAAATTCGTCGAGATCCGAAGAGACGACGATTTTGGTGTTCGTCGCTCCGAGGTCGTCGAGTTGGCGTCGAACCTGACGGGAAACGACGCCGAGGTCACCGGAGTCAATACGTACAGCGCCTAATTCCGAGCCTGCCACGTCGATGGCGGTTGCAACGCCTTGAGTGATGTCGTAGGTGTCCACCAGTAACGTGGTGCCTTGTCCGTGAGCTTCTACCTGGGCGCGGAAGGCACTGGCCTCATCGGGGGAGCCGTCGGGATGTGTGTGCAAGAGAGTCCATGCATGCGCGGCAGTTCCGGTGGATGGAATGCCATAGCGTTTAGCGGCCTCGAGGTTACTGGTGGCATCGAATCCGGCGAGATAGGCGGCGCGAGCCGCAGTGACAGCGGCGTACTCGTGGGTACGGCGAGATCCCATCTCTATGATCGAACGGCCGGCGGCGGCAGTGACCATACGGGCAGCCGCACTGGCTACGGCGGAATCGGCGTTGAGAATAGACAGCACGACCGTTTCCAGGATCACGCATTCAGCAAACGTTCCCCGTACGGTGAGGATTGGCGAGTTCGGGAAGTACAGCTCACCTTCGCGGTAACCGTCAATGTCGCCGGTGAAGCGGTAATTGCGCAGATAGTCGATGGTCTCGGGGGAGAGGAAGTCCAGCTCAGCGAGTTGTTCTTCGGTGAAGACGAAATCTCGGATGGCGCAGAGAACACGAGGTATACCAGCCACTACACCGTAGCGGCGTTCATTCGGCAGACGCCGGGTGAAGACTTCAAAGGCGCACGTGCGGTGAGCAGTGCCATCTTTGAGCGCGGCCTCAAGCATGGTCAGCTCGTATTTGTCGGTGAGCAGTGCAGAGGAACGATTGCCTGCATGGCGGTTCTGCAGCTCGGTGGTATCTGGTGTAGTCACCCGATACATCGTAGTCGGGACGGGGCAGATTGTGTGCGCGGACGGTATCCTTTAGAACATGACGTCACCTGCAGCCCCTACAGCAACACCCGTTGAGGAAAAGGTTCCTGACATGGTCACGGATGCCAATTTACCGTGGCTGTGCATTTGTTGGGATGATCCCGTGAACCTCATGAGTTACGTAACCTATGTTTTTCAAACCACCTTGGGCTATTCGCGTAAGAAGGCCACGGAATTGATGATGAAGGTACACACTGAAGGAAAAGCCGTGGTCAGCTCCGGTGAGCGCGACAAAGTTGAGGTTGATGTGAAAAAGCTCCAGATGGCCGGTCTGTGGGCAACCATGCAGCGTTCGGATGGCTAAAACTAGGAAGGGAAGCGTCGAGGTTTAGTCATGGATGCATGGACCAAGAAGAAAAGCATGATGCGAGGTACCCGCTACATCACGCGCCTGGAACCGCTGGAACGGGAGATGCTGGGTGATAGTGCGTCGTTGGTGGCCAACCAGCTGATGGAGCGAGTGCGTACCGCACCAAAAGATGAGTTGGCTGAAATGACAGGAATGCCTTCCGGTCACGCGGAAGCGCCGGATAATCCAGCGCTGGCGCGCCTGCTGCCTAGCTATTTCGCAGATGGCGCTGAGGAGGTGGAGGGAGATGCTGCCCTCATGCGCCAACTTAACGAGACCGATATCATCCGTCAGAAGTTGCTGAACTTGCGGGTGCTGTGCGATGTTCTCGGCCCGGATGGTTCCGTGAATATTTCTCTCACTGAGTCGGAAGCAGCGATGTGGACAAATGCTCTGGCAGACATTCGCTCTTATCACTATGAACAGCTCAAACAGCTCATCGCTGAGAAGGGTGAAGATGCCGAGCAAGTAATTCAAGCTAATCAGTACATGGATTGGCTGGGTAGCCATTTAGATTCGCTCATGTATGCGATGATGGGCGACCTTGACCTCAACGACTTGGAATAAGTGTTCACCCGTGTCGAGTAGTGGGCAGTTATGAGAATGCGAGTAACGGAAGACTAGCTGATGTCCTTGGAGCTTTTCGGTTGTAGACCCGGTCCGCATAATGCCTTGATGGATGTGCGCGGGTTGGGCGTGGGTCATGCGACGTGTGAGGACGGTTCCGGTGATTCCGGTGTTAGCGTCATAGTCGCGCCGGGCGGCGCGGTGGCTGGTGTGGATGTGCGCGGTGGCGGGCCGGGTACGCGCGAGACGGATCTTCTCAACCCGGAGAATACTGTGGATGCCATTCACGCCGTCGCTTTGTGCGGAGGCTCGGCCTTTGGTCTCGACGCCACATCGGGTGTCATGGCGGTACTCGAGAAACACGGCATTGGGTTCCCCGTACTGGGCGATAGCGCTCCCGATAAGAAAATCCCCATTGTTTCCGCGGCGGTGATTTTTGATCTGCTGTTGGGACGTTGGGATTCGCGGCCGGATATGACCACGGGTGCACACGCCACGCGAGCGGCACTGCGGGCGCTGGCGCTCGCGGAAGGCGATGAGGAGGATGACCAACCTTATTCTTCGGACAATATAGGAGCGGGGCGTGGCGCGTCTGCTGGCGCTCTGAAAGGAGGCTTTGGGCAGGCCAGCGCTGTTTTCCCAGCTGGCACCCTATTGGCTGGCACTACGGTGTCCGCAGCCGTGGTGGTGAATCCGCAGGGCGGTGTTGTTAATCCGGCTAATGGTGTGCCGTGGGGCGTGGCTGCGGAATTAGAGGGGGAATTCGCCGCGTGTCCCCAGACTCGGTTGGAGGAGGCCGTAGTGGAACGCCTGCGCACGATGAATCTGTGGGGGACTAAGATCGCCCCACAGATGGTGGGGGTGGCGTCGGATGAGAGTGAGTCCACACCCCACAGTGCTACGAGTCTGAATACCACTATTGGAGTAGTGGCTACCGACGCCACACTGACCAAGGCGCAAGCAAAGCGCCTGGCGTTGGCCGCTCACGATGGTCTCGCTCGCGCGATTCGCCCGGCGCACATGCCCATGGACGGTGATACGCTGTTCGGCCTGTCCACAGGGTCTGACGCACAGCCGGTGAATCCGGTAGAACTGTCAATGCTTTCAGCCGTAGGTGCTAACTGTGTGGAGCGAGCGATTGTTCACGCTGTTCTCGCGGCAGAAAGCGCCTTTGGCGTCCCCTCATACCGTGAATTGATCGATCGTACTAGCAACACGGAGTAGCAACGTCGCGTGTATAACCAGCCCTATGATTCTCAGCCATTTAATCAGCGCCCTGGTCGACGAGGCGCTCCCAGAATAACTGGGCAAGCCGATATGGCAGGTCGGGGTAGGCGGAACCAGCCTCTTATGGTGACCCGCGCAGGTACGCGCATGATGTCCGCGTTGAGCACTACCGTCACGTTTTTAGTCCTCATTTGGGCCGTGCAGATCGTCAATGCGCTGTCTGGTTACCGGCTTACTGCCTTTGGTATTCGTCCGCATGACGTGGAGGGAATCTGGGGCATCATGTTCGCCCCATTTATTCATGCTAGTTTTGCCCACCTCATAGCGAATACTGTGGTGGCGGCGATTTTGCTGTTCATCGTGGCGTTATCGGGAAGCGGGGCTGTGGTTGTCAGCACTGTCATGAGCATGCTCGTGGGCGGCTTTGGGGTGTGGTTCTTCGCCCAGCCGTATTCGGTGCATGTCGGCTCGTCAATCCTCATTTATGGTTGGCTCGCGTTCCTGGTGACTCGTGGCTTTTTTACGGGAAGAATCGGTCAGATTCTGGTGGGGATCGTTGTGGCGTGCGTCTACGGCGGTATGCTCTGGGGCGTTTTACCAGGGCAGTCGGGGATCAGTTGGCAAGGGCACCTTTTTGGAGCGCTAGGGGGCCTTATGGCCGGATGGATGAGTTCCGGGTCGCGTTCTCATTGATATATTCTCGGCGCCAAGTCTGCCTGGCATGATGGCAATAGAGCCTCGTTCAGCAGGGACGGGAGATGCATCAGTGACGAACCCATGAGTGATAGAACCGTGACAAGGAATATGGATTACGCACTACATGATGAACGCGAAGAGCCTGTGAGTGATGAGCTGTCTGAGACACTACAACCGCAGCTAGTTGATGTCACCGACGCGGCTCAGGAGGCCGGTGCGATGGCGAAAGGCCTAAGCGATGCGTTGCCTGAAGACTCTATTGACGTGTCGGTAGGGGCTGTGGCCGATGTGTCGGGGAGTTCTTATAACAACGCCCCGATTGGCATGTTTGACTCAGGGGTGGGTGGCCTGACAGTGGCTCGCACTGTGGTGGATCAGCTACCTCATGAGTCCATCATTTACATTGGCGATACCGCAAACGCCCCCTATGGTGATAAGCCGCTGGAACAGGTGCGCCAATGTGCTGCTGCCGTGGCGGATGAACTGGTGGACCGCGGCTGCAAGATGATCGTTGTGGCTTGCAATTCTGCCTCGGCTGCGTTTATCGATTATGCGCGTGAGCATTACGACATTCCGGTCGTCGAAGTCATCCTGCCAGCTGTGCGGCGAGCAACAGCAGCCACCCGTAACGGAAAGGTAGGAGTGATTGGAACGGCGGCGACTGTGGAGTCCGGAGCCTATGCCCGTACTTTCGAAAAGCACGCAGGTGAAGGGGTGGAAGTCTATCAACAAGCGTGCCCGTTGTTCGTTCCTTTCGTGGAACGGGGCATCACTACAGGACGCCAAATCTTGGGCATTACTGAGAACTATTTAGAATCATTAAAAGACGCAGATGTGGACACCGTAGTACTGGGATGCACTCACTATCCGTTGTTGAGTGGAGTGGTTCAGTTGGTGATGGGGGACAATGTGACGCTGGTGTCTTCCGCGGAGGAGACAGCAAAAACTGTGTATCGGCTGCTTAGCGAATCAGGTCAATTGGCTGATACCGACCCGCAGCGTTCCGTCAGACTTAGCTTCGAATCAACGGGAGACCCCGCACGTTTTGCTTCTCTCGCAACTCGGTTTTTGGGACCCGCTATTACTTCGGTGTCTCATATTCCAGAAATCTTGCGTTAGACCAGATAAGATTTGAAGGCAAAACATTCGTTGCGATGCGTGTCGCTGAGGTTACTACTGAAGCGGTGTGTGAGAACGTGAGAAATCTAGCATTCCTACCGGCGATGTGAGATTACCTAAAATCTTCGTCGCCTAGGGGTGAATTTTAGGCTTCTCGTGGGAAAATAAACATCTATGGAACTGATTGTCTTGGGCTGTTCAGGAAGCGTTGCAGGGCCGGAATCTGCAGCATCGGGGTACTTCCTGCGTGGAAGTTCAGGGGAAAACGTCCTTCTTGACATGGGGCCAGGAGTTTTGGCTGCCATCCAGCGCACGCCAGAGGTAGATCCTTCTCAATGCCATGTGATTTTTTCGCACATGCATGCGGATCACTGCTTGGATTTTCCATCGCTCCTCGTGTGGCGTCGGTACCATCCCACAGCCCCCGCCACGGTGAGGCACAAACTCATCGGACCCCAAATGGCGCAGATTCACCTGCAACGCGCGGGCGGCGATTACCCCGATCAGCCAGACAACATCGAGGACACGTTCGATGTGCTTGTTCATCAGGTGGGCGAGGGGGACTTCGACGCCACCATATGGCCTGTCTACGAGGTGGGAGAACTTCGGGTATTTTCCGCTCCGGCCGTACACACCACAGAGAGCTACCTCACCAGAATCCAGGATTCTGATGGAACCAGCATTGTCTACACCGGTGATACCGCTCCGACCGATGTGTTGCCACGATTCGCACGAGGTGCCGATCTTTTGGTGTGCGAGGCGACGTGGGGAGAATGCGGGGGTGATAAGCCAGAAGGCATGCACATGGCTGGTTGCGATGCTGGCAAGGCAGCCCGGGAAGCAGGAGTGAAGACCCTGCTGTTGACCCACATCCCACCATGGGGAGATGAAGAGGCGACGTTCCGGGGAGCCCGTTCGGAATTCGAAGGGGAGATTCTTATAGCGAAGTCCGGGATGAAGCTCATCTTCTAAAAGACAGGCTGGGCTCATTATTCGACAGACAAGTCCCCCGCAAACGGGTCCCTTCCTAGACGGTTATCTGTAGACAGCTTTCTTAGACAGCTTTCTTTGTTAGATAGCTCCCCGCAACGAGGAGTCGGGGAGCTTGTAAGCTGGCGAATATGGCTAAAGAAACCTCTTTCACCCGCGCGGATGGACGCGCAACTAATGAATTACGCCCAGTACGCATCACTCGCGGTTTCACCACCAACCCGGCTGGATCCGTTCTGGTGGAGTTCGGTAACACCCGGGTAATGTGCACCGCCTCCGTCGAGTTTGGGGTACCACGCTTTAAGAAGGATTCTGGGGAGGGGTGGCTCACTGCAGAATATTCGATGTTGCCTTCTGCCACCCATGAGCGCATGCCTCGCGAATCTATGCGTGGCAAGGTGAAGGGACGCACTCATGAGATCTCTCGTCTCGTGGGGCGTGCCTTGAGGGCCGCAGTGGATCTGACGGAGTTGGGGGAGAACACCATTGCTATTGACTGTGACGTATTGCAAGCAGACGGCGGAACTCGCACGGCGGCAATCACTGGGGCATATGTCGCTTTGGCGGATGCATTGGCCTATCTGCAAAAGGAAGGAGTAGTGCCGGGGCATCCGTTACGTAAGCCTGTGGCGGCTGTCTCCGTGGGCATTATTGACGGTGTTGCTTGTTTGGATTTGCCGTATGAGGAGGATTCCCGTGCGGACGTGGATATGAATGTTGTCATGACAGAAGAAGGCCGGTTCGTGGAAATCCAAGGAACGGGTGAACATAGTGAATTCACCCGTGAGGAACTTAATGACATGCTGGCCCTAGCAGAGGAAGGGTTGCAACAGCTTATTGCTGTGCAGAAAGCGGTATTGAAGGAGAGCCTGGACTAATGCGCGTTCTGGTGGCATCGCGTAACGCAAAAAAACTTAAGGAACTCAACCGTGTTCTGGAGGCAGAAGGCATTACGGGAATTGAGTTGGTGACCTTGAGCGATGTTGAGGAGTATGCAGAGACTCCGGAAACGGGCCGAGATTTCGTCGATAATGCTCGGATTAAGACCAGCGATGGTGTGCGCCACACCGGGCTAGTTACCATCGCCGATGATTCGGGTATTGCCGTGGATGAACTGCGTGGCATGCCGGGTGTACTGTCGGCGCGTTGGGCGGGTCAGCACGGAAACGACGCCGCTAATAATGCTTTGCTACTCGCCCAGTTGAGTGACACACCTGATGAACGCCGTGGTGCACACTATGTGTCTGTGTGCGTGATGCAATTGCCGGAAGATGTTGCGTCGTCGGCTGGGATGGACACAGAGTATGTAGGTGAGGGCCACTGGCGTGGCACTATTTTGCGAGAAGAACGCGGCGAGGGCGGCTTTGGGTATGATCCACTGTTCTCTCCAGTGGAGGAGTCGGGCACGTCAGTAGCGGAGCTCAGTCCCGAACGCAAAGATGAACTGTCCCATCGCGGTAAAGCTTTGGCTCAGCTCGTGCCGGCTTTGCGTCAGCTCAGTAGACTTGAGCATTAAAGGTTCTTGGAAACCGTTTTGCCTGCTCGGGCTAAGCAAAGTCGCATGCCATCAGAGCAGGTTAATCCCCACATCGAAAAGTGAAAGGACTGAGCCTCTGTGACCGCCGATGTCGGTTCCGCCTCACCAGCCACGGTCTTTAGCCCCCAGGGCAAACTAGCTGCTAGCCCGGCGCAGATCGTCGAGGAATACATGGGTCCCCTGAACGGCGGTCGAGTGGACGGCGACGCCTCCCCCGAGGGCGGAAGGCTTGATCTGGAATGGCTAGAGAACATTTACAAGGAGTTCCACCAGGAACCGGAGCTGTCCACCGCCGAAGAGAAAACAGCCGCCCGTATCATTCGTGAGCTCACACCTTTTACTCACTGGAAGGTCACCACCAACATTGGTGGCTATGGCATCACCGCTGTATTGGAAAATGGCGAAGGGCCCACCGTGTTGATGCGTGCTGACTTTGACGGGCTCCCCGTCGCAGAGAAAACCGGGGTGGACTATGCCTCGAAGCACTCTCAATTAGACGCCCAAGGCCAACGCGTGCCGACGATGCATGCCTGTGGGCATGACCACCACGTTACGAGCCTGCTAGGAGCGATGCACGTTCTGGATGGTACTCGGGATAAATGGACCGGTACGGTAGTGGCGCTTTTCCAACCAGCCGAGGAAGCCTCCATTGGAGCCAACGGCATGGTGAATGATGGCTTGGGCAACATCATCCCTCGCCCCGATGTTTGTCTCGCACAACATATTGTGGCTGGACCGGCGGGAAGAGTATTTTCCGCCCCTGGTCCGGTGATGACCAGTTCCACCACCATCGAGATCACTCTCTACGGGCGTGGCGCCCATGCCTCAATGCCACACCGATCAGTTGATCCAGTTGTGTTGGCGGCCTCCACCGTTATGAAGCTACAAACAGTGGTGTCCCGTGAAGTACCACCGGATCAGTTTGCTGTGGTGACTGTGGCGTCGGTGGAAGCGGGCAAAGCCAACAACGTGATCCCAGATTCGGCCAAGATCTCGCTGAGTTGCCGCTTTTACGATGAGGCATTGCGCAAAAAGTGCGTGGATGCCATTAAGCGCATCGTACGAGCAGAAGCGTTGTCCATGGGGGCTGACCGCGAGCCAAATTTCAAATTTGTGGGCATGCTCGGGGCAACAAACAATTCCGAGGATGTCTTCAAGATGGTTCGCGGCAGTTTCGACGAGGCATTCGGAGACGAGTCTGTGGACATGGAACCATGGACGGCCTCCGAGGATTTCTCCGTCATCCCGAAGTCCTTCGGAGTTCCTTACATGTTATGGACCGTGGGAATTACCCCGCGGCGGCAATGGGATCGTGCTGAACGCGCTGGTCGTTTGGATGCTGACATACCAACGAACCACAACCCGGCGTTCTTGCCGGATCTTACAACCCTTCCGGTGGGAGTGCGGGCAGCTGCAGTAGGGGTGCTGTCCTGCCTGCAGGGTTCGTGGCCTCGGCCAGATAAAAGCAGCGAGGATCAAACATATTTACCAACTGTCCCGACAGACGCGGACATTGACGCGGTTGCGGTAGAAACATCCGGTGCTGACTAACGGCTGGAACGCTATGCCAAGTCGTCAAGCTTAAATGCGGTGACAACCTCGTTGCGGCGCTTCTTTTCAACGTAGAAGCTGAGAAATGGCACGACGCCAGCGAGCATCGTCGTTAACCATTTCGCAGGCTCCCAGCGAGCCTTAGTGCCCAAATCGAGGCATGAGATGGCGTAGAGCATGAAGAACAAACCATGCGTGGGGCCGATATAGGAAAACCAGGTTGGCTGGTTCCCGTTGCCCAAAATGATGTACTTGATGATCATTTCCGCGACCAGAACCAGCAACCAAATACCGGTGATAATAGCCATGGTGGAGTAGAACTTTAGACTCTTGGCGACGCGCTTCTGACGCGCTGGGTGCACAGGGGTGCTCATCTAGATAAGGATCCTTTAATCGTTGTCTGGTTGCGTGTTCTTGGCGTGCTCGGCGGGAGAGGAGGATGGGTCGGACTTGCGTGCCTGTTGGCGTCTGTCGTCCGTCAGGATTTCTTGGCTATTTAAATCCGTGGGAACGCGTTGGCCAGGAAGGTGGATGAAATCTTCCGGAATCTCCGTCATAGATTCCCTGTGTGCTTTGGGCACAGCGGCCATCTCATCGCCATTGAGACGTTCACGCTCATACTGAATGTACTTGCGGTAAACCACCACGATAAATGCGCCGAATATTGGCCACTGCAGGGCATAGCCGAGGTTTTGGAAATCTCCCTGAGCAGATGTGAAGCGACACCATTGCCAGTAAGCCAATCCGATAGTCGCGAGAACCGCGAGGACGATAAAGATCATCTGGACGATTCGCACGCGTAGCGGGAAGGGTTCAAGCCGTTCCTTCGGGAGGTTACGATCCTCATCCGACGCATGTTCGTGCAGCATACTCACAGTTTTACAGCTTACCCAGTGGCCAGTTGAACTTTCCACTGCGTTAGTTGCTAGTATTTGTAGATGATCGCACGAGCCCGAGGTGCCGTGCGGCTAATGCGCCCGTGGCGGAATTGGCAGACGCGCTGGATTTAGGTTCCAGTGTCTTATGACGTGGGAGTTCAAGTCTCCCCGGGCGCACGCTGAAAAAGGACGTTTATCCGGTATAAACGTCCTTTTTATTTTGTTAGAAGCTCGGCAGAGTGCACACAAAGTCCGGTTCTCACAGGAGTGGAAAATATAGACCTCGTTTGCTCTGCCGGCGCCGGACACACCTAGGCACCGATTTCTTTGATGATCCGGGCTACGTGGCCGGTAGCTTTGACGTTGTACTTGGCCAGGGCGATGGTGCCTTCTTCATCGACGAGGAAGGTGGAGCGAATGACACCCTGCACAACTTTGCCGTAGTTTTTCTTCTCCCCGAAGGCTCCATAGGCCTTCATGACGGTCTTGTCTGCGTCGGACAGGAGGGGGAAAGTTAATTCATACTTATCGCTAAACTTTTTAAGCGCTTCAGGCTGATCGGGCGAAATGCCTACCACTGCGATGTCCTGACCGTTGAGCTGGGTGAGCGAGTCGCGGAAGTCACAGGCTTCTGTGGTACACCCTGGTGTATCGGCTTTGGGATAGAAGTAAATGATGACCTTCTTACGCTTGAAATCGGCCAGCGAAACTTTCTCGCCATCGGCGTTTACCAATGTGAAATCCGGTGCAGCCACACCTTCTTCTAAACGAACAGCAGTGTTGTTTTCAGTCATGAGCCCCACTGTACCGTGAGATCAAGAAGTGTTGCCGGCAGGATTGAGCCCTCAACTTCGGTACATACTTCGGTACATGCGGCAAACATCCTCTACAATGGTGCAAGTATTTAGTTTAAACGTCCGCTGTACTCGTACAAGGGAGAATGTTCCGTGGCCCGTAGTGTCGATGCCATCCAGCGCGATATTGAGCGCACCCGTAACCAGCTCGCTAAAACTCTGGATGAGCTTTCTGTGCGCGCCGCCCCAAAGAACTTTGCTAACGATGCCAAGGCGCAGGCCTTGGGCACCGTGAAAGATCCAAAGGTTCAGATGATTGCCGGCGGCGTTGCTCTGGGTATTGTGACCCTGACTGCTTTGCTCATCTCCTCTAAGCGAAAGGAGAAGAAGCAAATTAAGGAGATTCAGCGACTCCTTGCAGCTACTCGCTAAGTCGAGCGAGATGAGTGAACGTCAATCCCGGCAGGCAGATAGAGCCTCCGGGATTTTCACACGTTGGGCTCGTTTAGCGGGTTTGGCGGTGCTAGCTATCATCGGCGGAGTACTCGGTGAGAAGGTAGGCGTGCCCGCCGCATGGATTTTCAGTTTCCTTGTGGTGTTTGGGATGTATGCGATCTTCGGAGATGAACGGGTGACTCCTCCGAAGAAAGCGATGATTCCTTCGCAGGCGATCATCTCCCTACTATGTGCCGCGCCTCTGGCGACCGTGGGGATTTCTTCGGCTGCCAGTTACGTCGGCGCGGTGATTATCTCTTTGATGACGACCTTCGCCGTGTGTGCGTTGGGGTCCTGGTTGCTTGTGCATTGTCGTAAAGTCACCCCGGCGACGTCCGTGTTGTCAACGATGGCTGGCGGAGCATCCGGCATGGTGATGCTTGCGAATGAGATGGACGACGCAGACATACGCTTTGTCACGCTCACGCAATATCTGCGGTTATCCATCGTGGTACTTACTCTGCCTGCCATGGTTCAGCTGCTCGGAGGGATCCACTCCAATGGTGGAGGTGCGGGAGATATCGGCGAACACACCGCTTGGTGGGATACCAGTTGGCAGCCGGTTATTGGCGTGGTGTGCACCATTGCCGTGGTGTGGTTATTTACGCGTGCCACGAGGCGCTGGTTTACGGTGTCCTCGCCTTATTTGTTGCTGTCAATCGCTTTTCTTATTGTCGCGCATGTCATCGGTTTGCCCGCTCAGTTTTTAACCCCGGACGGTCTGGTGGTGGATGTGGCCTATGCCCTGATTGGTATTCAGGCGGGTGGGACCTTGACGAAAAGCGCATTGCGGCAGTTTGCACGGGCTTTGCCGATCATCGTGAACGTGGTGCTGTTGATGATTGTTAGTTCCTTGCTCGCTGCGTTGGGGATTAGCGCGTTGTGGGATCTTACAGTGTTGGATAGCTACCTAGCCACCGTGCCCGGAGGAATCTATGCAGTGCTGGCATTTGCGCACGAAGCGGGTTCTGACCCGGTTGTGACAGTAGTTCAGGTGATGCGCATGATAGCCATGCTTGTTGTTGGTGCTTATGCACCGCAGATTATTGACACACTGCGGCGTCGGTCAGAGAAAACGCATTGATGAAACTAGAACGTCCAAGTAGAGGAATACCTTGCCGATATTTTCCTGAGCCCCGCCGCTAGTCTCGCCACGGCCGCAATGTCATTAGGTGCAGAAAGTCTCCGAGCGGAGTGGAGGTTAACTCCCAGCTTGCTCTCATCTGTGACTGCTAGCCTGGGCTCACATTTTCCCTATCTCCATCCTGGAGAACAATTTAGTGAGTGAGGTTTTCCCTGTGTTGAAGTTTGGGCGCACGTGGTCTGTGGCAATCGGCGCCTTTTTCATTACCGTTGCTTTTGTTATTGGCATGCTTACCCGTTGGTGGTTGGTCGTGGATGGCGATAACGACGTCCTCGCGGAATTCATTGAGCACCGCTCTTCGTGGGCAACCGTTGTTATGAAGGCCGCTACGACTTTGTTCAATCCTGTGTCAGCGATAGTCTTTTCCCTCCTCGCTGGAGCGGTCGCGTGGTCGTGGACTAAACAGTGGAAGAAAGGGGCTTATATCGTTGCATCCGTTGCGGTCTCGGGTGCTATTACCCAGGTACTCAAGCGTGTTTTCGAGCGATCCCGCCCGCCCCGGCTCGACCAAATCCTCCTTGAGACTGACTTCAGTTTCCCCTCTGGCCATGCTACCGCTGTTGCGGCTCTTGCCGTGGGCATTGTTTTGTTCCTGAGTTATCGCGGCTATCATCGCCGTCTAGAGTTTGTAGTCCTTGCAATCGCTGCTGTCATTATCGCCACGGTTGCCGCATCACGGCTCTACCTGGGGGCTCACTGGTTTAGTGACATCTTAGCCGGCACTCTCATCGGCGCCGGTACGGCGTTGGTGCTCATTCCGATTCTCCCGGCATCAGCACGTTCCCGTTCAATCTCAGCAACTTCGTGAAGACTCACGGGCACGCCGCTGGTTTGAGCTCGATAACCCTCCTGGTGGATGTGGGTTATGCACTCATTGGTGTTCAGGCGGGTGGGACATTGACTAAGAGGCCTTTGCGGCGGTTTGGGGGGCGGGGGCTGTGCCGATCATCGTAAGCGTGGAGTTGTTGACGATCGTGGGTTCCTTTACCGGGAGAGCGTCTATTCCGGGAATCGTAGAAGAATCAGTAAGGTAACCCCGCAGTTCTGGTGGGCTGGCAATGGATGGAATATCATGACGCATTCTCAATGCCAGATCGATTTGTAAGCGAGACTTCCGGCTTGCTGCGCCCAGCGCATGCTGCGATCGAAAGCGATGGAGAAGTTTCGCCGCGAGAGACGTGGGCGAAGTACGTGAGAGACAGGGGAATGCGGAAATCCGTCACGGGGTTTGTTCTCGTAAGGTTCAACGCAAGTTCCGCGCAGTAATCTGAGTTGCATGTGCTGAAGTAACCCCGGATGCATGTGCTGAAAGTTAGGGGGTTGAATGGATAGTTGTAGTGTCTGGAATCATGAAGACCGTGAGAGACGAATAAATAGCCCAAAAGCTGTAAGTATGACAGTAATTAAGGCGCTGCCGTAGCAGAAAACCTGAGTGGCAGATATGTGCTCAATAATCTGGCTTGAGATGATGAGTGTTGTTATAGATCCTATTCGACTGCATACGCTCACTAGAGAGGTTACTGATCCGATTCTTTCAATGGAAGAGTTTCGCCGAACCCCAATAGTGCAGTAATTGAGAAAGATTATAAGAAAGAATACTATAATCGCATAGGAAATGACGTAGAGGTGACCGGTATACTTATGAAGCGAAAAAATGCATACTGTAACCGCTAATAAAACGGTAGCTGCTCCTGTTGTACTGCCAATAATCTTCTCAGCTCGGAAAGTTGAGCTAAATGCTGAGATTGCAATGAATGTTGCGTAAAGAAGGAAAAGGCGGTTCTCTCCTATGCTGTTTTCCAAGGCAATGGCCTGCCATAATTGCATGTGTAACTGCATAAAAGATTCAATGAGTACCGTGAGAAGTAGGAATCTCTTTAATAAGGGAGACTGTCTCATTTCTACAGTGGTGTCATCGACGTGATGCTTCAGCTTTCCCAAAGAGAACTTAAAATCTGAGTTAAACTGTGGTTTCTGTTCTGGGATATGGAAGAAGAGAACTACGGACACGATGGCGAGAACAGTGGCGCAAAAAGAAAATAGATAGATGTTATATCCTATATATGGGTAGGAGATCGCCCCTGTTACACTACCGAATAACATGCCTGAAAAATTAAATTGAGATTCTCGTCTTACGAGCCAAGAAACACGACCTTCTGATGTAGGATGATTTCTTTTTTGGTTCTTTGCGTTGTTGACAAGTGCGGCATCTAATGTTCCTGATTCTAGAGCGTTTGCAATGCCGTATATTGACCAGATGGAAAGTAGAAAATAAAACCCACTGCCTAGCATTACTGCGATAAAGAAGATCGCAAGGATAGCGCGAGAAGCGACGTACACTATTCGTCGATCGATAATGTCTGCAATTGCACCACTCGGAATCTCGAATAGTAATACGCAGATGCTGAATGCAACCTGAAGCTTTAGTATCTCAGATAGGGATAATCCTTTAGATAATAGTATAGGGGTTAATATCGCGTGCGGGATGGAGAGT
Source organism: Corynebacterium anserum (assembly GCF_014262665.1). Lineage (NCBI taxonomy): Bacteria > Bacillati > Actinomycetota > Actinomycetes > Mycobacteriales > Corynebacteriaceae > Corynebacterium > Corynebacterium anserum. The sequence continues at coordinate 603,018 of NZ_CP046883.1, forward strand.
GCAAATGTTGATAAAAATTTCGCTGCAAAGTAGGGAAATGCCACATCTGAGAAGATGCTCTTTTCTCTCACCATCATTTTTATCTAACTTTCACAACAGACAGTGGTGGATATATCCCAGTAAACGTACGGGTTGAGATTGCATGCGTGAAGCTTCATGCTCATGCTTCGAGCAACCAAAGAATTTAGCCGCCTATTTGTTCCTGCTATCCTAGAACATGCATGGGGAGATCTTTGAAATGCGCTCCATGAGTGAACGGAACCAGTCTTTCATCAGTGGGTACTCATCTCGGGGAGACTCCGGGAGCCTTCCCCTGTGTGCTGGCCACACGCCAAGGCTTTCGATGTGGGCTGGTCTAGTTTTCTACTTCGCTGGGTGTGATGACTTTTCCAATCATTTTCTTAGCGTATGCGTTCTTCGTTATCTTGTAGGGCTGACAGGCGATCGGAGGTGCGTGAGGTGCCGCGGTCAGTAGAGGCTCGGGCGTAGCCAATGGTTGAACTCATGGCATCGTGGAGCGGTTCGGCGCGTAGGTAGGCTAACTGGTTAGAAACAGGAAAACCCCCACCGGAGATAACCCCGGTGAGGGCTTGAATGTGGGTCATCAGGGACTCGAACCCCGAACCCGCTGATTAAGAGTCAGCTGCTCTGCCAATTGAGCTAATGACCCGCATGGATGCTGTTAGCGGTTCTCATCTGCTGAGTTCCTCAGCAACGACATGAAACTATATGTCTTAAACGTTGATTGCACAAATCGCCTGGATATCAGCGGTTTTTAACTGGCTAACGTCTCGAATTAGTTGATTCTTGTGTCTGGCGTATATCAGTTCGGTAAACGTTTGCTGCGAGTAGTCATTTCGGCGTGTGGAAAAACGGTGGACGGCGGTAGAGTTCGTGTTATTGCCGCCGCGTTCGATGAAGACGATTGGGACACGGCGGCAGCGTCCACAACATTGACTAGCTCTTGTGTATTCGGAGAATAATGCGTCTCTTTTGTCGAACCGGAACATTGCACCATGCCCGTCGCGTCTTCGCCAGCGTTGCTGTTGCGGCGACGGTGCTGAGCACTGCTGCCTGCACCATTGATAATAACGGTGGGCATGGGGATGATCAGCCGGCCGCTGAGAAGTCCTCCGTCGAGTTTCAGTCCAATGTGAAAGATGGCGATACGGATGTGGCTGTCGCTGATCTGATCACCGTCTCCTCCTCCGAGAAACTGGGGGATGTGTCTTTGACTAACGACGCCGGGAAGCAGGTCAAGGGCACTCTGTCTGAGGATGGCAAGAAGTGGACTGCAAAGGAAAAGCTCGGGTATGGCCGCTCATACGAGCTCAAAGCGAAGTCGGAGGACAAGTCTTATGATGCGAGCTTCACTACGCAGTCCCCGGCTTCCCAGACTAGTGCTGCGCTTTCTCCGCTTTACGGTTCCACTGTGGGGATTGGTCAGTCCATAAGCTTTCACTTCGATACTCCCATCACCGACCGCAAGGCTGTGCAGAAGCTCATCGATATTGAAACCACGCCAAAGGTAGAGGGCGCGTTCTATTGGATCTCCTCTACTTCGCTGCGTTGGCGCCCGGAAGAGTATTGGAAGCCCGGCACGAAGGTGCATGTGAAAGCCAACTTTTATGGCGAGGATTTAGGCGACGGTGTGTATGGCCAGGAGGATCGTGAAGCTAGCTTCACAATTGGCGACGCCATGCGTGCCGTCGTTGACGACGCTGCGAAGACCATGACGATTTACAAAAACGGTAAGGTCGTGCAGACCATGCCGGTATCCAACGGTCGTGACGGTGGCCGCTGGGCTACCCCGAACGGGATATACCAGGTTGGTGACCAATATGAGAAGTTACTGATGGATTCCGAAACCTTCGGATACTCTCATGAGGACGGTGGCTACCGTACTGACGTCAAATATGCGACTCAGCTCAGTTATTCCGGCGTCTATATTCACGCAGCGCCATGGTCTGTGTGGGCTCAGGGTAAGCAAAACACCTCACACGGTTGTGTGAATGTTTCTGACGCCAACGCCAAATGGGTGTATGACAACATGAAGCGAGGCGACATTGTGGAAGTGAAGAACAGCACTGGTTCCACATTCGACGGTCACGACGGTTTGGGTGACTGGAACATCCCATGGTCCACGTGGAGCAAGGGAAACGCTGACAAGTAGAAAGCCGGCACGCACTTTTCTAACCGTGTCGATCCCGTAAAGGAGAAGATGAACAATGAGCACTGAGAATTACATCGTTGAGGGCATGAGTTGCGGCCATTGCGAAGCGGCGGTGACGCAAGAGATGCAGAAGTTGGCAGGTGTGAGCGATATTCAGGTGTCGGCTTCTTCCGGTACTTTGAGTTTCCAATCGGATGGAACGGTGGCAGAGGCTGATGTTATTGCCGCTGTGGATGAGGCGGGCTTCGACGCCACACGTGCCTAAGCACACCGTGTGCATAGTGGGAGTCAGCTCCCCCCGTAAAGTTCCTCCATTTGCCATGACGCTCTTCGTGTGCGGTTGTCGGGGATACGATAGGCGAGGGTGTGCTTGAGGGATACGGTAGGCGAGGGGGTGGCTGGGGGATACGGCAGGCGACTGCGCATGGTTGGGGAACGGAGCGTAAAGGGGAGAAAACCAGTAGACAGCGCAGCGCAGCCTTTCTCACAGGGGTGCGACTTAATCAGAGCGCAAAGGCTTAGGGTTTTCGGAAGCGAGTGGTCTGGCGTTTTCAATGCTGTAGAAACGGTGCCCCTGGTACACAAGCGCGGAGGCTTCTTTGAGGTTGTGAACCTCGGTGACTTCCGCGGCTACAAGGGTAGCGTCGCCCGATTTGGCCGTATCGAGGATTCTTACGCGGAGAACAGCCCGTGAACCGGGAAGATAGGGTTCGCCGGTGATGGCTGTGACCCAACCCTGTTCGGGGGAGAAACGGTCACTCCCGGATGTCGCGAAGCTTGCTGCGACGTGAGCGTGTTGATCGGACAGAAAGTGGATCAGCAACGACTCGGCGCGCAGAAGAGCATGTGCTGAACCAGTGGACTTCATGAATGAAAAACTCACAGCGAGTGGGTCGAGCGACAGGGAGGAGACTGACGTCGCAGTAATTCCCACCGGTTTTCCGTCGACGGTCGCGGTGATCAGGGTGACGCCAGCCGGATGACCCCTGAATACATTGCGAAATGCGCGAGGCAAATCGTCATGCTGGGGAAGGGACTGGTTCACGGGAAACTATCCTCAAGGTTCTGATCGCTGAGGGGATCTGGCGGTTGCGTAATGGGCGGGGCGCTGGCTCTCCGGTAAGTGCGGAAAACGACGACCCCGCCGATCGGTTTGTCTAGCACTCCAGGATAGACAAGTTTGTGGCCACGGAGAAAGCTACGATGGAGAAAATGGGGAAGAAAATGAAAACCGCCTCACACCATCTACGCGGTGTGAGGCGGTTTCTTGGGGTGGCTGACGGGGCTCGAACCCGCGACACCCAGGATCACAACCTGGTGCTCTACCAGCTGAACTACAGCCACCATCGCGCTTCAAACGAAAGCTTCACGTTTCAGCAGCGAGACTCATGTTAGACCACCTTGTGCCACAAACCAAAAACCGAGGTGGTGCGGGGTTATTTACGCGGAATGCCGTGCCGGTTACGCGGGGTGCTCTCGAAGTGTTGTGGGATGCTGGGGCGGTTACACTTGCCAGCAACCCAGAATGCCGTGTCGGTTACACCGGGTACTGTTCGGTGACCTGCTGAGCAATCTCCTTGAGCACTCCGGTACTCGGTGCATCGGAAATGAACATGGCAGTGCGGTAGAAAGCAAGCTCACGAATGGATTCGCGGATATCCGCTAACGCACGGTGAGCCATGCCTTTGGTTGGTTGTGCATTGTAAATGCGTGGATGCCAGCGGCGAGACAGCTCCTTGATACTGGACACATCGATCATGCGATAGTGCAGGTAGTTATCCAATTCAGGCATATACCGAGCGATAAAAGTCCGGTCCGTGGCGATGGAATTGCCCGCTAGTGGGGCTTGCCCGGAAACGGGAACAAAACGCTTGATGTACTCCACGCACTGTTGTTCCGCATCGCGTAAGGAAACCGTCGACTCACGGATTTGCTCTGTGAGACCCGAGTTGCCGTGCATCTTGGTAACAAAGTCATCCATATGCGCGAGCTCCTCCTCAGTAGCGTGGATGACGATGTCGATGCCCTCGTCCAGCGGGTGTAGATCAGCATCGGTGACAATCACCGCGATCTCGACCAGCACATGACGATCTGGATCGAGGCCGGTCATCTCGCAGTCGGCCCAGACGATGCGATCCTGTTTCGCAATCTGATGCGGGGTGGAAGCTGTAGCGGGGTTCGCCATTATTTGTTGGTCTCCTTCGTAGCCTCGTCGGCAGCCATCTTTGAGTAAAACTTTCCGATTATCGGTGCGGTGATACGGCGTGGAACATAGGTGGATACCATATTCATTGCCTTGGACAATGGGCCTGGAACTACGCGTAACTTTCCTTGATCGAGCGCATTGAGTGTGTCAATGGCACAGTCTTCGTACGTGGTCCAGAGAAAGTCGGGGACAGCTGCGTCCACTTCGGTGAGGTCGTTGCTGTTCTTGCTTTCCTCCCGGACTGGCCCGGGAGCGAGCAAAGTACATGCGACGCCGGTGGGCTTGAGCTCATAATGGAGCGCTTCGGTGAAAGTATTCACCATCGCTTTGGTGCCGACATAGGTGGCGTTACCGGGAATCGCCATATTGCCTGCGGCTGATCCGACGTTGACTATTCCCCCCTTTCCCGCCTCCACCATGGAAGGAATAACTGCGGCGGTGAGTTCGAACAGAGCCGTGGCATTGAGTTCAAATTGCTTACGCTCATACTCGTAGTCCAAGTCGAAGAAGTTGCCGAACGTTGCGATACCCGCGGAATTAATGATGATGTGCACGTTGGTGGACGTGAGCTCTTGTATGAAAGCTGCTCGTGCCTTGCTATCGGCAAGGTCGACTGAACGGATCTGCACATCCACGCTGGGCAGTTGTGAGGCAAGTTCTTCCATTGGGCCGGTTGTACGGGCAACGAGGATGAGGTTGTGACCCCGGCGCCCCAGCTCTAGCGCAATGGCTCGGCCAATACCCGAAGAAGCACCTGTGACGACTGCGTAGGAGTCAGGGGTGGGCGCCGGAATCTTATGGGAGGATGAGTTTTTCGCCATAAAAGCCATAAGGGAAAGCTCCTTGCAATCGTCGAAGCGAAAATTGCTGAGACGGTGAGAGAGGTTGAGATGTAGAACATGAGTCTCGGCGACGAATGCGTGAGACCGTTAATGTTTACAACGTTACCTTCTGAATTTTTAAGAGGGTGTATCGGTGCACGGAGCCGCTTGGTGTTAAGAGGCCGTACTGGCGCGAGGAGCCGCCCGACAACGATCTAGGAAGATGGCCTAAGAATTTTTGCGCCCCCGGCAGGACTCGAACCCGCGACCAGCCGGGTAGAAACCGGATGCTCTAATCCACTGAGCTACGGAGGCATTACATCCCGCCATTGTTGCCTAAGCATAAAGGTGTGTAAACGACCTTCTATGCTTCCGACCCAATTGGGGGATATGGATAGAGTATGCCACGTCTCGTGATCGTGGATTCAAAGGGGTCGGGCGGTACGGTTACAAGTATGTCGGAACAGACTGCAACGCACAGGCCACAAGATGTGAAACAACCTGCAGAAAACAAGTCAGCGCCAAGGATGAAATCCCCGGCCTTGGTGTATGTAATCGCTGCGGTGTTGGCAGGTTTGGTAGCCGCGATTATCGGCTATTCCTTTACGGGTGCATCTCTTGCGGTACTCGGAGTTCCGGATCCGGGCATAGTCACGACGTTCGGTTTTCCACTCTTAAGGGCAGCGGGAACTCTGGTTGCGTGCATAGGAGTAGGAGGCTTCCTTATGTCAGCTCTAGGAACTCCGCCACGCAAGGATGGATACCTAGATCTGGATGGCTTCCGAGCTTCCCGCACCGGCACTTGGGCGATGTTCCTGTGGGGCATTATCGCTTTATTTATGATCCCCATGAGCCTGTCGGATGTATCCGGTCAACCATTTTCTGAAACTCTCCAACTTCCGTACTGGTCTGTCGCATTGGAGCAGGTCTCTTCTGCCAAAGCATGGGAATGGGTGGCTATCTTCGCCATCTTTGTGGCAGTTGTTTCTTTACTCACTCGCAAATGGATATGGCAGCCGGTGTTCCTGGCTATTTCACTGCTGTCGCTGATTCCGCTGGCGCTCGATGGCCACTCCGCAGCTGGCGGTAACCATGACTATGGTGTGAATTCCTTGCTATGGCACGTCTTGATGGCTGCTTTATGGATCGGCGGTCTTATCGCGCTGATTGCCCACGCACAGCGGCGAGGACCTTATCTTGCGGTGATTACTAAGCGGTATAGCTTTTTGGCGTTGTGCGCAATAATCGCGCTGGGGCTGTCCGGTGTGGTTAACGCTTCACTCCGCGTGGCGTGGAATGAGTGGTTGACCACGGGATATGGCCTGGTTGTCTTTTCCAAGCTCGTGTTGACCGTCGCGCTAGGTGTATGCGGTTACTTCCACCGTAAGAAGATTATCCCGTTGTTGGAGGCGGGCGAAGACGCGTCGGGTAAAGGTAGCGATGCTCAGCGTAAGCCGTTCATTCGCTTGGCCGTGGTTGAGGTGTTGATCATGGCTGTCACCATGGGTGTGGCGGTCTCGCTCTCCCGTATCCCTCCGCCGCTTCCAGCTCAACTGGATCTCACACGCCAAGATGTGTTGCTGGGGTACACCATTACGGAGCCGCCAAGCTTAATGGCGTTTATCACGAACTTCCGTTTTGATCTGGTTTTCGGTGTGGGGGCCTTACTTCTGCAGGCCGTGTACCTCTGGGCCTATTTCACCTTGAAGAACCGCGGTGTGCAGTGGCCTATGTCGCGTCTGCTGTGGTGGACTGGTGGCAATGTTTTGCTGTTGATCACCACGTCCTCGGGGCTTGGAATGTATGCGATGGCGATGTTTGGGCCGCACATGTTGCAGCACATGCTGCTCTCGATGGCCATCCCGATTTTCTGGGTTTTGGGCGGGCCTATGACTTTGCTCTTGCGTGCCCTTCCACCGGCTGGTCGCGATGGCGTACCTGGCCCGCGTGAATGGCTCGTTGTTTTCATTAACAACCCGTTTTCTCGGTTCCTCACCAATCCGATTGTTGCGGGTGTGCAGTTTGTGGTTGGTTTCTACTATCTGTATCTGTCGCCACTGTTTAACTGGATGGCTCCACAGCACGGCGGCCACCTGTTTATGATGCTGCACTTCATCATCTCGGGCTATATTTTCTACTGGGTCATCATTGGTGTCGACGCAGCTCCTCGTCAGTTGTCGCCTTTCGTGAAGATGATGACGCTGTTGGCTGCGACTGCGTTCCACGCATGGTTCGGTATCGCCATGATGCAGATGAGCCAGCCGCTTAATGAGGCATTCTATGAATCACTCGGATTACCGTTCGAGGTTGATCTGATGCATCAACAGCTAGTAGGTGGCGGTATTGCATGGGCAATCGGAGAGCTTCCGCTGATTATCGTTTCCATTGCGCATGGTGTGCAGTGGGTACGGACGGATCGCCGGGAGTCGGAGCGTTATGACCGCAAGGAGGCTCGTACGGGAGAACAGGATTTGTCCTCCTACAACGAGATGTTGGCTGCTCTGGCGGCGGGGGGTGAGAATGCGTCGTTGAGCCAGTACTACAACGCACAATATAACCAGGACGAGGTGCAAAGTGCCTTTCACACGGCCAAGTACAAGCGTCAGCATCGTCATCGCAATTCACCGTCACAGACGGACGGAGCCGGAGGCAGTGAAGACTCGTAAGCTTGATTTATAGTTCCCTGTCAAGTCCTTGTTTTGTAACTTGTGGATAAGGGGATTGTTCAGGGAGATTCTTCACAGTCCGTCAAAGAGTTTGTGGCGCAAGGCGTGGCGTCGTGTCACAGTAGAGCGTGATTGCGCAGCGAGTAACCACACGGAGCGAGTGCCTGAAAAGAGCGAGAGTCTCAACGGCGACTGAGAAACAAACGAGAAGCAAAAAGGGAAGGGGAAGGCTCCGAGCTGCGCAATCCTCAACGCACTGAACAATGCGGGGCATATGGTGCAGAAGAATGCGCCCGATGAACCCGATGGAGGGCTGCGCGGCGCAGCATCCAACACCACTTGCGGGAACTTGTGCGTGATACACGGGTGAAAGACACCACGTGAGGGATACTACTTGATCACTGAAGGAGGGGCGTCACATCATGGATATGGCGTATACATTTATCGCGGGACGGCTGACCGGGGAGCCAGATAGTAAGCAGGTAGGCGATGGTAATCGCGTGACGACGTTTAGGCTTGCCGTCAACCACGGATACCGGGGCGACAACGGTGAATGGATTGAAAAGGAACCCACATATATCCAGGTGCAATGTTGGGGAAGGCTTGCAGAAAATACCAATCTGACGTTCACAAAAGGCATGCCCGTGCTCGTGGTGGGCAGGCTAGAAACATCCTCGTGGGTCGCGGTTGATGAGCGTGGACACGAAGAAAAACGCTCGATTCAACGCATCAATGCCACATATGCGGGGCCAGACCTCAATGAACGCACGGCACAAGTGCATTTTGACCGTGTGAAACTGCTCCGCGTCAAAGAAGCCCATGAAGAAAGAGAGCGGCACGAGGCTGAACAATCAGGGCAGATGCACGAGGATAAGCAGCAGCGTGAAGCACTATTAGCGGGAAAACTGGAATCGACTCGCGCCGGATCCCGTGAATCAGCACCAATGCACACTCCAGAAACAACCTTTGCCGGAAACGAAGAAAAAGCGGCGGTGCCGTTTTAACGCGGGCTGCTGAGGGGCACGAACAGCTAAAACATCCCTGAGCGAAGAAAGCGGCGAGCAATGCTCCCTGTTAAGTAGGGGGATGATAGATAAGGACGTACACTTGTAGATTAAAGCGTGCGTCCTAACCCGGGCAGAACCTGTCCGGGTTACTTTCCGCGTTGCAGTGGAAAGGCATCCTACGTAGATGCAGCGAGACGCAGGGCAAACAACCACCCTGTCGAAAGGTTTAAAGAGTTCACCGTGGGCGAGTTCATTTACACGATGAAAAACGTGCGCAAAGCGCACGGCGAAAAGGTCATTCTCGATAACGTCACCATGGCGTTTTACCCAGGCGCGAAAATCGGCGTCGTCGGACCAAACGGTGCGGGAAAGTCTTCTATTTTGAAGATCATGGCTGGTATTGATCAGCCATCTAACGGTGAGGCTTTCCTCGACCCAGGCGCTACAGTGGGCATCCTCATGCAGGAGCCGCCTCTCAATGAGGAAAAGACCGTGCGCGAGAACGTCGAAGAAGGCATGGGCGAGATTTTCCAGATCCGTCAACGCTATGAAGAGATCGCCGAGGAGATGGCGACCAACTACACCGACGAGCTCATGGATGAGATGACCAAGCTCCAAGAACAAATCGACGCAGCGGATGCGTGGGAGCTGGATTCAAAGATCGAACAGGCGATGGATGCACTGCGATGCCCTCCAGGTGATGAAGGCGTGACTAATCTCTCCGGGGGTGAACGCCGCCGAGTAGCTTTGGCGAAATTGCTGCTGTCTGAACCTGACCTGTTGCTACTGGATGAGCCTACTAACCACCTGGACGCGGAATCCGTTCTCTGGTTGGAGCAGCACTTAGCGAAGTACCCGGGGGCAGTGTTGGCGGTGACGCACGACCGGTACTTCCTTGACCACGTTGCAGGCTGGATCTGCGAGGTCGATCGAGGAAAGCTGTACCCCTATGAAGGCAACTACTCCACATATCTGGAGACCAAGCAGAAGCGCCTCGAAGTGGCGGGTAAGAAAGACCAGAAGCTCCAGAAACGCCTGAAGGAAGAGCTCGCATGGGTTCGTTCTGGAGCAAAGGCACGCCAGGCCAAGAACAAAGCTCGTCTGCAGCGCTATGAAGAAATGGTTGCTGAGGCAGAACAGTACAAGAAGCTAGACTTTGAAGAAATTCAGATTCCAACCCCGCCACGTCTGGGCAACCAAGTTGTGGAGGTCAGTAATCTGACCAAGGGCTTCGGAGATCGAACTCTGATTAAGGACTTGTCTTTTACCCTTCCACGTAATGGCATCGTGGGAGTGATTGGTCCTAATGGTGTGGGCAAGACCACGCTGTTTAAGACAATTGTCGGTTTAGAAGAGCCAGACTCCGGTGAAGTGAAAGTCGGCCAGACGGTGAAACTGTCCTACGTCGACCAGAACCGTGAGAACATCGACCCAGAAAAGACCGTGTGGGAAGTTGTCTCTGACGGGCTGGACTACATCGTGGTTGGTCAAAACGAAATGCCGTCGCGCGCATACTTGTCCGCCTTCGGCTTCAAAGGGTCAGACCAGCAGAAACCATCTAAGGTTCTGTCCGGTGGTGAACGTAACCGCCTGAATCTTGCGCTGACGCTTAAGCAGGGCGGCAACCTGATTCTGCTAGATGAGCCGACGAATGACTTGGACGTGGAGACCCTGGGCTCATTAGAGAATGCCCTGGAGAAATTCCCGGGTTGTGCCGTGGTTATTTCTCACGACCGTTGGTTCCTTGACCGTACGTGTACGCATATTCTCGCCTGGGAAGGCAACGTCGCAGAGGGTCAGTGGTACTGGTTCGAAGGAAACTTCGAAGATTATGAAAAGAACAAGGTGGAGCGCCTCGGCCCAGAAGCAGCCCGTCCCACACGAGTAACCCACCGTAAGCTCACCCGCTAATGCTCGTGTGCTATCAGCTCGTCTGCTGATATGCCGGTAGAGATACCGTGCAACACTGGTGGGGTATTCTCCACAAAACTGTGGGGAACTCCACCAGATTCTTTCCTAGGGATTTGCCATAAAATGCCCGCTCATAGGTTCATACGTTTTACCGCAGAAAATTTATCTGCTTAACTAGACCTCCTGCATGCATTGCCCTCACTCGCCAATGCGTTGTGCAGGCACGCGACCCCAACACACCCACAACTACAGAGGATGACTCAAATACGATGCCGTTTGTGATGAATGAAGCTACCGGCACCCGTTGGCACACATGCCATCGTGAATTACGCTGGTCAGACTTCGACCAATACCAACACGTCAATAATGCGAAATACCTGGAATTTGCCCAGGATGCGCGCATGGTCTTCCTCCGCGACGTCCTCACCGAAATGGATATCGCGGTTCCACCGTTTTTTGTCCGGCATACGACCATCGACTATCCACGTCCTCTGTCGCCCGGAGAAAATGAAGTGGCAGTGAGCACCTTCGTGACTCATGTAGGAAAAAAGTCCTGCACGATGCGTCAACAAATTAAGGATGCTCTCGGTCGCGTGACCTGTACGGTGGATACCGTCATGGTGGGGGTAGACATGATGACCGGTAAATCACGCGAATGGTCGGAAGATGACATCAAGAACCTCAAGATGTTCTTCATACCTATAGAAGAATCAGAGGAAGAAACCGAAGGATAAACTCCTCAGTACACAACCTTTCTTCTTGAACACTTATGCTGGTGAGCATGAACGCTCGTCTTAGCTTTTCCGTCCTCTCTGATTCAGGTTCTGTCCGGCGCTCTGTATCAGCGATGCGCCGGGCGTCGTCGGTTCTGGATCGCGTACTAAAGATGGACGCTGGAGCTATGGTTCGCGTGCGTTCCGCAGGAAAGGGAGTCTCCGACCTTTTTATTTCGACGCCACTAGGCTGCATCATCGCCCAGCGTGTACCGGGTACACCTGTAACCGACTCAGAGGACGGCGGCGATGCCGGTGCTGAAGGCATCGTTGTTTTGGCAGACAACCTGCCGAGACTCTTTCACCAATATGAACCGGAAGATGGTTGTCTCGACCTAGGCCCGATGATCAATGTGATGTGGACAGGTGCATTGCCACCGAGTCATGGTTACGTGTTCATTGATACTGTGCCAGGGGAGAAGCTGCGTGATGTGTATCGAAAGATGGCACGAGAGAATAGAGAAGCTGGTGCGCCGGGAGGTATTGCCCGGTCATTGCTGGAACAGGAGATCCTTGTTGTTAAGACAGAGGATGGCGCGAAAAGTGCGTCGATAACAGGGCGCACCATCGCGGCGATGGGAGGTGCGGGGATCATTGCCAAGCCTGGTAATCAAGAAATGGCGGATTTCGACTATGCACGCGTATCCATAAGCGCATCCTGGATCCGAATTGATGCGCTGTTCGGCACGGTCTTTTTCCCACGGCCTGGAGGATTAGCGCGAGTCCCCCAACCCACCTAGGCTTTGAGCCCTCGTTCCCCAACCTACCTAAGCTTTGAGCCCTCGTTCCCCAAACTGCCTAGGTTAGGAGATCGTAGGAGAGCTTTCCCACCATCGTCAAGACGACAATGAGTAGCATCACGCGCACAAAACCAGTGCCTTTGTTGATCACCATTCGGGCTCCAATCTGGGCACCAATGATGTTTGAGAAAGCCAGTGCGAGACCAAGAGTCCACCACACGTGACCGAAGCTGGCGAACACCAGGAGACCTCCGAAGTTGGTGGACGCATTGATCACTTTTGTCATGGCGGAAGAATGGATGAAGCTGTGGGAGAGTAGCGCCGTGAGCACCATAATGAGGAAAGTGCCCGTTCCGGGTCCGAAGAAGCCGTCATAGAAACCGATTCCGGCAATCATCAGGAGAGCGATGCTGCCTGTCATCGGACTCACCGGAGTATTTGTCCCGGCACCGATCCCAAAGTTGGGGCGGATATAGACATAAATGGCCACCGCCAGAAGCAACGCGATGACTAGTGGGCGCATTACACCACTGCTGATAATCGTGGCGAGCAGGGCTCCGAATGCCGAACACACAAGCGCGATGGGGGAGGCGACCAAGAGTAGTTTCTTGTTTACTTTTACTTTGCGCAGCATGCTGATAGCTGCGGATGTGGTGCCACTGATTGATGTTAGCTTGTTGGTGCCTAGGGCGGTGGCTTCCGGGAGGCCAGGTGCTGAAATCAGCAGTAGGGGAATCATGATGAGACCGCCGCCGCCCACAATGGCGTCGATAAACCCTGCGAACGCACTGCCACCGAGTAATAACGCGATCGTTTGCGGTGCTAAATGCATGGTGTAGAAGCTAGTCAATGCGTGGTGTAGACGTTAGTAAACATAGTGGGTGATCCCTCGAGGCTGTGCTAATTCAATGGCGAGCCTGTGCCATGGGTGGGGGTATTGAGCAGCATATGAGCCACTCGCTCCATGTGGTCCCACATTGCTGCTCGGTGTTCATCGGGCAACTGTTCGCGGGGAATGGTTCTGAGGGCGTTGGCCATGAGTTCGAGCCAACGGTCGCGAGCCGCTTCGTCGACGCGGAACCGCGCGTGACGCATACGTAGGCGGGGGTGTCCGCGTTTTTCATTGAATTCTTGCGGGCCACCCCAGTATTGAGCGAGGAACCAGCGTAGTCGATCCTCTGCCCCCTCCATGTCCTCGGCGGGATACATGGGTCCCAGGATGTCGTCGGTGCGCACTTGCTTGTAGAACTCGTGGACTATGGCCCGAAAAGTGTCGTCGCCACCCACGGCGTCGTAGAAATTGCTCACGTGATGTGTCGCCTCCTTGGGCTAGGGAGTTGAGGGTGTGTAAACAACTGCATGAGAAATACGCAGTGAGAGGTGGATACGCAGTCATTTATTCGCAGAGGGTACGTAGTCCTAGCTACCAACTCGTGAATTCGTAGCTGGCGATACGTATTTTCTGCCGCTACAGACCAGCGTACCTGCAACGAGGCGCTGGTCTGTGGTATTAGCCGCGGTCGCAGGCTCGAGCTGCTTTGGCCCGGGCGACGTGGTCTCGGCCTTCCTTCAAAACGCGACGCAGCCCCGCCGGAGTGTCAGCAGACTCGATAAGTTCAGCGATCGTGGAATCGGTGGACTCGGAGTGATCCCATACAGGGTAGATCGCCTCCAGTGTGCGTAGCGCCATCTCAGAGGATAGGGATTCCCACATGTTTGGCGCGGTGTCTGCGTAGCGAGCACCGTAGTCTTCCAGCAAGCCTCCGTGACCCACGTGAGTGAAACCAGCAGTGGCATGGCGGAGGTAGAGATTGGACAACTCTGGGCCTCGCTTGGTGAAGTCATCCCAGAGTCGGGCTTTTGTTTCCGCGTCGGGGCGTGCTGCGCGGGCTTGAATGGCCATCATTTCGCCGGTAGAGGAGGAGTCTCTTTCCTGTTCGGCGGTGATTCGTGCCTCGACTTGTTCGTTGGATTCGCCTGTGATGCGGGCAGCGCCGGTGAGGGCGATGATCAACGCCCAGCGCAAATCTTGGTCAATGTTCAAACCAGGGGCTATTTCTCCTGCGGATACCTCTTGGCTGGCACCTGCCGTAACAGTGTCTTGTTCGCCCAGGAGTACCCGCAGTACTTGGGCTGATTCGGCCGATTGCTGTGCCCTGGCATAGGCGCGAACAAAGGCTAACTGAGCTTGACCGGTGATGGAACCCAGACCGTGCAAAAGCGCAGTGCGTAGGTTTTCCCACCCTTCCGATTCCGCCCATGTGGGGTCGGCGTAGTTACTGACGGCCGAGTGAGCCTGCAGCAGCAGCTGCTCCAAGACTGCCAACTCTGTTTCTGAGGCAGCTCCGCGAGCGACGAGAGCAACGAAGTCGCGGGCGCGCATCTGTGCATTCCGTGTCATCTGCCATGCTGCTGACCAGATGAGGCTGCGGGGCATGGGGTCGCTGATCTTGTCGATGTTCTCGGTAGCCGTAGCAAGCGACTTGTTGTCCAGCGCGATGAATGCGTAGGTGAGGTCATCATCGTTAACCAGAACTAGATCTCCTGCAGGTACTCCGGCGAGTTCCTTGACTTCCGTGCGCTCACCGGCGATGTCTAGTTCTGCACGCGCCGTTCGTTCCACAGTACCGGAGTCGCTGACGCTATAGACTCCCACGGCGAGTCGATGCGTGCGGGTTTCCTCGGAACCAGGTTGTGCGCCAGATTGGGTGATGGCGACGTGAGAGTACGCCCCATTGGCGTCGATGTCGAAGTCGGGTGCCAGGGTGTTAATACCCGTAGTTTTGAGCCACTGGTCGGCCCAGTCGGACAAATCCCTCCCGGAGGCTTGTTCCAGTGCGTCGAGTAAGTCGTTGAACGTGGCATTGCTCCAAGCGTGGGCGGCGAAGTGAGCGCGGATTCCGGCAAAGAACTGTTCAAGGCCCACGTACGCGGCGAGTTGTTTGAGGAGGCTTGCGCCCTTGGCGTAAGTGATGCCGTCGAAGTTAGCTTCGACTGTGACGATGTCTGATGCATCGCTGAATACGGGGTGGGTCGAGGAGAGCTGGTCTTGGCCATACGCCCAGGCTTTCTCCTTGTTAGCGAACGTGACCCAGGCTGTCTTGTACTTCGTGGCGCCGGCCTGACTCATCGCCGCTGACCATGTTGCAAAGGACTCGTTGAGCCATAGGTCATCCCACCATTTCATGGTGACCAAGTCGCCGAACCACATGTGAGCGAGTTCATGCAGGATAGTGTCTGCACGGCGTTCGTACTGGTAATGGCTGGCTGCGGAGCGGAAAATGTATTCGTCCCGGATTGTGACGCAGCCAGCGTTTTCCATGGCGCCCATGTTGTATTCAGGGCAGAAGATTTGATCGTATTTGTAGAATGGATAGCCAATACCGAAATGCTTCGCGTAGTAGTCGAAGCCTTGTTTGGTGACCTCAAATAGTTCGTCAGCATCCAGATATTCCGCAAGGGACTTGCGACAATACAGTGCGAGAGGGACTGTCATCTCTCCGGAAGTGATTAGCTGTCCTCGTGTGAGAGCTGCGGCCGTGGTCGCTGCTGTGGTCTCCGGATGCTCGGTCACGGTGCCTGTCCATTCGTCGCGCACCTCGTACCAGGGGCCGACGCAGAAAGCCACCAGGTAGGTGGAGAGCTGATAGTCCACCGTCGAGGTGTGCACCGTCTGCCCTTCGGAATCGACGCCACGTTGCTCTGACACAGTGTTATTAGTGATGACACTCCATTCCGCGGGAGTGGTGAGCTTCACGTTATACGTTGCTTTGATATCCGGTTGGTCAAAGCACGCGAAAACACGCTTGGCATCAGCGGTCTCGAACTGGGTGTAAATATACACCTCGTTATCCGCTTTATCGAGGAAACGGTGGAGCCCTTGGCCAGTGGTGGAATATGCTGCCTCCGCCACAACGCAAAGTTCATGGTCTCCCTCGGCGAGGTTCTTGAGCTGGATGCCTTGCGTTTCGTCGTATTCCCCGTTGCCTGTGGTGGGGATAGCCTCATCTGTTATATCCACGCCGTCCAGCTGTACGCTGGCGATCTGTGGAGCGCGTAGGTCTATGAAGGTTGAACCCACTTGTGAGGTGAAGCGGACAGTAGTGCGAGAACCGAAGGTCTTGTGGACCATGTCTGCGCCAGCCGTGAGATCGAGGGCAATGTCGTAATGAACCTTGCTGATGAGATCAGCGCGTTGGGCAGCCTCGGTACGAGTCAAATTGGTTGATGTCATGGTCACCACCCTAGTCACTCGCTGAGACACGTCTGCATAGACATATCTGCATCGGTTTGAATCCCGTCCGTACCGATGTGTCCTCATCGTCTCGAATCCGGTCTGCATCAACGTGATCACTATGTGCGTAAAGGTTCGGGGCTCGTCTGCACTGATGTGGGAGCGTTGACTAGGGTGGTGGCCATGAGTGATCAACAGAATGCCACCATGTATTTCGATGTCACATGCCCATTTGCCTGGGTGACGAGCCGCTGGCTACTCGAAGTGGAGAAGGTCAGAGATGTGGAAATTCAGTGGGCGCCCATGAGCCTTGCGGTTCTCAATGAGGACCGTGAAGGGCTGGATCCCGCATACGCCCGGCAGGCCGCTAATTCAAAGGCTCCTGCGTTGGTAGCGGCAGCCATCTACACCGAATACCCGGAAAAGACGGGGGATTTTTATACGGCTATGGGAGAGAAGATCCATAACATTGGGGGTGTGGATAAACAGGATCCTGAATGCTACGACCAGCTGATCAAGAATTCCTTGGCTGAGATTGGGTTACCGGCGGAGTTCTTCGACGCTGCTCACAAGGCTGATGACGCAGAGGGCTCTTATGGCGAGCAGCTGCGGGCAAGCCACGCGAAGGCACTCGAATTGGTGGGCGATGATGTCGGCACTCCGGTGGTGCGGCTGGGCGACCGCGCCTTTTTTGGTCCGGTGTTAACTCGTATTCCGCGTGGCGAGGAGGCTGGCAAACTATTTGATGCCTCTGTTACCTTGGGCAGCTATCCGCATTTCTTCGAGCTGAAGCGCTCACGCACGGAGGATCCGCGGGCAGAGTTTGCTTAACTGCCGTGGACTGGAAGGGGATTTGTGGTTTCTCAATCATGACGAGTCACGGTCTTTAGGTAGGATCTGCAGATATGCGTATTTACTTGGGTGCCGACCATGCCGGCTTTGAAATGAAGAATCTCATCAAGGACCACCTGAGCCAAAAGGGTATTGAGGTCGTTGATTGTGGTGCACACACTTATGATGCGGATGATGACTACCCAGCTTTTTGTATCGAAGCCGCGCGTCGTGTTGTCGAGGATGAGGGTTCCTTGGGCATCGTGCTCGGAGGATCCGGCAATGGTGAGCAAATTGCCGCTAATAAGGTCAAGGGAGCTCGTTGCGCTTTGGCTTGGTCGGTAGAGACCGCGCAGCTGGCTCGCGAACACAACAATGCGCAGCTGATCGGCCTAGGTGGCCGGATGCATTCGAAGGAAGAAGCGCTGGCTATCGTTGACGCTTTTGTGGCTCAGCCCTGGAGTCAGGCAGAGCGCCATCAACGGCGTATCGACATCCTGGCTGAGTACGAACGCACAGGTATCGCTCCGGAACTACCGGAACAGAAATAGGGCTCTTTTAGTCTTCTGCCGAGGAATTGTTCTTGGCGAGACGTTGCCGCTGCCATTCACGGACTTCGTCAGAGTTCCACAACGTTAAACCGTTGTATTTGGTTACGGGTCGTGGAGCTCGTCCACGACCCGCATAGCTGGTGAACGTGCCGCGAGCTGTACCGGAGAATTCAGCGCATTGGGTCGCAGTCCACAGTTCAACACCGCTGTCGCGATCGATAATCACTGGTTTCATGGCTAAGAATTCTACTTCTTCAGGTGTGGGCAGGTCTAAGACTTTGGGAAGAACTTAATGCCAAATTCAAATAATATCCACCTGATACACTCGCTTATCTGCGCGCTCAACAGACCCTTATCAACGCACCCAACAGACGCACCATCGATGTGCTCTTGTCGCGGTTCCTAGTGTGGGTCGTGGAGTTTCTTCTCATCATGGAACTCTATCTTCTCCATCTTCTGCGCTTCGGGTTTCAACGCAACAAAGATTTGTCAGCGCAAAAATAGGGAGGGGAGCCAGTACTGTACTGACTCTCCTCCCTCTTATAGAAGAGGTAGAGGCTTAGCGCAGGCCACGTGCGATGATGTGACCGGTAGCTTTAGCACCCGCAACGGTTGGGTGGTTGGTCATTGGACCCATGTTTGGATCAACGAAGCCTGCAACCCAGCGATCTGGGCCTTCTGGGGCGCAGGTGCCGTGGCCGATGGATTGCTGGTAGACGTCAATGAACTGGAAGTTATTGGCGGCAGCGGTGTTACGCAGGTTGTCGCGGAAGGCTTCCTGAATGCGGGTAGCGCCAGGAGCTGGAATTGGGTTGGTGACGTTTCCTGGGAGGTTGACCAGGCACAGCTGGTCGTTGGTTGCATACTCGGAGTAGGAAGTCATGAAGATGCGTGCGTTTGGAGCAACTTCACGGATGCGGTCGCCGACCACGCGCATCGTATCGTTGAATGCATGGAAGTCGACCTTCAGTTCAGGAGCCATGGTCTGACCGGTCTGAACCCACTGAATAGCATCCATGCCGCCGTACATCATGACAACATCCTTGGTGCCTGGACCCAGGTCACCCTGAGCGATTGCGGCCTCCACATAAGCCATCAGCTGAAGAGCTGGCAGGCCACCGGTGCCGTTGCAGGACCAGTCGCCCAGGGACACGTTGAGATCCTTGGCAGCGGTCTTTGGCCAGTTTTCCATGTCGGTAGCGCAGTTGGCGGTCAGTGCATTGTGACCAGGCTGCAATCCACGTGGACCGCCCTTGCCTGCGTTAGCAGTGAAGGAGTCACCGAAAGTAACCAGTTCCTTGTTGCCACCGCCTTGGCTAGGGAAGGTGATTGGCCCGAAACCTGGGATCTCAAATTGCTGGGCAGCTGCAACACCAGCACCGGTTCCGAGACTCAGTGCCGCAACTGCTGCGATTGCAGCGGTGCGAACCTTGGCAGAAAACTTAGCCATCTTGAAACGTCCTTATTTGTTTAGAGGCGAATCGCGTTGCGATTGCGTGTCTAGTGAAGTCCCGAAGTACGCGTTTTGCCCTTCGAAACAAGTGCTTAGACATCATAACGAAACGGTCTCAAGCGCACAACATTTACTAGCAGTTTTGTGGCGAGAGACCTTCGAGGTCTCAGCATGGTCTTGCGTGCCGGTGAGCACATAAGAACATTTGCGACGCAGTGTTCCTTGCTCCTCGTTACGTCGTCGACAACAGACAATAGAAACACAATCGCGGTTATAGACTCAATAGTCACAGTATTTTTATGGAGGGTAAGACGTTGCGTCGATTGTGCGTAGACGCGGGGCGTATTTTTAGGAAATAGACAGTTGAGAAGCAGAAAGCTAGGGGGATCGTGTGCACATCATGCCTGGCTGGAGGTGATACCCCCAAGCGGGGCGTAAACCCGGTGAATCATCTGGGATGCGCACACCGTAGCCTTACTGAAACTCCCACGCAACGGCTTATCGGGAATGTCGCTACAACATTTCGCTTATGAGCTCGCATGGGACTGTTCAAGAGGCAAGCACATGGTTGCTTGTGTGAGTGCTTTCGTGATCGCTCAGCGGGGTGATACCCAATGGAGCGTACGCTGGAAAGTCACGCCACGAGTCCACAAGTTAAGTAAGGATGTGACTACACATGGCAACCAGCTACGCACAACAACTCATCACAACGCTGGAAAACAACGGGGTTCGCAGGATTTATGGAGTGGTGGGGGACAGCCTGAATCCCATCGTGGACGCAGTAAAGCACAGCTCTATCGAATGGATTCATGTGCGTAACGAGGAAGCTGGCGCATTTGCAGCTGGAGCGGAATCCCTGATGATGGACAGCTTGGCCGTGTGTGCTGGAAGTTGTGGACCAGGCAACCTGCACCTTCTCCAGGGCCTTTATGATTCCCATCGCAACGGAGCCAAAGTGCTGGCCATTGCCAGCCATATTCCAAGCCAGTACATCGGATCGCGTTATTTCCAGGAGACTCATCCGGAAAAACTTTTCGCGGAATGCTCTGGTTACTGCGAGATGGTTAATTCTACTGAGCAGGGTGCAACGATTCTTCACCACGCTATTCAGTCGACAATGGCGGGCAATGGTGTGTCTGTGCTCGTTATTCCTGGTGACCTTGCATCTCAGGATGCGCACGACTCTCCGCAGTTGCGTTCCGCTATCTCCGTGGAGCGGCCAACTGTTGTACCTAGCCCTATTGAGGTTCGGCAATTGGCTCGGAAAATTAACGACGCCAATAAGGTGGTTCTCTTCGGGGGTGCGGGCTGCAGGTACGCCCGTGAGGAGGTGCTGGCACTGGCGGATAAGATCAATGCGCCGCTGGGGCACGCATATGGCGGTAAGGAATACCTCCACTATGACAATCCGTTTGACGTGGGAATGTCGGGTCTGTTGGGCTATGGCGCGTGCAACGATGCTTTCGAAGAGGCGGACTTGCTCATTCTTCTGGGAACGGATTTTCCCTACTCGGAGTTCCTGCCGAAGCCTACAGAGACGGCCCAGGTGGATATCAACGGAGCGAACATTGGCAGGCGCACTCATGTGAGCGTTCCTGTCCATGGTGATGTAGCCGCCACGATTAATGCTCTGATGCCGCTGATTGAGAAGAAGACGGATCGTCGTTTCCTCGACGCAATGTTGAGGAAGCATGAGAAGGCTCTTTCTCACGTCATTGAGGCTTACACTGGTGCGCACGGGAAGAAGAAGCCCATACACCCCGAGTTTCTGACAGACGTTGTGGACGGTCTAGCGGATCGGGATGCTGTGTTCACTGCTGATACAGGCATGTGTAACGTTTGGCATGCGCGGTATATCAACCCCAATGGGCAGCGGAAGATGATCGCCAGCTTCCGACACGGAACGATGGCGAATGCCTTTCCTCAGGCGATTGGAGCACAATTTGCGGATCGAGGGCGTCAAGTCATCGCCCTGTGTGGCGACGGAGGTATGGGCATGCTTCTGGGGGAGTTGCTCACTGCGAAATTGCATGACCTGCCTTTGAAAGCGATTGTGTACAACAACTCATCGCTGGGCATGGTGAAACTGGAGATGCTGGTCGCGGGATTGCCGGATTTCGGGACCGACCACGAGGAGGTGAACTACGCAGCAATCGCCAAGGCAGTAGGAATTGTCTCTTACAGGATCGAAGACCCAGAGGATATTGAGTCCACGCTCAGGGAAGCGCTGGCGCATCCTGGACCGGTGCTGGTCGATGTGGTGACTGATCCTAACGCTCTGAGTATTCCGCCGGAGATTTCCTTAGAACAAGTCGGCGGTTTTACGAAGGCTGCGGCGGCAACGGTTTTGGAAGGAGGGGTGGGGAAAATGATCGAGATGGCGCGTGCCAATTTGCGTAATTTACCTGCGCCTTCATCGTTTAAAGGGCTCTGATTATGCGACGATTATGTGCCCGTGAATTCATTCGGTATAGTGTCTTCTCGTGGAAATCACACGGGCGCAAGCCTTGGGATAACGGTGGTTGTCTCTGGGGGTAGCCGTGATTAGTGATGGACATGGGAACGTCGTATAGTGGCTAATACCTCAGCCTTCCAAGCTGAAGACGCGGGTTCGATTCCCGTCGTTCCCTCTCGTCGGGATGTGGCGCAGTTTGGTAGCGCATCCGCTTTGGGAGCGGAGGGTCGCAGGTTCAAATCCTGTCATCCCGACCAAATATTCTCGCTTAAGCCTCCACCGGAGATTTTCGGTGGAGGCTTAAGCTTTCTCTTGTTGGTGGGGGTGACTTAGGTTCTGCCTGGCTGGGGCTGCCTAGTTACCTTTGGCCGGTGCTTGTGGAGTGTTCAGTTGTGCAACCACTACTGTGTTCCATGTCACATTCTGGCTGTTTTTATAGTCAAACGGTTCGGAGGAGCTTAAAGGGGGCTGTCACTTTTGAGGGTAGGCAGTGAGTGCATCGAAAAATTTCACACAGCTGAAATATGGAGTGGTGATTAACTCAAAGACTATGCTGACCTCCCCTGATGTCCGTCGGAGTGTGGATTGGCCAACGGGGGTTACCCGATGAGCTGGGTAAATGTTATGAAACCGATTGAATAATTCTTTCAAGAAGAGCAATTTCTCTTGTTAGTCTCAGCTTTAGCAATTGTTCATTGCATTCACTGACTTTCTGGAGGTAGGGCCACATGACCCTCAAGAAAACTGCGGTAACCGTATCCGCAATCGCTCTGGCGCTGGGACTTGCTGCTTGCGGAGGTGATTCCGGCAATGGTGGGGGGGCTGGTCTCATCACTGCGTGGGGCTTAGAGCCACAAAACCCGCTGATCCCTGCGAATACCAATGAAACGGGCGGCGGTAGAATCCTCGACCTTATTTACTCTGGTCTGGTGTCCTATGACACCAAGGGTGAAGTGCACAACGAGATGGCGAAAAACATCGAGCAGACTAGTGATACCAAATATAAGGTGACCCTGAAGGATGACATTACTTTCCAGGATGGCTCCCCGGTTACCTCCGCTAACTTTGTGGATGCATGGAATTACGCAGTAAAGAACGAGTTGCTTGCTTCCTCCTTCTTCGAACCAATCAAGGGCTACAAGGAGGGCGTCGACTCGCTCGAAGGCCTGAAGATTCTGGACGACAAGAACTTCACTATTGAGTTGGATCACCCAGAGTCAGACTTTACCCAGCGTCTGGGGTATTCAGCGTTCTTCCCGCTGCACAAGTCTGCTTACGATGACATCGACGCGTATGGGGATAAGCCAATCGGCAACGGCCCTTACAAGTTGGAATCGTGGAATCACAACCAGGATGCCACCCTGGTTCCTAATGACGAATACGACGGCGAGCGTGAGGTCAAAAATGACGGAGTGAAGTTCGTCTTCTACAGCTCATCAGATGCCGCTTACGCAGACCTACTGTCTGGCAACCTTGACATTTTAGATCAGGTTCCTGACTCTGCGTTTACGAAGTATGAAGATGAACTGGGTGGCCGTTCTGTTAACCAGCCATCCGCTGTATTTCAGTCATTCACCATTCCAGAAAAGGCAAAGCACTTCGAGGGCGAAGAAGGCAAGCTTCGCCGTGAAGCTCTCTCCATGGCAGTCGACCGTGACGAAATCACAAAGACGATCTTCCAAGGCACCCGTACTCCAGCTACTGACTTCACGGCTCCAGTAATTCCGGGTCACTCCGACAGTCTAAAGGGAGCTGATGTCCTGAAGTACAATTCAGAAAAGGCTAAGGAGCTGTGGAAGAAGGCTGATGATATCTCCGAGTTCTCTGGAGAATTTACCATCGCCTACAATGCCGACGGTGGTCACCAGGCATGGGTTGACGCTACTGCCAACGGCATTAAGAACACCCTCGGCATTGAAGCGGTAGGCAAGCCATATCCAGACTTCAAGTCACTGCGTGATGACATCACCAATCGGAAGCTGAACGGCGCATTCCGTACCGGATGGCAGGCCGACTATCCATCGCTGGGCAACTTCTTGGTTCCGCTATACACCACTAACGCCAGCTCAAATGATGGTGATTACAGCAACCCAGAGTTCGACAAGTTGATGAAGGAAGCTGCTAGTGCGTCCGATATCAATAAGGCGAAGTCCAAGTACAACGAGGCACAGGAAGTTCTGCTCAAGGATCTCCCTGCAATTCCTCTGTGGTACTCCAACGTGACCGGTGGCTGGTCCGAGAACGTGGATAACGTTGTATTCACCTGGAATTCCCTCCCTGCCTACAACGAGATCACCAAGAAGTAATCCCGCTTCGTGGTAACTGTTTAGCGATTGTGGCTGTCACCTAGTGAAACCGCCTCACCGTCCCCAGAGCATCGTCTCGGGGCACGGTGGGGCGTCTTGTGCGTTCATGACGCAGCCTCAGTGAATTACCTAACCCTCTAGAGGAGAAACTTTTTATGTTGCGCTATGTTGGGCGCCGATTGCTCCAAATGATCCCCGTGTTCTTTGGTGCCACGCTGCTCCTATACGCACTCGTCTTTCTTATGCCCGGTGACCCGGTGGCAGCCCTTGGTGGCGACCGTGGCTTGAGCGAGGGTGCTCGCCAGCGAATCAGCGCGGAATACAACCTAGATAAGCCATTCTTTATACAGTATTTGCTATATCTCAAAGGTATTGCGCAGCTGGATTTTGGAACCACTTTCTCCGGTCAACCAGTGTCTCATGTGATGGCACACGCATTCCCGGTCACCATCAAGCTAGCTATCATGGCGCTGATTTTTGAGACCGTTTTTGGCATTTTGTTCGGCTTCATCGCCGGCGTTCGTCGAGGCGGAATTTTCGATTCGACAGTGCTATTCCTGTCTCTGACAGTCATCGCCGTGCCATCGTTCGTGATTGGTTTTGTGCTCCAGTTCGTTGTCGGGGTGAAATGGGGACTGTTACCGGTGACAGTGGGATCGAAAGACACGTTCAAGGCCTTGCTGATGCCTGCGATAGTTTTGGGCGGTCTATCTTTCGCTTACGTGCTACGCCTCACCCGGCAATCGGTCAGCGAAAATCTTCGCGCTGACTATGTGCGTACTGCACGAGCCAAAGGTCTCTCAAATGGGCAGGTGATGAGCCGCCACGTTCTCCGTAACTCTTTGATTCCAGTGGCCACGTTCGTTGGTGCGGACCTCGGTGCTCTCATGGGCGGAGCTATCGTCACCGAAGGTATTTTCGGTATTAATGGCGTCGGTGGTCAGATTTATCAGGCCATCCTGAAGGGGGAACCAACCACCGTAGTGTCATTCACTACAGTATTGGTGATCGTCTACATTATCGCCAACCTGCTCGTTGACCTCATCTATGCCGTTCTTGACCCAAGGATCCGCTATGCCTGATATCAACCGAAACATTCCTGTATCTGATGCCACGGACCCACACCCTGCCCAAGATACGGTGATTAATGCTGAGCTGCGTCGCGGCCAGGAATACTACATCGCGGAAACCGATGAGACAGGCCTGGGTGCTGTGGACGCCGTTGCTGATGAATCTGCCCCTACCTCTCAATGGGGCGAGGCCTGGCAGTATCTTCGTAAGCGCCCGATGTTTTGGATCGCCGCAATTTTGATCGTGTTGGCTATTGCCCTGGCTGCCGTTCCGGGACTGTTCACCAGTGTGGATCCCCGGGCCTGCACCCTTGCTAATTCGCTGCACGGGCCGGCCTCCGGTCACCCACTAGGCTTTGACCGTCAAGGCTGTGACATTTTGGCGCGGACGATTTACGGTGCGCGAGCATCCGTTCTCGTGGGAGTTTTCTCCACGCTTGTCGTCGTCATTATTGGAACGATATTTGGAGCGCTTGCCGGTTTCTTCGGAGGCTTCGTCGATACGCTCCTATCCCGTCTCACCGATATCTTCTTCGCTGTTCCGCTGGTGCTGGCAGCCATCGTGGTGATGCAGATGTTCAAGGAACACCGCACCATCTGGACTGTCGTTCTCGTTCTCGCTGTCTTCGGTTGGACCAACATCGCGCGCATTACCCGCGGTGCAGTGATGAGCGTGAAGAATGAGGAATTCGTGACTGCGGCAAAGGCCGTAGGAGCCTCCAAGTTCCAGATTTTGACTAAGCACATCCTGCCGAATGCCGCAGCGCCGATCATCGTGTACGCCACCGTCTCCCTGGGTACCTTCATCGTCGCGGAGGCAACCTTGTCCTTCCTGGGCATTGGCTTGCCATCGAGCGTGGTGTCATGGGGCGGAGATATTTCAGCTGCCCAAGCATCCCTGCGAACCCAGCCAATGGTGCTGTTCTACCCAGCCATCGCACTGGGTCTTACTGTATTGTCCTTCATCCTGATGGGTGACGTGGTACGCGACGCACTCGACCCAAAGGCACGGAAGAAGTAATCCTATGACTAAGCCCGGCGACAAGAACACACAAAGTTTTAACGATAAACCACTGCTGGACATGAGAGATGTGAAGATCTCCTTCACGTCCTCCACCGGTGTGGTCGAAGCAGTCCGTGGAGTGAACCTGACCATCTACCCCGGTCAGTCCGTGGCCATCGTAGGTGAGTCTGGCTCAGGTAAATCCACCACCGCGATGGCGATCCTAGGGTTACTCCCCGGCACGGGTAAAGTCACCGGAGGTTCCATCGAGTTCGAAGGCAAAGAAATTACCAATCTCAGCCCTAAACAGTGGCAAGAGCTGCGGGGTTCAGAGATCGGCCTCGTGCCTCAAGACCCAATGTCTAACCTCAATCCCGTGTGGCGCATTGGTACGCAGATCGGTGAGTCTCTCAAAGCAAATCACGTAGTTGAGAACAACAAGGTAGAGGAGCGCGTTTCTGAGCTCCTTGAGGAAGCCGGTTTGCCAGATGCGAAGCGTCGAGCAAAGCAATATCCTCACGAATTTTCCGGAGGAATGCGCCAGCGTGCTCTCATCGCGATGGGCTTGGCCGCTCGCCCGAAGCTGCTGATCGCAGATGAACCGACATCCGCCTTGGACGTGACCGTCCAAAAACGGATTCTCGATCACCTGGAGAGTCTCACGAGGGATCTGGGAACCGCCGTGCTGTTCATTACCCATGATCTGGGACTTGCGGCGGAGCGCGCCCAACACCTCGTCGTGATGCATCGTGGCCGAGTGGTGGAGTCTGGCCCCTCATTGCAGATCCTGCGAAATCCGCAGCATCCCTATACTCAGCGTCTGGTGAAGGCAGCGCCATCTCTGACCTCTGCTCGCATTCAATCTGCGAAGGCTGCGGGCTTGGAGACTGAAGAGATGAAGCAGCAGACTAACGAGGATGCTGGTGAAGTCATCCGCGTAGAAAACCTCGTAAAGGAATTCGACGTTCGAGGTGCGCGGGGTGGCGAAAAAATTCTGCGTGCGGTGGATAACGTGACCTTTGGCGTGCGGAAGGGCTCGACAACCGCACTGGTGGGAGAGTCTGGTTCTGGCAAATCGACCGTGGCCAACATGGTGCTGAACCTGCTGGATCCAACGAGCGGCAAGGTGCTGTACAAGGGGCAGAATATTTCCCATCTGAAGGGCAAGGAGCAGTTCCATATGCGTCGTAAGATGCAGGTCGTCTTCCAGAACCCTTATGGCTCCTTGGATCCGATGTATTCCATTTACCGGTGTATTGAGGAGCCTTTAGCCCTGCACAAAGTGGGTAATCGTAAACAACGTGAAAAGCGCGTGGCTGAACTGCTGGATATGGTGTCTATGCCTCGATCAGCGATGCGCCGTTATCCGAACGAACTATCGGGAGGCCAGCGGCAACGTATTGCTATTGCGCGCGCCCTAGCGCTTAACCCTGAGGTGCTGGTGTTGGATGAAGCGGTATCCGCGCTGGACGTCCTAGTGCAGGACCAGATCTTGCGCCTGATTACTGACCTACAGCATGAACTTGACCTGACCTACTTGTTTATTACCCATGATCTGGCGGTTGTTCGCCAATGCGCCGATGACATTGTGGTGATGAAGAAGGGTGCTGTGGTGGAGCAAGGCCCTGCTGATGCTATCTTTGCCCATCCGCGTGAGGACTACACGCGTGATCTTATTGACTCCGTTCCTGGTCTCAACATTGAGTTGGGAGTGGGCGAGGAGCTCGGACTGGATGTGAAATAGCTAACTCAACGCGAAGAGGCTGCGGTCACGGAGGAAAACACGAAGGAAAATGGGTGTGTTCACTCGGACGTTCGGTATCTGAG